>CP012849.1 GCA_002074035.1 Candidatus Riesia sp. GBBU | reverse complement strand
AGCTTAAGAAAGCTCAGAGAAGTTTTTTCATTTCCAATTATCGGAATAATTCCTGATATAAAATCTGCTGTTAAAATAACTAAAAATAAAATTGTTGGGTTACTTGCTACAAAAGCTACCATAAATAGTGCTTATATGAAACGTTTTATTAAAAATTTTTCTTCGTATGTAATAATTAGAAACATCATAGTTTCCGATATAATAAATGTAGTAGAAAATATGTTTAATACTACATATCAATCAGTATATAAAACATTATCTATTTTGTCCCCATGGATCGAAGACAGAACAAGTAATCCTGATACTATCATACTTGGATGTACTCATCTTCTATTGATAAAAAAAGAAATCAAAAATTTTTTTGGAAGAAAAATTAATTTAATTGATTCAAAATCAGATCTTTTAAAAAATGTTTATATTTATAAGAAAAGTATTTTTAGTATTAAGAAAAAAAATACAGTCTACTATACCAAAATGGAAGAGAGAATCAAGATTTTGATACAAGTTTTTAAGGAAATCGGATTTGAAAAATTTGAAGAAATTTTTACTTAGAATATAATTAGATTACCTCAATTAAAATTACATATTATGTAATTAGATGTCTGATATCTTTTTTAATATTAGGAAATCTTTATGAAGAATATTAATCCTACAAAAACTTTTTTTTGGAAAAAATTACAACATCATTATAACAGAGTCAGAAAAGTTAAAATTCAAGATTTATTTAAAGAAGACAAAAGTAGATTTTTAAAATTTTCTAAAAATTTTAGAGACATTATATGGATTGATTACTCTAAGAACAAAATCTTAGAAGAAACTATGAAAAATTTGTTCAATTTATCTAAAGAGATGGATGTAAAATCAGCAATAAACAGTATGTTTAATGGAGAAAAAATTAATAAAACAGAGAATAGAGCAGTTTTGCATACAGCAATAAGAAACAGAAATAAAAATAAAATTATATTAGATGGAATTAAAATTAAAGAAGAAGTAAGAAAAATTTTTAAGAAAATAGAAAATTTTAGCGAAGATGTTATTGCAGGTAATTGGAGAGGATATAGTGGAAAAAGAATTACAGATATTGTTAATATAGGGATAGGTGGTTCAGACCTTGGGCCAAGAATGGTTTTGAAATCATTAAAATCGTATAGAAATCATTTAAAAATTCATTTTGTTTATAGCTCAGACGGAATTCATATTTTTGAAACTCTGAAAAAAATCTCTCACGAAACTACTTTATTTTTAATTTCTTCAAAAACTTTTTCGACTCATGAAACAATATCAAACTCAGAAATTGCAAAGAATTGGTTCATATCAAAGTCAAAAAATATAAAACATATGCAACTTCATTTCTTTGCAATATCTATGAACTATAAAAAATCAATAGAATTTGGAATAGAAAAAAAGAATATATTCAAAATATTTGATTGGATTGGTGGACGTTACTCATTATGGTCTTCTGTTGGTCTATCAATAGCTTTGTCTATTGGATTTAAAAATTTTGAAAATTTGTTAGATGGAGCATATGCTATGGATAATCATTTTTTAAATACTACAGAAAGTGATAACATTCCTATAATACTAGCTCTAATAAGCATTTGGTATAATAATTTTTTTAGATCTGAAACAGAAGTAATTTTACCATATAGTCAAAGATTATCTTTGCTTCCAACTTATCTTCAGCAGTGTTTAATGGAATCAAATGGGAAATCTGTTGACAGGTTAGGAAATTTTATTAAATATCAAACATGTCCAATTATTTGGGGAGAGACTGGGACTAATTTTCAACATTCCTTTTGTCAATTAATGCATCAAGGAAAAAAATTAATTCCTTGTGATTTTATAGGAGTTATACAAAATCCTGGATTTTCAGAAAAATGTCATGAAGAAACTATGTCTAATTTTTTTTCTCAAACAAGAGCTTTGGCATTTGGGAACTTTAGTAAAAAAAGTACAAAAAATTCAAATTTATACAAAGTTTTATTTGGAAATAGACCAAGTAACTCAATTTTATTAAAAAAAATTGATCCGTATACAATTGGAGCTTTAATTTCTATGTATGAACATAAGACATTTGTTCAAGGAGTTATATGGAATATATATAGTTTTGATCAGTGGGGAGTAGAACTTGGGAAAAAACTATCTTTTCAAATTTTATCTGACATAAGGAACAATAAAGAAATTGATAATTACGATGATTCAACAAATAATATAATAAACCTGTATAAGAAATTCAAAAAATGAATTAATAAAGTTTAATTTCATTGTAGTTAATCAACACGTCTACGATGTTTATTCGCAGTAGTAATTATATTTTTAATCAAAAACTTTGTTATGGATTTATAATAACTCATTAGAAAAATTCTTTCAAAGTTTTATAAAAACTTTTAGTTTTTTTCATAAAGATTTCTTTTCCAGGTTCGTCTGTATATCCTTCATTTTTTAAAGTAGAAAGAAACTTTGTAAAAAATGTCTTACTGAAAAAATGAGAAAATTTTTTGTTTTTTTGAAAAAATTTTTTTGTTTTTACTTGAATTGTTTGTTTAAGATTATTTCTATCAAATTTTGAAGAATTTACTAAGCAATTGAATAAAAACAAATACAAAAATAATACGTTTTTTGAAATCTCTGAAAAAGATTCTAAGAATTCTATGAAATTTTTATTAATTTTAATTATCTTTTTATTTATAAAAAAAATTATTTTTTGGTTTTCTAAATTCTTTAAAGTTTCATTTATTTCATAAACTAATTTATTTGAAGAATATCTCAAAAAATATGTTATCTTCATAAAAGGGTAAATTAATATCACAATATTATATATTTCTTTTTTGGTTAAAAATTTTTTAATTAAGATCAAAACAACTAAAGATTGTAAAATAAAAAGATGTTCTATATTATTTTTATAATAAAAAATTGAATAGTTATTTTTATCAGAATAAACAAAAACTTTTGTAAATTTCTTTTTTAAAGAAAAAACTTTTAATTTTGATGATTCTATAATTAATCTTTTAATTTTTTCTATATTAGAAAAAAACTTTTTATATCTTTTTGCAACTAAGCTAATGTATATTTTTATTTGTTTAATAAATTTGTTTATTTCAACAAAATTATTTTTTGAGAAAAATATTACTATAGAACATAATTGAACTATGTTGATGTTTAATGATTTATCAATTTCTTTCATAATGGTTTCAGACAATTTTTTAGTTATAATGTTTATTTTAAAAAGATCAATATTTTCACAAGCATTTGAATCTAAACAGAAAATATTCTTATTTAAGAACTTGGATAAGTAAATTGGTTTTCCAAAATTTATATAACTTTCACCAAGATTCTTTAACTTTATTAAATTCTTTACCAAAGAATAAAAATTTTCTTTTCTTTTTCTGTTTTCCTTTATCTCTCTTGAATAAGAAGATATTTCAAAAATACACTCATATGTAATATTTACTGGAATTATTACTATTGAATTAAGTTTATTTTTAGCATATTCAACTATAGTTGATAAAATCCCAGTTTTTGGGTTAAGCAAAACTCCAGTTCTTGATCTTTCTCCTTCTATGAAATACTCTATTGAACATCCAATATGAAGTAAACATTTTAAATATTCTTTAAGAATTATCGAATATGTTTTGTTAAATGTAGACCTACGTATAAAAAAAGCTCCTAATTTTTTTAAAATTGTTCCAATTGGCCAGAAGTTTAAATTAATTCCAGCTGCTATATACGGAGGAAAAATTCCATTTTTATACAAAATGTATGAGAGTAACAAATAGTCCATATGACTCTTATGAGACGAAATATAAACTATTTTATTGCCATTTTTAATAACTTTGTGAACTCTTTCTATATATTTAACATTTATATTTTTATATATTATTTTGAATACTTTACTTAGAATTTTTCCTGTTATTACAACCATGTTATAAGAAAATTTTGATGATATCTCATTAATTAATTTTATTATTGTTTTTTTAGATTTTTTAACTGATATATTTTCAGTTCTCGATTTTTTATAAATTAAGTTTTGTACTTTCTTTGAAGAAAGAACTTTATTTTTAATATTTTTTTGTATATTAACGTCTGGTCCTAATATAGATATTTTATTTCTAATAAAAGATATTCTAGTAAGTCTAATTAATTTCTCTATAAAAAGATCATCATATTTATTTTTTTTTAAGATGTCATTTAATGATACTGGTTTTAAAAAAAATATAAAGAAATCTGATCCTACAAGTAATGAGAAAAAAACTTTTATTTTTCTTATTAAGTTATGAATAAAAAACATTCCTTTTTTTTTATTTCCAGAGAACATAATAACTGAAACAGGTAATATTTTGATATCTAGTTTTTTTATAATCTTGTCAATATTTTTGTCGAGTATTATTTTTAATATATCTTCTTTATTCTTAAAAGAGAAATAAGAATTAATTTCAATTCTATTTAAATTAATTTTATTTAAAGGATCAAACAAACCTAATGAAACACATTTATTTCTTAAGATTACTAAATTTCTTTTAGAAAAAGATTCGAATAAGTATAAAATTATATTTTTTCTATTTATGCCAAATTTCTTCATTGGATTTTTAGGTATTATATAAATTCTTATAAAATATTTAGTTATTTTAGATAAAAAGTCATAAAAAAACTTACGTAAATAAGGCATAATTATCCTTTAGTACAATATCTTAATTTTATTTTACAGTTAAAACATGTTTCGGTTGAGTCTTATGAAATATAGTATAAGAAAACATACACAATTTTAATTTATTGTATGTTAAAAATTTTTATATGCCCAGAGCGGGATTTGAACCCGCATAACTTATTTTAATTAAGTTGAGGGATTTTAAGTCCCTTGTGTATACCAAATTTCACCATCTGGGCAAATTTTAAGGCGTGTCTCGGAATCGAACCGAGTTAAAACGGATTTGCAATCCGCTACATTATCCTTTCTGTCAACACGCCACTATTGTATAAGTTTAACCTTTTCTATCATTAATTTAAATTAATGTTTGTCCTGTTCTCTAATATTTTTATCAAACACAGAAAAATTTTTTTTAAATATTTTGTATGATATATATAAATACTGTAGCATAGAAAAAAATGATAAAAAAGTTGAGAAATACAATAAACTTACCGTTAGTAACATTTTAGTGTTATCTGGTCTAAGTAGTAGAACAATTATTGAGATCATTTGAAAAACAGTTTTGAATTTACTTATTGTAGAAACAGATAAATGTTCTCTTTTTCTTTCTTTTGCCATCCATTCTCTTAGAGAACAAACAATTATTTCTCTTATAATAATTATAACTGTTGGAATCGTGATCCACCAAATATGATAATACTCGTTTATTAATATTAATGTAGTAACTATCATTAGCTTATCAGCTACTGGATCAAGAAACTCTCCAAAATTTGTTCTTTTCTTGCAAATCCTCGCTAAAAGACCATCTATCAAATCAGTGAAAGATGCAAAAGCAAACAATACAGAACATAAAATTGGTGACCAACTAACAGGTATATAAAAAAACAATACAAAAATTGGAGATAATGAAATTCTGATTAATGTTATTATAATGGGTATATTTATCATATTCAAAAAATTTTATTCTTATATTGTTCATTATTGATAATCTATTCAACGTATACCGTTTTGTTCTGTACTGGAAAATTTTTTAATTTTCTTAAACATAATATTAATTTTAAAGTAAAATTTTCTTTAACTTTTAACGTCTAAATAAATATACTATGTTCTAAAGTAAATTCACTGTAGACATAATATAAAAAACTAAATTTGTCTAAGAATTTGCTATTTTATTTAAAACTGGAGAAATAATTAACATAATTACAGAAATTATTGCAGTAACTATTCCAATTTTCATGAAAACACTACTATATATATACAAAGAATCTAATTGATTAAAAAGTTTTTCTTCATGAAAAGTAGTCATAGAAGCTAAATGTCCAGAAAGAAATGCAGCTATTGAACTAGTTAAAAACCATGATCCCATGACAAATCCAATTAGATTTCTTGGAATTAGTTTAGCAATCATAGAAAGTCCAAGTCCAGAAATCATTAGTTCTCCTACACTTTGTAAACCATATGACATAATTAACCAATACGGTGAAACAATTCCATTTTCACTAGAAAATCTAGAACTTAACGATAGTAGTAAAAAAGAAACTGAACAAAATACCATTCCTATAGAAAATTTATACGGTATTGAAAATTTACTACCAAATTTTCTATAGAAAATTGAAAGTAAAGGACTTATCAACATAATCCACATTGGATTCAATGCTTGATATTGAGCTGGTTCTAAAGAAATACCAAAAATCTTACGTTCTACATTATGTTCAGCAAAAAAATTCAATGAAGTTGGCATTTGCCCATATAGAACGAAGAATATCATTGCTTCATTCATTAAGATGAATGCAACAATCATTTTTTTTTTGTTATTTCCTTTCAAACAAATCATTTCTTTGGTGAAAAATGCTGTTATGAAAAGATAAATTAATATTAAAGTTACTTTTGTTACTAAAAAATTTTTTAGTAACCAATTTGAGAAAGCTATCATAAAAATAGTTCCAATTACAACGTAGACATAAACTTTGATATCTATTTTTTTGAAATCTGGTTTTGAACCAAAATCTTTCACTAAATTCTTACATAGAATAAAATTCAACATGGTAATTAACAATCCTACTACACTCATTGAAAATGCTATATTCCAACCGAAATGTTTTACAATTAATGGAACAATAAACATAGATAAAAATGATCCAATATTAATAGCCATATAGTATATTGTAAATGCGCTATCTAATCTTTCGTCATTTTCTTGATAACAAGAAGAAAGAAGAGCAGAAGGATTAGCTTTAAATAGTCCATTACCTACTGATACTGTAGATAATCCAAGATATAAAAGATTAATATTATTCTTAGACAAAGCTAGAAATAAGTAACCAATAGTTAACACCAAAATACCAAAAATAATTACTCTTTTAGATCCTAATATCTTATCTCCTAACCATCCACCTAAAGAAACGAAACCATACACTAGTGCTGTGAATGATGAAAATAATTCAAAAGACTGAGTTTCTGACATATTTAAATGTTTTGTTAAATATATTGTCAGAATACCTTGTAATCCATAAAATCCAAACCTTTCCCATAACTCAATTGAGAAAATTAAATAAAGAGAACTAGGTTGTTTTGATGATTTATAAATTGTATTATCTTTTTTTTCAATCATTGAAATCCTAAATAGGTTTTGATTTTTTAAAAACCATAAAAATTAAGTAAAAAAATTCTATGGTTCATATGTTGGTGAAAAGTATTTATTATAAATAACGTTAGTAAATTTTTTTTGAAGAAAATTATATTATCAAATAAACCAATCTGTTATATTTTATTTTTAGACAAATATATTTTAAGACTTACTGAATAATCTATTTTTACATTATTATACTTTCTTATTTTACTGATAAAATCATTATTTAAGCTTTTCTTAGTTTTAATTTCATCTTAATAAATTTTCTAAAAACTATTACATAAATTAATATTTAAGAAGTTTCAAATTTCTACAAATCTATAGATTTTTGTATTTTAAACAAAATTTTTGTTTGGAAAGAGAAATTTATTTAATCATATGAATCTTTTAGAAGATATTTAATATGTCAACATTTTAAAAGAAATTTTAAAAAATTCTGAGATAATTAAGAAAAATAGAAATTCTATGTAGAATCATAAAATATAATTTAAATATTTCTAGATTTTTGCAAACCATTTTAATTCGAGTTTGGTAATTGAACAAAACACTCTAAAATACAAACTAAACACTGTAGATTATAATGTCTCATGTATTTAAATGCAATATCTTGTTATATGGTATTTCATTGTAAATTTTTTAAAAATACTTAACCATCTTAGTATAAAAATCAAAGATAGTAAAAAATAATTTTTATTATTAAAGTGATTTATAACACATTTTATGTGTATATGATAAAATTACTCTATTTCTGTAATTTATTTAACATTTTATGATAACTTAAGAAATTTTTTATAAAAATTTTTCCAAATTTGAAAGTTATTTTATGAAGAGCCAATTTAAGATTTTTTGATATTCTATTTACTATTCTTTTAATATTAACTTATATATCAATAAAGATTATCGAATAATTATTCTTCCATAAATAATTGCATTCTCCTGTGCTTTTAGGTCATCTATAATTTATAGCAAAGCTATGTTCAAGTATTACTCATACAATGACTTATATATTTTATATAAAAAACAATATGTTTCTAAAGTAAGCAATATGTCTAAAATACAATATATATGATATCATATATAATAGTTTTATTTTTCATTTTTTTAATGATATAATTATGTGTTCTAGTTATTTCAATACTTTCATCAAATAAGTATCTATTACATAATAATTTTGAAGAAATTACGTTTATTCTAGTTATAAATTGAAAATATCTAATATATTCTAAGTTTTTATAAAAATTATAATTTTTACTATGCCGAAGATCGGACTCGAACCGATAAATCTTTTTAAGATAGTTGATTTTGAATCAACTGCGTTTTCCAATTTCGCCACTTCGGCCTAATGTATTAATATATACCCTGTTCTAACATAGCGTTTGCAACTTTGATAAAACTAGCAGTGTTTGCTCCAATAGTATAATTAATTTTTTTCCCTATTTTTCCATATTTTACACAACTTTGATGTATTTTATACATTATATCTTTAAGTTTATCTTCTACTTCATTTTTGTCCCAATTTATATAAGAAGAATTCTGTGAAATTTCTAAACCAGATACTGCAACTCCACCTGCATTCGCTGCTTTTCCTGGACCAAAAATAACGTTTGATTCAATAAACATTCTTATAGCTTTCTTAGTAACTGGCATATTAGCACCTTCTGCAACTGCTATAACTCCATTTTTAATTAATTCATAAGCATCTCTTTCTCTTATTTCGTTTTGTGTAGCACATGGTAATGCTATTTCTGTTGGAACAGACCAAGGATTCTGGTTTTTTAAATAAATTAGTTTAAATTTTTCTGCATAAATTTTAATTCTTTTGTTTTCCTTTTTTATTTTCTTTAATTGATTAATTTTTTCCAAATTAAATCCAGCGCTGTCTATAACAGTACCATCTGAATCTGAGGCACTAATAACTTTAGCGCCCATTAAGATACATTTTTCTATTGCATGTAATGCTACGTTTCCAGAACCAGAAACTGAGACTTTTTTTCCTTCTATTTTAATTCCATGTTGTTTTAACATTAGTTCTAAAAAATATACTAATCCATATCCTGTAGCTTCTTTTCTGAAGAAACTTCCTCCGTAATTTAGACTTTTGCCAGTAAAACAGCAAGATGCATTATTTAATAATTTTTTCGTTATTCCATACATAAAACCAATTTCTTTCTCTCCAACACCTATATCTCCAGCTGGAATATCTATATTATGACCTATGTGTCTGTGAAGTTCTGTCATCATAGATTGACAAAATCTCATGATTTCTAATTCACTTTTATTTTTCGGATTAAAATTAGATCCTCCTTTCCCACCTCCCATAGGAATAGAAATCAGTGAATTCTTAAAAACTTGATTAAACGCAAGAAATTTTAAAATTGATAAATTTACAGAAGGATGAAATCTAACACCTCCTTTAAATGGTCCAATAGAAGAATTAAACTGAATTCTCCATGCTGTATTTACTTTTACTATTCCTTTATCATTTATCCAACAAACTCTAAATTGTATTATCCTTTCTGGCTCTATCATTCTCTCTAACAAAGAATACTTTAGATAAGATTCATTTCTTCTTAAGAACTGAATCAAAGATGAAAAAAAACTGCTTGTAGACTGTAAAAATTCTGGTTGATCTGAATAAAGAATCTTAATTTTATTTAAAAAATTTTTCATATATCTATCAGCTTTCATTTTTGTCCCTTAAATAATTTAATGTCATACCAAAACTTTTCAGAAAATCTTATTTTAGTATATCGTTGCAATTTAACTTGTAAATTTTAAGAAAATGAACATTTTAAAATCTAAAATATTTTTAAAGAAACCCAATAAAAAATTCCGGACATTGTAATGGAAATAGGAAAAGTAAATAACCAAACTAGTAATATGTTTTTAACAGTTTTTATTTGAATTCCACGTCTGTCTATTATCATAGCTCCAGCTACTGCAGAAGAAAGAATTTGTGTTGTAGAAACAGGCATTCCAGTATAGCTAGCTATTCCAATAGAAATAGCAGCAGTAGTTTGGGCTGATACACCATGTGCGTATGTCATATCTTTTTTTCCTATTTTCTTCCCTATAGTAAAAGTTGCTCTCTTCCATCCGAACATTGTACCAATTGCAAGTGCAGAAGCTACTATAACTGTAATCCAAACTGGAGCATATTCTAATGTTATCAATAAGTCTTTATTTAAATTATACAATATTTTTGCTTCTTCTGGTTTCGTTTTGGAATGTTTAGCAATTTTTGAGTTCATCTCAGATAAGTACAGTAACATTTTTCTAACATAACTTCTTTGATTTGATTTTATTGCTGAATAACTTTTAACATCTTTTAATATTGAAATGATCTGATTAAGAATTGTGTTTGGACAGAAATTGTCATAACAATAATTTATATTTGCTACATTTCTGTCTAATTTATTTTTAATATGAAATTTTGTATTATTTATTATGTAGCTATGTTCTTCATAGTATTTTTTTAAATTCGTTATAGTATTATAAATTCTTGATATCTCATATTCACTTGCATTCATATTGAGTGAAAACTTTGTTGGAAGTATACTGATAAGTATTAACATAACCAATCCAATACCTTTTTGTCCATCGTTTGAACCATGTGAAAAACTTACTCCAATAGACGAAAGAATCAAAACAATTCTAATACAAAAAGGAGGTTTTTTTTTTCCTTCTTTTTTTTCCCTTTCAATTGGAGTAAAATGTATCTGTTGGCAAATTTTTGTTTCTTTTTGAATGATTCTTAATAATAAAATAATTGTTCCAGAAAATATACATCCTATCAAAGGAGACAAAAACAGTGAGAGGAAAATATCTGTAACCTTTGGAATATTTAAATCTTCTACTACTGAAGAGTCGATTACAAAAGAATTAATTAAGATTACTCCTATTATTGATCCGATAAGTGTATGTGAGCTTGATGTTGGTAAGCCGAAATACCAAGTAACTAAGTTCCATATTATTGTTGATAATAGTATAGAAAATACCATTGTAAGTCCATAAATCGAATTTATATTTAATAAAAGATTTATTGGCAACAAATGAATAATTGCGTAAGAAACACTTAGTCCTCCAAAAATTACACCAAAAAAATTAAAAATGCCAGATATTATGACAGCAAATCTAGCTTGTACTGCACGAGTATAAATAATAGTAGCGACTGCGTTTGCTGTATCATGAAATCCGTTGATAATTTCATGAAATAACGCAAGAAATATAGCTGTAGATAAAATTAGATTGGTGTAAAAGTCTAAATCAATAAGTGAGTTTAACATAATTGTTAGCCTGTTGCTTATATATTAATTCAAAATTATCTATGACTTGGAAATATAAAGAAAATTAAATTTTTTAATCATATAGTTTTTATACAGAAAATATTGAACGTGTTCTAAAGTTAATTCTAAATAATAGTTCAATATTAGAAAATCTAGCTTAACTAACTTTAGTTTATTCTGTTAAATCTATAGAATATAATTTATCATCTAAAAACGAAATTCTAATAGAATTAGTACTCTATATTTTAGGTAAACTGATACAGTTTAATGTATATTGACAAAAATCTTTTCATAAAAGACATTAGATTTAATACGTTTAAAAAACTAAAAATATGCAAGAAATAATTATCTAACAATAGATAGTTAAAATGTTTTTTAATAAGTTCTAAAGTAGAAATCTTTAATATTCTTAGAAATATTTTTAAAATTTTTAGTTAAAAATTTTGTATGTCTTTACAGAAAGTAGTATGATTTTCTATCATTTATCTAAATTTTTTATTAACTAACATTTTTTTTGTATAAAAATCAATTTTTGATTATGAAATAATTAATTTCATAGTTAAATTGACTTTTTCTATGATATTCTGATAAATATTAACCAATTTATAAATTTTATTTAAACTCCTTAGTTTTCTGTTAAAAATTAATTTTATTAAAGAATTGAATTTAGTGGGATAATAAAACATGATAGTAAAAAGAAACATTTTTTTGATAGGCCCAATGGGATCTGGAAAAAGTACTATTGGAAAACAATTATCTAAAAAATTAAATATGAACTTTTTTGATTCGGATAAAGAGATAGAAAAAAAGACCGGAGTAAATGTTAGTTGGATATTTGATGTTGAAGGTGAAAAAGGGTTTAGGAAAAGAGAAAAAAAAATAATATGTTCTATAGTAAAAAACAATAATATTGTCTTAGCCACAGGAGGCGGATCAATAGAATCTAAAAAAGTTCGTGATAGTTTATCATCTAGAGGAGTTGTTATTTATTTAAAAACTTCTATCGAAAAACAAATAATAAGAATTAAATCTAATAAAGGAAGGCCATTGTTGCAAGATAATAAATCAACTTATAGAATTCTAAAAAACTTTGCTTATACAAGAAATCCAATTTATAAAGAAATTTCTGATCTTGCTATTTTAACAGACGACTGTAACATAAAGGAAATAATAAGTAAAATATTAGATTTTGTGAACTAAATTTTATTTCATTATGAAAATAATAGAAGAAAAAGTAGAAATCAAATTTAAAAAAGATGACTATCTTATACACATAGGTTATGGGATATTAGATTCTTTAAAGTATTGTTTACATCTTAAAGATAAAAAACATGTAGTAATTATTACTGATAGTCTTGTATACTCGTTATTTTATAGATTAATAAGAGCATCTTTTTCACTAAAGTCAGATGTAAAGTTGTACAAAATAATTTTAAATAATGGTGAGAAATATAAGTCCATAAAGACTGTAGAAATAATTTTTGAATTTCTATTAAAAAATAATATTCCAAGGGACGCGATATTAGTTGCACTAGGAGGAGGTGTAGTCGGAGATATAGTTGGATTTGTATCTTCTTGCTATAAGAGAGGTATAAAATTTATACAAATACCTACTACTTTAGTATCTCAAGTAGATTCTTCAGTTGGTGGTAAAAATGGAATTAATTTTTCAACTGGTAAAAACGTAATTGGAACTTTCCATAATCCAATACATGTACTGATAGATACTAAATTTATAGAAACTCTGTCAAAAAGAGATTTTCTTTCTGGAATTTCTGAGGTCATAAAATATGGAATAATATTGGATAGAAATTTTTTCTTCTGGATAAAGAAAAACTTCAGAAAAATATTAGAAATTGAAAAAAATACCTTAAATAAAGTAGTAAAAAAATGTTTAAGATTAAAGATTAAAGTTATATCCAATGATTTTAAAGAGACAAAAAAAAATCGTATTTTGCTAAATCTCGGTCATACATTTGCTCATGCTATTGAAACAGATTTACAATATAACAATTATGAAATATTACATGGAGAAGCTGTTTCTATAGGAATACTATTAGCATCCAAAATATCAGAACTAATTGGTGAACTTGGTTCAACTGATATGAAAAATATTTTAGATCTTTTTAAATCAATGAATTTATTAACAAAGTTTCCTAGAAAAGTTTCGATAAATAGATTTATTTACATTATGAAACAAGATAAAAAAAACATAAATGGAAAACTTAACTTAATATTACCAAAGAAAATTGGAAAAGCTGGGATATTTACAAGTTTAAATGATTCTTTAGTAAGAGAAGCTATTCATTTTTTTCAAATTGACTAAATAAACTTTTAAATTTTTTAATTTTCTTAAAATCTATATAGAACTCTATGTTACTTTAATTAATAAAAGTTTCCTGTAATTCTTAGTTAATTAAAAACTTAATTTTTATATGAAAAAAATATTGATTTCTACTTCCATACTTAGTGCAAATTTTGCTTACATAGGCGAAGAAGTAAAGAATGTTATTAAAGCAGGTTCAGATATTATTCACTTTGATGTTATGGATAATTTTTATGTTAAAAATTTAACTTTTGGTCCAGTAATTTATGAGGCTATAAGAAATTATGGGATAAATGCTCCTATAGAAATTCATTTGATGACTAGATTAAGTAAAAGGTTAATTTTAGAATTTATTGAAAAAGGTGCCGATTGTATTATTTTTCATCCTGAAATTTGCAAAGATACTAATCAGATATTAAAACTTATAAAAACAAATGGATGTAAGTCAGGAATTGCATTTAATCCAAATGTTTCATTAAGTTTTTTAGAATCTTCAAAAAAATATTTAGATATAGCATTGATTATGTCTGTAAATCCTGGATTAGGAGGACAAAAATTTATTGAGTCTAGTTTAAAAAAAATTTCAGAAGCTAGAAAAATTATTAAAAAAACTGGAGAAAAAATCCTTTTATCTGTAGACGGCGGTATTAATTCAAGAAATGTTGCAAAAATAGTAAGTTCTGGACCTGATATATTAGTTATAGGATCTGCAATTTTTAATAGTTCTAACTACAAAACGGAAATTAAAAAAATAAGGAATTATTTCAATATTAAATATTAACAAAATTTTAAAATATGGAAAATTCTTCAAACCAAGTTTTATTTAGCGCACTTCAACCATCTGGAAAATTAACAATTGGAAACTATGTCGGTGTTCTTAGTAAATTCAATGAAATGCAGAAGTATTTTAGTTGTGTTTATTGTATTGCTGACCATCATGCAATTACTGTAAAACATAATCCAGACGAATTAAAAAAAAATATATTAGATATGTTAGCTATATTTTTAGCTTGTGGTGTAGATACAAATAAAAGTATTATTTTTGTTCAATCTCACGTTCCACAACATTTTCAATTATGTTGGATTTTAAATTGCTATACACATTTTAACGAATTGGTTAAAATGACACAATTTAAAGAAAAATCAAAGATAAATAAAGAAAATATTAACTCTGGACTATTAAATTATCCAGTGTTAATGGCATCAGATATTTTGCTTTATAACAGTAATTTTGTACTAGTTGGTCCTGATCAAAAACAACATATAGAACTTAGCAGAAAGATTGCGAAAAGATTTAATAAAGTATATGGAAATATTTTTACTGTTCCAAATCGTTTACTATTGAACAGCGGCAAACAAATTTTTTCTCTTCAAAATCCAAGAAAAAAAATGTCTAAATCAGATCAAAATCCAAAAAACGTTATTTTTTTACTAGAAAATATAAAAAGTTCTTTAGAAAAGCTAAAATTAGCTTGTACAGATTCTGAAATTCCTCCTAAAATTTATTATGATTTAAATAAAAAACCAGGAATTTCTAATTTAATAAATTTACTATCATGTATTACTGGGAAGTCCATCAGTTATATTGAAAATAATTTTCATAGTGAAACATATAAGAATTTTAAGAGTTTCGTATCTGACATTGTGTCAGATTTTTTAAGGAATATTCAAAATAAATTCTTTCATTTTAGAAAAAATGAAGATTTTCTTAAAAATATACTACTTAATGGATCAAATAAAGCGAAAGAAATCTCAAAAATAACACTTGAAAAAGTTATGATTTCTATTGGATCCATTATATAAGTATCTTAAAATAAAATTAAATTTGAAAGATTATTTTGCTATGCAATATCTTCTTTCAGCTTCCTCCCAATTTAAAATTGACCAAAATGATTTTATATATTCTAATTTTGCATTTCTGTATTTTAAGTAGTAGGCATGTTCCCATAAATCTATGCAAAAAATAGGATATCCATAATCTATAGAATCTTTATTTTTCATTAACGGATTATCTTGATTGGCTGTAGAAACAATAGATAGTTTTTTAGTTAATTTGGAAAAAATTAACCAAGTCCAACCAGATCCAAAATGTTTCATTGCATTATCTTCAAAGAGCTTTTTAAAATTTTCCATTCCTAAAAAATCTTTTTCAATAGCGTTTCTAATATTTTCTTGAATTTTTGTATTTTTCTTTAAGATTTGCCAATAAATTGTATGATTTATATGACCCCCTGCGTTATTTATCAAATCATTAGATTTATTTTTTGGAAATTTATGAATATTTTTTATTAATTCTTCAATTGAAATATTTCTCAAATTATTCGGAAAATTTTTCAGTATTATATTGGTTTTGTTTACGTAATTCTGATGATGTTTTTGATGATGTATTTCCATTGTTTCTGAATCTATATATGGTTCTAAAAAATTATACTTATAAGGTAGATCAGGTAGAATATACTTCATATTTACTCCTACTATAAATAAAATATCTTTAAAATTATTTTCTTAATGTTCCGTATCTATACTATTTAAAAACAATTTAATATTTAAATAAAACATTTTTAAATTTCATATTTAAGATATAAAAATACTCTAAAATTTTGTGTTTAAAAAGTTTTTGTCTCCTAGGGGATTTGAACCCCTGTTTCCGCCGTGAAAGGGCGATGTCCTAGTCCTCTAGACGAAGGAGACAGACCATAAAAATTTTCAGTATAACATTTTTATTAAAAAATTAAATGCAAACAATTTAAAATATAAAATTTTTTGCAAAACTTCAATAGAAAATACTCTAATTAAAAAATTCAAGTAATGTGTTTTATTCTTTCCAAAACATTGGAACAAATAAAATTAGAACTGTAAAGATCTCCAATCTTCCAAATAACATAGAAAAAATTAGAATCCATTTTCCTACAGATCCTACTTCAGAAAATCTAATAGATTCTGGTTCTATACCTAAATTATTTAAAGTTGATATTATAAGATAAAAAGCAGATGATTCATCTATTCCAGTAGAAATTAAAATCAAAGAGTTTATGATAAACAGAAAAATATAGACAGAAAAAAATCCCCATATATTTTCTATTATTTTCTCTGAAAAAACTTTTGATCCAATTTTTGTTGAGTAAACAGCATTTGGATGAATCAATTTTTTTATTTCTATGATTACTTTTGTGAATATTATAAATATTCTAATAATTTTTATTCCACCTGTCGTAGATCCTGAACAACCTCCTACAAATGAAGATATCAAAAGTAATATTGGAAGAAATGTAGGCCATTTAAAGAAATTATCTGTATTGAATCCAGCTGTTGTCGATGTTGAAATTACTTGAAATACAGACATTCTCAATGTTTTAAGCAATGAGTCATACGAAGAGTATATAATTAACACAGACGTACACAATATTATCATTACCATCTGAAAAATTAAAAATATTTTATACTCCAAATTTTTCCAGTAAATTTTTAAAGTTTTTTCAGATAATACAGAGAAATGAAGACCAAAATTACAACTTGAAATTATTAAAAATATTATTATTATACATTCAACAACAGAACTATTAAAATGTTTTATATTTTCGTCATAATTTGAAAACCCTCCAACTGAAACTATAGAGAAACTGTGTGAAATTGCATCAAATATATCCATTCCTGATATCCATAAAAATATTGAACAAGTTATTGTTAATAAAATGTACATCAACCAAAGTGTTTTAGCCGTTTCTGAGATTCTAGGTTGTATTTTTTCATTTTTTATTGGTCCTGTAATTTCAGCTCTGTAAAGTTGCATACCTTCTGTTCCAATAAACGGGATTATAGCTATAGCCAATACTATAACTCCCATTCCACCAAGCCATTGTAACATTTGTCTATAGAATAATACTGATCTTGGAATTTTGCTTAATCCTTTTAAGACTGTTGCCCCTGTTGTTGTCAATCCTGAGAAAGATTCAAAAAAAGCATTTGTTATAGAAATATTATTAATTTTAGAAAAAATGAATGGAATAGAACCAAAACTTCCCAAGATCATCCAAAATAATGATACAGTTAGCAATCCTTCTTTAAAATTTAAATTATATTTTCTATTTTTGTTAGGTATCCAAAGAAATAATCCTATCACTAAAGTAATTAAAAACATTTTATTAAAAATTTTTTCCATTCCATCTTTGTAAATTAAAGATATCAATAGTGGAAATATCATAAAAAAAGAAAATAAGATTAAGAACATTCCAATAATTCTAACAACATTTAAAAAACACATCTGAAATCCTGTTCTTAACTATTCTTATAAAGAAATTTGAGAAAATTTAATTTTTACGTAAGTTTTAAAATTTTTAATTATTTCATATCTAAAATAATTTAATATTTTAACTGAAATAATGTTTATTCAAAAATAGTTTTCTTAAATTAAAAATTTGATTTTTAAAAATTTTTGTATTTTGAAGAAACATTAATTTATGTGCATAATTATGGTAAATAAATTTACAAAAAGACTTTTATATACATAAAATGAGTTTTCAGTTTTTAAGTAATAACTAATTTGACAATTAGAATTAGTTTCTAATTCATTAATAAGTTTGGTTTTAAAAATACACTAAGAATAATTTTTGTTGTTTTATTTAAAAATTTTACATACTTATAGATATAATTTTTGTAAATTTTCAAAAGTTTTCTTGTCAATGATTAATGATTATTTGATTTTAGTGAAAACAAGTATTTTATACATCTTTGTTTATGCAGTTATCAATGTTACTAAAAGATATTTATATAATTTCTTCTAAAACATTTCAAATTTAAATTTGAAATCTTCCCAAGAATTATTCTAATATCATAGAAGTTTTTAAATTCTATGACTAATTTTTTATTATATTTTTTTAGATGTGTCAAAATTTAACAAAAGAGAAACATTTAATAAATATTTGAAAGAAGCTGATTATAAAATCAACATAGAAGGTCTTTTGTGCATGAGTTCTTTATATCTTATTAGAAACTCACTAATAAAAATGAGAGATGGTGAAAAGCTACTAGTAATTTCAAATAATACAATATCTAGAGAAGATATACCTAAACTTTGTTACGTGACAAAAAATAGATTAATTAAAAAAAAAATTGACAAACTACCATTTTTATTTCTGATTCAGAAAACTAATATTATTAAATAGAAATTTATATCAAAAACACAATGGTATTTTTAAGATTGAAATTGTTTTACTTAAGGACTTAAATATAATTAAGATATATTTGTATATTTTAACGATAAATTATGCCCTAATGATTTTTCTGTGAAAGTTCATTAAAAACTTTAATAAAAATTTTACTTTGTAGTACAAAGTTTTTATAATTTTGATTAATTAAACTTAACTATTAGATTCTTAATAATAAAACTTGTTTGAGTCTAACAGTAGAATATATGCTAGAAATTATTCACAATTAGATCAATATTTTTGTTTTAGAAGTTCTTCTATAAAGAACAATTCAAAGTTTTAATTTACATAAAATTATATAATATTTTAATCGATGAAAGTATGAGTTTTATATCCTATAATATTCTACAAATTCTATTTAAAGTTCCTATTTTAAACTGACTATGATAGTACTATTTATCTAGAGTTCTAAACTGAAATTAAATTTTAGTTATTTGAAAAAATGTTTTATAAACTTTCTGCAATAATAATCAAAATTAAGTTAAAATTTCTATGAAATTATTCAAACAAATTTTGTGAAATATTCAAAATTTCACTTTTTTAAAAAATTTTAAGATTAATTAGTAAACATTAACGTTTTTAAATAAAAAGTAGTCTAGTTAATTTCTTAAATACACAGGAATTTAATTGTGTATTAGAAATAAAAATAAATTGATATGTTTTACAGAAAGTAAGAGTACACTTTTATAAAGATTTATGTTTTTGATTTATTAGAACTTGTTTATTTTATTATTTTTTGAAGATTGTCAGATTTCATTATCATTTAAAAATGTTTTATTAACTGTAGATAAAAGTTACTCTATGTTTTATCATAATAATTTTAATTAATTGCTAATATTTATAAAATTTTTATATAAAAATTTTATTTATAAGTTATATTTCTAGATTTTTTGTTTTTAGAAAAAAATATTACATAAATAAGATGCTGAAATGCATACGTCTTCTAGAATTTTGGAGAAACTGTGAATAAATTAGAGTCTTTAAAAAAAATTACTAAAGTAGTAGCCGACACTTGTAATATAGATAGTTTAAAATCTTATGATATTGATGGAGTTACAACAAACCCATCTCTAATATTAGAAGTTTTGAAAAACGAGAAATGTCAGTCTATTATCGATGAATCAATTAAATTCGCTCTTAGAAAGAGTATTTTTTTAGAAAAAAGAATTAAATATGCATACAATAAATTTTTAATTAAAATGGGCGTAGAAATATTAAAATGTATTTCTGGTAGAATTTCTACAGAAATTGATGTTAACTTTTCCTACGATAAAGAAAAATCTATAGAAGAAGCAAAGAGAATTATTGAACTTTATGAGGAAGAAAATATCAACAAGGACAGAATATTAATAAAATTAGCTGCAACTTGGCAAGGAATTTGTGCAGCAGAGAAATTAGAAAAAGAAGGAATAAACTGCAATTTAACACTTGTTTTCTCTTTAGCTCAAGCTTTGTCTTGCGCTGAATCAGGAGTGTATGCTGTTTCTCCTTTTGTTGGAAGAATCATGGATTGGTATAAGTTTAATACTTCAATATCTAATAAAGAAAGTTTAAAACATCCAGGAATAGAATTTGTTGAAAATGTTTATAATTCTTACAAAAGAAATGGGTATAAAACAAATATAATTGGAGCTAGTATAAGGGACATTAACGAAGTTATTCAACTTGCTGGATGTGACTATTTAACTATTCCAATAAATATAATTAAAGATTTAAGAGAACTAAAAGGAAAAATATATAGAAATTTGAGATATGTTGGTCAAATTGTTAAAAAAAAAACATCTACAAAGGAAAATGATTTCTATTGGAATCACAATTTTAATATCATGGCTTCTACTAAATTATCTGAAGGAATTCAAAAGTTTTTCTTTGATCAAGAAAAATTAAAGAAACATATTGCAAAAAAGATAATTAATTTCATATGAAATGAATTGATAAATTAGTTTATATCTACATCAAAGATTTTTATATATTTTAAAAATGTATTTTGTAATTAAGATTACTTGAAAAAATCATATAAATCCTCATATCGTTTTATATAATTTTTATATTTTCCATGGAGGTATTAAATGGGTAAGATTATAGGAATTGATCTAGGTACCACAAATTCCTGCGTTGCTGTCATGGAAGGTAAAAACGCTCGAGTTTTGGAAAATAGTGAGGGTGATCGAACTACACCATCAGTTATAGCGTATACTAAAGATGGAGAAATTTTAGTTGGACAACCAGCTAAAAGACAATCTATTACTAATCCAAAAAACACTCTTTTTGCAATAAAGCGTTTAATTGGTCGTCGTTTTGACGATAAGGAAGTTCAAAGAGATATACCAATTATGCCTTACGAAATTATTAAATCTTCTAATGGAGATGCTTGGTTAAGAATTGGCGGAAAAGAAATAGCTCCTCCTCAAATATCTGCTGAAGTTTTAAAAAAAATGAAAAAAACTGCTGAAGATTTTTTTGGTGGAAAAGTTAATGAATCAGTTATTACTGTTCCTGCATATTTTAACGATGTTCAAAGGCAAGCAACGAAAGATGCAGGAAGAATTGCTGGATTAGATGTAAAAAGGATTATTAATGAGCCTACAGCAGCTGCTCTTGCTTACGGATTAGACAAAGAAGTTGGGAATAGAGTAGTTGCAGTATATGATTTAGGTGGAGGTACTTTTGATATTTCAATAATTGAAATCGATGAGTTAGACGGGGAGAAAACTTATGAAGTACTAGCTACAAATGGAGATACTCATTTAGGTGGAGAAGATTTTGATAATAGATTAATTAATTATCTAGTAAGTGAGTTTAAAGCTGAAAGTGGATTTGATCTTAAAAATGATCCATTAGCTATGCAAAGATTAAAAGAAGCAGGTGAAAAATCGAAGATAGAACTTTCTTCCTCTCAACAGACAGAAGTAAATCTTCCTTACATTACTGCAGATTCAACTGGACCTAAGCATATGAATATAAAGATTACTAGAGCTAAGCTGGAATCTTTGGTTGAAGATTTGGTTAGTAAATCTATGAATCCTGTAAGGGTTGCTTTAAAAGATGCTAATCTAAAGATCAATGATATTAATGATGTTATTCTTGTTGGAGGACAAACAAGAATGCCGATGGTTCAGAAGGCGGTTGCAGATTTCTTTCATAAAGAACCTAGGAAAGATGTTAATCCAGACGAAGCAGTTGCTATTGGAGCAGCAGTTCAAGGAGGTGTTTTAGCAGGAGATGTGAAAGACGTATTGTTGTTAGATGTAACTCCATTATCTCTTGGAATCGAAACAATGGGTGGAGTCATGACAGTTTTAATAGGGAAAAACACTACTATACCTACAAAACATAGTCAAGTTTTTTCAACAGCTGAAGACAATCAATCAGCTGTAACTATTCATGTATTACAAGGAGAAAGAAAGAGATCAATAGATAATAAATCTTTAGGACAGTTTAATTTAGACGGTATACAACCAGCTCCAAGAGGAATGCCTCAAATTGAAGTTACTTTTGATATTGATGCAGATGGAATTTTACATGTTTCTGCAAAAGATAAAAAAACTGGTCGAGAGCAGAATATAACTATAAAAGCTTCTTCAGGTTTAAGTGAAAAAGAAATTAAAAAAATGGTTAGTGACGCTGAAGCAAACATTGAGTCTGATAGAAAATTTGAAGAATTAGTAAAATCTAGAAACCAAGCAGATCAGTTAATTCATAGTACAAGAAAAAAACTTGAAGAAGTTAAAAATAACTTAAGTAACGAAGTAACAAACAAAATAGAGAAATCAATTTCTGATTTGGAAAGTGCCATAAGAGGAGAAAATAAGGAACTAATTGATTCAAAGATCAGGCTCTTAATAGAAGATTCATCTAAACTATTTGAATTTTCTAAAAAAAATGAAAATTCTTATAAGAGTGAGAACACTAACAAAAAAACAGAAAATAATGAAAACGTTGTTGAAGCAGAATTTGAAGAAGTAAAAGATAAAGATAAAAATTAAATTTGTTTATACAACTATTAGTTTTAAAGTTTTAGTAGACAATCGGGTGTTGAGAGCTGATTCTCTCCTCCCGATTTTTTATATATGAATGGTAAACAAGAATGATAAAAAAAGATTATTACGAGATTCTTGGTATTAACAGAGAAGCTAATGAGCAGGAAATAAAAAAAGCATATAAAAGACTAGCTATTAAATATCATCCTGACAGGAATCATGGAGATAAAAAAGCCGAAGGAAAATTTAAAGAAATAAAGGAAGCATATGACGTTTTAAGTGATAAAAATAAAAGAAGTTCTTATGATCAATATGGACATTCAGCTTTTGACAATGGAACAAATGAATTTAATGGAAATTTTACTTCAACAGGTTCCGATTTCGGTGATATTTTTGGAGATGTTTTTGGAGATATTTTTGGAAATAAAAGAGATAGTAAATACTCAAGAGGATCTGATTTGCAATTTGATATTTCTTTAACTTTGGAACAAGCAGTTATGGGAGTTAAAAGAAAAATTAATATTCCAACATTCATAACTTGTGATGTTTGTAATGGAAATGGATCAAAATTTGGTAATAGATTTAAAAAATGTTTTGAATGTAATGGTAAAGGTCAAATTTATATTAGACAAGGATTTTTTTCTGTCCAACAAACTTGTTCTTCATGTAATGGAAAAGGACAAATTATTACAGAATTCTGTAGAAAATGTTTTGGTAAAGGTAGAGTTAGAAAAAATAAAGTTTTATCAATTAAAATCCCGTCTGGTGTAAATACAGGAGACAGAATTAAACTAAGTGGAGAAGGAGAGGCTGGCGAAATGGGTGCTAAACATGGAGATTTATATGTTAATATAAATGTCTATAAACATTCAATTTTTTGGAGAGATGGAAATAATTTACATTGTGAAGTTCCAATTAATTTTTCAACAGCGGCGTTAGGCGGAATAGTTGATATACCTACATTAAATGGAAAAGTCTCTTTAAGAATTCCTCCAGAAACTCAAACAGGAAAGATTTTTAGAATGCGTGGTAAAGGAGTAAGGTCAGTAAACAGTAGATCTGTAGGTGATTTAATGTGTAGAATTGTTGTCGAAACTCCTGTAAAACTTAACGAAAAACAAAAGTCAATTTTAAGAAAGTTTGAAGAATCAATTGATAATGGAAATAATGGAAAAAATATTCCACGTTCTAAGAGTTTTTTAGAAAGTGTGAAAAAATTCTTTGATAATTTAACAAAGTAAAATATTTAAGTTTTAACTTATTTTGTTTTAGATATTTATTGTTTTTTATCGAAAAATAAATGTTCAATATGAATTGAATTTTTTATATTAATCTACTATGAAAAGAATAAAGAATTCTTTAACATCAGAGCTTTCAGGAAGTATTTTATTATTTTTTTCCTCAGCTTTAGCCATTTTTATGTCAAACAGTTCACTGAAAAATATATATGAGAAATTTTTATCAATATCATTACGAATTAAAATATTAAATATAGACTTTAGTATTCCAGTTTCATTTTTAATAAATGATTGTTTGATGTCAATGTTTTTTTTTGTAGTGTGTCTAGAAATTAAGAAAGAAATAACATTTGGAAAGCTATCAAAATTAAATAGTACATTATTTCCGTTTATATCTTCTGTTGGCGGAATGATTATCCCAGCTTTTATATATTATGCAATTAATATTTCTAATAAAAACGGTATTAATGGATTGGTAATTCCGATCACAACTGATATAGTTTTTGTTGTAGTAATTATGCAATTTTTTCATAAAAGAATGTCCTCTTTGTTAAGAACGTTTTTATTATCTTTAGCGATAATTGATGATATTGGAGCAATTTTAATTATTGCTTTTTTTTACAAAAAGTCTTTATCTTTGCTATATATAGCAATAATGATAATTTTCTTAATCTTACTCAAGAAAACATTGAAAACAAAAATAAAAAGTGTGTTTTTGTGTATAATTTCTTTGTTAATATTATGGATTCTGACGTTACTTTCTGGGATTCATCCAACTTTATCTGGTGTTATTCTAGGATTTTTAATTCCTATTAAACATAGAAAATCTATTTCAGAGAGATTAGAAAAACTTTTTCGTCCAATTGTGTATTATATAATATTGCCAGCGTTCGCTTTTACAAACATGGGAATTATTTTATATGATATAAGTATTCATGAGATATTTAATCCAATTTCATTTGGAATAATATTAGGTCTATTTTTTGGTAAACCTATTGGGATATCAGTATTTGGTTGTTTATTTCATAAATTGTGCATGGACAGAAATGAAATAATAGATTTTAGACAAATACTTTCTGTGTCTTTTCTTTGTGGAGTTAGTTTTACTATGTCAATTTTTATATCAAATTTAACTTTTCATCAATTAGAAACACTTAATATCTATTCAAAGATTGGAATAATAATTGGATCATTTTTGTCTGCTTTTACTGGATGTATTCTACTAAATAAGTTTCTTCCAAAGAAATAATAATAGTCTTATTTTAAAATGCTATACGTAATTTAAATTATTTCATAGATTTTATTTTACTTGAGATTTTAGACTTAAAACGAGAAGATTTATTTACATGTATCAACCCTTCTCTTGAGTATTTATCCAGTATAGATTGCATTTTAACAAATAAAAATTTTACAGACTTTTTATCATCTTTTAATATGGATCTATTTAACTTTCTTAATATTGTTTTTATTCTAGATTTTTTACTTGAATTAATTTTTCTTTTCTTTTCAGACTGAATTATTCTTTTTCTAGAGGATTTGATGTTTGTCAATTTAAATTCTCAAATTATTTTAGAAATATTTTATAAATTCTATTATTATAATGTTTTTATGTCAATTATTTTAATAGTTGAAGTATTTTTCATCAATAGTTTACGTTTAAAAATATTTTCAAAATGTTAAAAAGAAATTTTTATGAAATTAGTTCGTGGAATTCATAATATTATGAAATGCCATCATAGATGCATGTTAACAATTGGAAATTTCGATTCTGTTCATTTAGGACATAGAGAACTATTAAATTTATTGAGAATAAATAAGTATCGTTTTAAAATTCCTACAATGGTTATGATATTTGAACCTCAACCATTAGAATTTATTTTAGGAATAAAATCTCCAACTAGACTATATCCATTAAGAGATAAAATAAAGAAATTTTTTGAATATGAAATAGATTATTTATTATGTGTAAATTTCAACAATGAATTTTCTTCTCTAAGTCCAAATTCTTTTATATCAAAAATTTTAGTGAATAAATTAAAAATAAAATCTGTTATAATTGGAGATGATTTCCACTTTGGTAAAGATAGAACTGGAGATTTTTATCTTTTATGTAAAAAAGGTAAACAATATGGTTTTCATGTATCAATTTTTAAAGAAATACAAAGAAATGGAGAAAGAGTTAGTAGTACTTCTATAAGAAAAGCGTTGTCAAATGGTAACTTATTAATGGCAGAAAATCTTATGGGACATCCGTATAAATTAAGCGGAAAAGTAGTATATGGAAAACAGTTTGGAAGAACAATTGGATTTCCTACTGCAAACATTTTTCTAAGAAATATAACTATTCCATTAAATGGTGTATATATTGTTAATGTTTATGGTATTTTGAAAGAAAAATCATTGCAAGCTATAGCTAATATTGGTATAAGACCTACATTTAATGGAGATAAACAAAGAATTGAAGTACATTTGATTGATGTAAGGATGAATATATATGGAATGAACATAGATATATTGTTTAGAAAAAAATTAAGAAATGAAATTAAATTTTCTTCAATTGAAAATCTAGTTAAACAAATACTTAAAGATATAGATGAAACGAAAAAGTTTTTTCGATCAAATTAAAAAAATGAAAAACTATAAGAATACACTAAACTTACCAAAAACTGATTTTTCTATGCATGGAAATTTATCTGATAAGGAACCAGATATATTGTCTAGATGGATTAATAAAAATCTCTATAAAATTATTCGAAAAAAAAAATCTGGTAATAAACTTTTTATTCTACACGATGGACCACCATATGCAAACGGTGAAATACATATAGGACATGCAATCAATAAAATACTAAAAGATTTTATAATAAAATCTAAAGGGCTAAATGGATTTGATTCTCCATATATACCAGGTTGGGATTGTTATGGGCTTCCAATTGAACATAAAATGGAGAAAATTTTTGGAGTTCCAGGAAAAGATGTTTCAACAATAAAATTTAGAAAAATGTGTGAGAAATATGTTAATAAGCAAGTTGAAATACAAAAAAAAGATTTTATAAGAATGGGTATATTTGCTGATTGGGAACATCCTTACCTTACAATGAATAATGAAGTTGAATCTGATGTTATTCGAGTTCTTGGTAAAATAATCAAAAATGGATATTTTATTCATGATGTTAAGCCTGTTTATTGGTGTGTAGATTGTAAATCATCATTAGCAGAAGCAGAAGTAGAATATACTAACATAGTATCAACTTCTATTGACGTCAAATTTTCTTCAGTAAATCATGAGAAAATTTTCAATATATTTGGGATTAGATCAAAATATTCACACGTCTACATGGTTATCTGGACAACCACTCCTTGGACAATTCCGATGAATCGTGCAATTGCCGTAAATCCTAAATTTACTTATCAACTGATAAAAGTTAATAATAGTCAATTTCTAATTTTAGAAAAATCTTTAGCTAAAAGTTCTTTAATAAGAATGAAGTTCAGTCAATTTAAAGTTATTTCTGAATGCTATGGATATAAGTTAGAATTTTTAAAATTTTATCATCCATTTATGAACTTGTCTGTTCCTGTAATATTAAGTGAACATGTTACTAAAGATACTGGTACTGGAATAGTTCATATAGCTCCAGATCATGGAATAGAAGATTTTTTGATCAGCAAGAAATATAAAATTGATGTTGTAAATTCAGTTAATGAAGATGGTAGATACAAATTCAATGTTATTGATGAATTAAAAAATGTTTCAGTTTTAAAGTCTAGTAAACTAATCATTAATTTAATGAATCGTAGAAAAGCAGTTCTTAGTATAAATAAAATATCTCATTCTTGTCCATTTTGCTGGAGACATAAAAAACAACTAATTTTTCGTTCTACTTCTCAATGGTTTATAAGTATGAACAGAAAAAATCTTAGAAGTACTGTGATAAATGAAATAGATAAGGTTAGTTGGATACCTAAATATGGAAAAAACAAAATTCGTTCTATGATTATTAATCGTCCAGATTGGTGCATTTCTAGACAACGATCTTGGGGAATTCCAATACCAATTTTTTTTCATAAACGTACTAAAAAATTACATCCAAAAACATTAGAAATCATTGAAAAAATTGCTAAACTTTCTGAAAAGTTTGGATCAAAAATATGGTGGAAATTGGACAAGTTCGAATTAATAGGACATGATATAAAGTACTATAAAAAGTCTTCTGATATATTAGATGTTTGGTTTGATTCAGGATCTTCACACTACAGTCTTCTTAGAAGAAATAACAAGCTAAGTAAACATAATATAGATATGTATTTAGAAGGATCAGATCAACACAGAGGTTGGTTTATGTCTTCTATTGTTATATCTGTTGCAATAAATGGTGTAGCACCATATAAGGAAGTTTTAACACACGGTTTTGTTTTAAATAAAAAAGAAGAAAAAATGTCAAAATCTAAAAAAAATTTCATTACTCCAGCAGAAATATTTGAAAAATTTGGAGCTGATATTTTACGAATATGGGTATCATCTATAGATTATAAAAACGAAATTGTTTTTTCGAAAGAATCTTTGGAATATCCGATTGAATGTTATAGAAAGATAAGAAATACAGTTAGATTTCTACTATCTAACTTATATGATTTTGATCCAAATTATCATTTGATTAAAAGAAATAACATGGTAGAAATTGACAAATGGATAATAGCAGAAACTAAAATATTTCAGAAGAAAATCATATATTTTTATGAAAAATATAACTTTTACAAAG
The DNA here is from genome assembly GCA_002074035.1 of Candidatus Riesia sp. GBBU. Lineage (GTDB taxonomy): Bacteria > Pseudomonadota > Gammaproteobacteria > Enterobacterales > Enterobacteriaceae > GBBU. The sequence continues at coordinate 499,629 of CP012849.1, read as the reverse complement.
TGTTACAGTGTCTTGTGCATTTTTGTTCAATTAAGTTAGGATCTTTATATTTAGATATAATAAAAAATCGTCAATATACGCTAAACAGTAATAATATAGCTCGTAGAAGTTGTCAAACAGCTATGTTTCATATTTTAGAATCTTTAGTGAGATGTATATCTCCAATCCTTTCATTTACTTCAGATGAAATTTGGAGAAAGTTACCTGGTGAAAGAAATGAGTTTGTGTTTACAGAAGAATACTATAAAAAATTATTTTCTTTAGATGAAAAAGATAAATTTAACAAAAAATTTTGGAATTTGTTATTAGAAATAAAAATTGAAGTAAACAAAAGTTTAGAAAAAGCTAAAACTAAAAAAATTATTAATTCAACATTAGAAGCTACTGTTATTCTTTTCTTAAATAAGAAAATAAGACTTTTAATTGAAACTGTTATTAAAGAAATTCATTTTTTCTTTTTAACATCTAAAGTTCTTCTTTTTGATATTGATTTGTCTTCTTCAGATTTAGAAAGTAGTAGGATATCTGGAATAAAAATCTTTATAAAAAAGACAGAAGGTAAAAAATGTCCTAGATGTTGGCAATACTTGGAAAATCTTATTAAGAGTAAAAATACTGAAGGCTATATATGTGATAGGTGCATTGAAAATACTGAGAAAAATGGGGAAACACGAAGGTTTTTCTAAAATTTATATGAATTTAATTTTAATATTTTTAGTTATTTTTATTGATCTTTTCAGTAAAAGTTTAGTTTTTATGAATATAAGCCAGTATCATAACTTAAAAATAAACGAATATTTCAATATTATTTATTTAAAAAATTCTGGAATTATTTTTGGAATTTTTAAAAATTATGAAAAAATGAATTGTTTGATAGTTTTTCTTATTAATATTTTTATTTTTTCAATTTTTTTTGAAAAAATATTTAGAAATAAAAAAATTAAAATTTCTTTTCAGATTGGTTATTCCCTGATTATTGGAGGATCATTAGGTAATTTCATTGATAGATTCACGAAAGGTTTTATAATAGATTTTATAGATTTTCATATAAAAGAATTTCATTTTCCGATTTTTAATTTTGCAGATTTGTCGATTTTTCTTGGTAGTATACTTCTTATATTAAATATGTTTATAAAGAAAAATAATTAAATTTCTGAATAAAATGATAAAATTTTTTTTGATGAATCCGATTGGATTCTGTTTTGGAGTGGATAAAGCTATTAAAATGGCTAATAGTGCTCTTGTTAAATATGGTTCTCCAATCTATGTATTTAATTATTTAGTACATAATAACTATGTAACAAAAAACTTAGAAAATAAAGGATTAATTTTTGTAAAAGATATTTCTAGAATCCCTAATTATTCAGTTGTAATGATTTCTGCTCATGGAATTTCAAAAAAAACTTTAAAACTAATTAAAAAAAAACATTTAGTTGATTTATTAAATACTACTTGTCCATTAGTTAGAACTGTTCATACAAAAATCTTAAAAGCTAGTAGTAAAAATGCTGAAGTTATATTAATTGGAAAATCTGGACATCCAGAAATCGAAGGAACACTTGGACATTATGATAATAATTCAAGCGGGATATATTTAATTGAGTCTGTTGAAGATGTTGATTATTTAAAAGTAAAAAATGCAGATAATTTGTTCTGTATAACTCAAACTACTTTATCTGTTTTAAAAGTTGAAAAAATAATTTCTTGTCTTGTTAAGAAGTTTCCTAAAATTAAATTTTCAAAAAATGGTAATATTTGTCATGTTGTTGCTCAACGTCAATTTTATACAAGAAAATTATTAAAAATAGTTGATTTAATGATTGTAATAGGTTCAAGATATTCTTCTAATGCTTGTTGTTTGTTAGATATATCATTGGAATCTGGGAAGCCAAGTTACTTAATTGATTCTGTTTTGGAAATAGATCAGTCTTGGTTTCATAATATTTCTTATGTAGGTGTAGTTTCAGGAACGTCAGTGCCTTATGTGATTGTTCAAGAAATAGTAAAGTTTTTAAAAAAAATTGGTGAAGTTTTTATTTATGAATGAAAACTTTTAAAAAGTTAATAAATGTTTTTGTAAAACGTTTTAGTTTGTTTAAAATATAGATAATAAATTGACAAATTATTAGTAAATAATATTTATATAAAAATCTTATAAGGATTTAACATATTTTCTTTGAAATATTTTTTAAAATTTTGAAACAATTTAGTAAATTAAAAAGTTCTTGATATGATTTCGATATTACCTTAAAATATCCTAAGGTAGATTTTAATCTCAAAGGATGTTTAATTACTTTTCTTGTGAAATTTTTATTCTATCCTTTAGGATTTTAAGATTTTTTATGAGTTAAAACTTTTGTTATATGAATATAACTATTTAAACATTAAACTCTTCAAAAAAAGAAGTATGTGAATTGCAAAAGTATTATTTTATCTTATTCTTTTTAACAAAAATTTTTCTTTGTTTAATTTTCCCTGTTTTTTCAGAAATTCAAAAAACGAAACTTTTCTGTATACTAAAAAAAGAAAGTACGAATAATGTTGTATTAAGTAATATAAGTAAAAATTCTAATGATATCAAAAAACATAAAAAATTTTTTATAAAAAGAGTTACTGGGAATTTTTTTGTTTTTACAAATGACGATTTTTTAATTTTGAGAAAAAATTTTTCTAATTTCGAAAAAAATAGTCTTACTTATCAAGATATAAAACTAATACTTTATTTTTATAATAAAATAAAACTGTTAAAAACAATATCAAAGATTTGTTGGACTCAACATGAGAACAACATAATTAGAAGGATAGTTCTTATATTTCGTTTGGATAAATTTGAATGTAACGGAAACTTATCTATTAAGAATAAGTTTTTGAATGAAGACATTAGTTATTATATTTTATTTTTTAAAAACATTTCTAATATGGATAATTTTAATATAAAATTCGAATTTAGTACAAATGAAATAGAACTACAAAATATTTTCATGAGATTATGGAATGCTGATTTAAGCTCATTAGTATATGACGATAAGTTTTCAATTTTTTCTGAAATATCTTTAGACAATATACAAGGATTGAGACTTTCTTCTATAAGAAATAGCGAAAAATTTTATACTTTTAAAGGAAAAAATGAATATTATTGTCATGTTAATTCTATAGAAAAAATTTTTTTAAAATATCCAACTAAAAATTCTTTTTTAATTTCCTCAAATTTTAACCTACGTAGATTTAATCCAATAACAAAAAAGCTGTCTCCTCATTATGGAGTAGATTTTTCTATGCCTATTGGAACTCCTGTGTTATCTACAGGAAACGGAAAAGTTACCATATCTAGATATGGAAAGAATGCTGGAAATTTCATTTCTATTTCTCATTATGGTAAATATACTACAAAATATATGCATCTGCTAAAATCTTTTGTTAAAATTGGTCAAAATGTTAAGAAAGGAGAAATAATTGCACTTTCAGGAAATTCTGGAAGAACAACTGGTCCGCATTTGCATTATGAGTTTTGGATAGGTAAAAAAGCAATTAATCCTTTATATTCTTTTCTTCATCAGTGAATGATATTTCTTTTAAAAACAGATAAATTCTTGTTTAAATTTAGTGAAAACGAAAAATTTACTTGACATGATACTAAATCATTCTTATAAAGAATTTTTAGAATGTGATGTTTTTTTAATTAAATTTCTTTTTAAAAGAAAACTGATTGTTGTTTTTTCTATTTCTTTTATTTTCGATTTTTTAATAGATTTTTCTGCTAGTTTTTTAGCATCTCTATAAGATACGTTTCTTATTATTCTCTTAACTTTTTGTATTGATGATGAACTCATACTTAATTCATCTACTCCCATTCCAAGTAATAAAGCTGAATAAGTCTCATCCCCTGCAATTTCTCCGCATATACCTGTCCATTTTCCTTCTTTATGTGAATTAGAAATCACTTTTTTAATTAATCTTAAAACTGATGGAGATATTGGATTATAAAGATGAGAAATTTTTTCATTATTTCTGTCAACAGCCAGTGTGTATTGTGTTAGATCGTTTGTTCCGATACTAAAAAAGTCAACCTCTTTAGCTAGATCTCTTGAAATAACAGCTGCTGCAGGAGTTTCTATCATAACTCCTATTTTGATCGATGGATCAAACTCGTATTTTTTCTTTTTCAATTGTTTCTTTATGAAAAGAATCTCTTCCTTTAAATAAAGGATTTCCTCTATAGAGATTATCATTGGAAACATAATATAAATTTTCCCAAAATTAGAAGCTCTTAATATTGCTCTAATTTGAGTATGTAATATTTCTTTTCGATCCATAGAAACTCTTATAGCTCTCCATCCAAGAAACGGATTCTCTTCTTTTGGAAATTCTATACATGAGGTTGTTTTATCTCCGCCTATATCTATAGTTCTTATTGTTATAGGATTTGGATTAATAGATACTGCTATTTTTTTGTATGTTTCGAACTGTTCTTCTTCACATGGAAATGAATTGCGATTCATATAAAGAAACTCTGTCCTATATAATCCAATTCCATCAGCAGATTGGCTCTTTGTTATTTGTATATCATGTATTCCATTTACATTTGCACAAAGTTTTATTCTATGCCCATCTATAGTTATTGCCGGAAAATTTTTCAGATTTTCTAAAGATTTCTTAATTTTTAGATGTTTATGTTGAATTTTTTTTGCTTTTTTAATTTCCATTTCAGATGGATTGCAGTAAATTTTATTATTTAATGCATCTAAAATTATATAACTACATTTTTGAATTTTATTTATTGCATCTTTTACTCCAAATATTGATGGAATCTCTAAAGATTTAGCTATTATGAAAGAATGTGAAGCTTTTCCTCCAAATTCTATTATTAATCCTAGTATTTTTTTTAAATTTAATTGAGATATTTCGGATGGACTAATATCTTTTGCTACAAGTATTGATCTATTATCTATAGATCCAAGATTGATTATAGGTATTCCCAAAACGTTCTTTAACATTCTTGTTCCAATATCTTTAAAATCCAATGCTCGTTCTCTTAAATAAGTATTGTCTATTTTCTCTATAGATTTTATTTGTTTATTTATTGCTTTTTTAATGGCAGATTCAGCAGTTTTTTTCTCTTTTTCTATAATTTCTATAACAGACTTTTCAAATTCATCGTCTTCTACAAGCATTATATGACCTTCAAATATTTCAGATTTACTCTCTCCAATACTATTTTTTGTCATATCTTTTATAATTTTTAGTTGCTTTATCGTTTTATGTCTTGCGGAAAAAAATTTTAAAACTTCTTTTTCAATTTGGTCATCTGAAATCTTTACCTTACTAATAGATATATTTGATTCTCTTAAAATCAAAGGTTTACCAAACGCAATTCCTGGAGACATCGAAGATCCTGAAATCATACTTTCACCTATTAAGTTTTAAAAAAGAACAACTACTTCAATTAATAAATTTATCTTAGAAAATAAAAAATTTTATTCTAACTCTAATATTATTTTAGATAATTTTTCAACAGCTTTTTCTTCATCTTGTCCTTCTGCTAGGATAGTAATAACAGAACCTTTTTTCAATCCAAGTCTTTGTAATTTAAAAAGACTTTTAGCATTAGCTATTTTTTCACCAAACTTAATAGTAATTTTAGAAGAAAAATTTTTTGCTTCCTTTACAAACTTTACGGCAGGACGAATGTGAAGACCATTAGGTGAATTAATAGTTACTTCTTTTTGAAACATATTATTTCCTCAATTGTATTTATTTTTAAACTAAAAATCTTTTTAAGAATTTTTTAAAAACTAGAACTTAAATTATTTTTTCAAAATTCATATAAAGTTAACTATATGTTTACAATTATAGTTTATAGTTTTATACTTTCTATTTATTGATGAAAAGAAATTTTATATCCTTTTCAAAAAGTTTTAATTTTATTAATTTTATATAAGAAAAATAAAAAGTCAATTCTGTAATCTATATCAGATATAATAAAAGTATTTTCAGAATTTTTGAATTTTAAAGTTTACTTTTAATATAGATATTCTGTACGAAATATTCTTTTTCTTTAATATTTTATGGCTCTAAAAATATTTCAATTGTTAATTATATAAATAAATTTATTATGTTAAGTAAAGAGAAAAAACATTATATAAATCAGATAAGAAAAAAATTAAGGTATCATTCTGATCTATATTATAATCTTTCTGATTCTGCAATTTCAGATAAAGAATACGATGATATATTTTTGAATCTGAAAAGTTTGGAAGAAAGTAGCTCAGATTACTATTCAAAGTTTTCACAAACTCAAATAGTAGGATGTGATCCTTCAAATAAATTTAAAAAATTTTTTCATAATTTTCCAATGCTTTCATTAAATAGCGTTTATAATAAAGTAGATATTTTAAAGTTTTTTAATAAAGTTAAAAATAGAGATAAAGAGTTAGGAAAAATAGATTTTTGTTGTGAGCTTAAAATAGATGGAGTCGCTGTAAATTTAATATATAAGAATGGAAAATTATATAGAGCTGTAACCCGTGGAAACGGTTTAGTTGGAGAAGATATAACAAGAAACGTTTATAATTTTTGTAGTGTTCCAGTTGTTCTTACAGGATCAAATATACCAAAATTAATTGAAATTAGAGGTGAAATATTTATAAGTAAAAAAAAATTTTTTCAATTAAATACAAAAGAAAATCTTAAAAGGAAATTTGTTAGTCCAAGAAATACAGCTTCTGGATTTTTACGACAAGTTAATCATAGGAAAAATTCTAATAGGTTGCTGTCTTTTTTCTGTCATGGATTTGGGATAATAAAAGGAAAATGTCTTTTTTTAAATCAATTTGATTATTTAAAAACATGTAAACAATGGGGATTACCTATAGAGGATCATACAGTTGTTTGTAAATCTTTAAAAGAGATAATGAAATTTTATGAATATATAAAAAACATCAATGAAAAATTAGATTTTGATATAGATGGAATAGTTGTTAAACTAAATCTTTTATCTCAACAAAAAATAATTGGTTTTACATCTAGATATCCTAGATGGGCTGTCGCATTAAAGTTCAATACAAAAGAAAAAATTAGTGAAGTAAAAAAAATAAACTTCTCTGTAGGTAGAACTGGAATAATAACACCAGTCGCAGAATTAAAGCCAATAGATTTTTCTGGAGTAATAGTTAGAAATGTTTCTTTATATAACACTAATTTTTTTAAAAATCTAGATATAGAAGTTAAAGATAAAGTTTTAGTTAGAATGTCAGGCAATATAATACCGAAAATTCATAGTGTTATTAGAAATAATAAAAATAGAAATAAAATAAAATCAAATATTCCTTCAGAGTGTCCATCTTGTAAGTCTAGAATTAGTCATAGGAATAACATAGCTATTTGTGAAAATATTTTTTCATGTCCATCTCAAATTAAATGTAGTTTAAAACATTTCGTTTCTATAGATGCAATGAACATAAAGTGTATTGGAGAAAGAATTATTTGTAAGTTGGTTGATTCAAAATCTGTGAAAAAAATTTCTGATTTGTACAATTTAAATATTTTTTCTTTAGTTAAAGTAAATAAAATTGGTAAGAAAACTTCTGAAAATATTATTAGGTCAATAAATCATTCAAGAAAAACAACTTTGCAGAGATTTTTATATTCTCTTGGTATTAATGGAGTTGGAAAATATTTATCTAGAAATCTTGCAAATCATTATAAGTCACTAAATTTAATAATAAACGCAAATCAAAATTCATTAAAAAACGTTCCTGATATAGGAAGAAAAGTTTCTAAAAGTATAGTTGATTTTTTCTCATGTAGAGAAAATATTATTGTTGTTAATGCTTTAATTAAAGAAATTAAAATTTCATTTTCTGACTTGAATTTTGATGAAAATTCAATTCATTTATTCTTCAACAAGAATATTGTAATAACTGGAAAATTAGTTAGTTTTTCCAGAAATGAAATTATAAAAAAATTAGAATTATTTAGATGCAAAGTAAGTTCAAATATTTCAAAAAAAACAGATTTTATTATAGTAGGAAATAATCCAGGTAAAAAATTAATGAAGGCTAATAACTTTAAGATAAAAAAAATTTACGAAGAGGAATTAAGAAAAATTTTTGCATGTTCTTCAAATTATTCTAAGAGTTATACTTAATCTTTTAACAAATTTCTTACAATTTTTTTAATAGACTTAATTAGCTTTGTAAGTTGCAAAGGACTTATAATAAATGGTGGAACTATATAGATTATGTTTTTAAACGGTCTAATCCAAACACCTTCTTTTATAAATTGTTTTTGTAAAGTTTCTATATTAAATGAATTTTTCATTTCAACGGCTCCTATAGCTCCAAGAATTCTGACGTCAGAAACATTTTTATATTCTCGAACTGATAGAAGCTCAGATTTTAGTTGCGATTCAATATTTTTTACTTTTTTTTTCCAATTTTTTTTTCTAATTATTTTCATATTAGCATTTGCAATGGAACATGCTAATGGATTTGCCATAAAAGTTGGTCCATGCATAAAACATTTAGATTCTCCTTCGCTTATTATTTCAGCGATTTTTTTAGTTGTTATAGTGGCTGCTAAAGTTATATAACCTCCAGTTAATGCTTTCCCAACACATAGGATATCAGGAGAAATTTTACTATATTCATGAGCAAATAATTTACCTGTCCTTCCAAATCCAGTAGCTATTTCATCAATTATTAGTAATATATTATTTTCATCGCATAATTTTCTTACTTCAGATAGATATTTTGGATGATACATCTTTATTCCTCCAGCTCCTTGAACTATTGGTTCTAAGATTACTGCAGCAATTTCATGTCTCTTTTTTAAGAATAAACTTTCAAATGGTAATATATTTTCCTGATCCCATAGATCATAAAATCCACAATTTTCAAAATTTAAAAAAATGTTTTTTTTTATGTATCCAGAATATAGTTTGTTCATTGAATTTTTTGGATCACAAACAGACATTGCTCCTATGGTATCTCCATGATATCCATTTTTTAGAGAAACAAATTTTTTTCTTTTTTCTCCCAATGATCTCCAATATAGCAAAGCCATCTTAAGAGCTACTTCTATTGAAATAGATCCAGAATCTGAAAGAAAAACACATTCTAAAGAATCGTTAGTCATCTTAATTAACTTTTTACATAGAGCAATTGATGAATAATGAGTGATATTTCCAAACATTACATGAGACATGTTTTTTATCTGTTTTATTGCAGCACTATTTAATTTAGGATGATTGTATCCATGTATGGCAGACCACCAAGAAGACATTCCATCAATTAATTTTCTTCCGTTATATAACTCTATTTCAGCCCCTGAAGCTTTTATAATAGGATATGATTTAGTTGGTTTTATTAGTGACTCGTAAGGATGCCATATATGTTTTGAATCAAATTTAGTATCTATATATTTATACATATTCTTTACAGTATATCATTATTTTTATTGACATAATAATTAGTTAATTTAAACTTAATGTTTATTTGTGTTTTAATGGTGAAGATATGAAAAAAAAATGGACAATAAATAGAGTAAAATCTTTATATAATCTACCTTTTTTTAACCTTTTATTTCGAGCTCAAAAGATTCATAGAAAAAGTTTTAATCCACAGGAAATACAAATTAGTTCTCTTCTTTCAATTAAGACTGGATCTTGTCCTGAAGATTGTAAGTATTGCCCACAAAGCTCTCATTATAGCACAAAAGTTAAAAAAGAAGGTATGTTACCTTTAAGTAAAATAATAAGTCATGCAAAAGAAGCAAAGAAAAATGGTTCTACACGTTTTTGTATGGGAGCAGCATGGGGTAAAGTACAAGACAAAGATATTTCATATTTAGAGAATATTATTAAAGAAGTAAAAAGTTTAGGCATGGAAACATGTATGACATTAGGTAAACTAAGTAAAGATCAAGCTAACAAACTTTCTAAAGCTGGTTTGGACTACTATAATCATAATTTAGACACATCATATGATTTCTATAAAAAAATTATTACTACTAGAAGTTATCAGGATAGAATTGATACAATTAATTTAGCAAGGAAATCAGGTATGAAAATATGTTCTGGTGGAATAATTGGTTTGGGAGAAAAAGTTGATGATAGAATAAAACTTTTGGTTCAGCTTTCTTCTTTTGAGAAATCTCCTGAGAGTGTTCCAATTAATATGTTAGTTAGAATTAAAGGAACTCCTTTGTTTGATAACAAAAGTGTAGATTCATTTGACTTCATAAGAACAATTGCTGTTGCTAGAATAGTTCTTCCAAAATCTTTTATTAGACTATCTGCTGGTAGAGAGAAAATGAATGAACATATGCAAACTTTATGCTTTATTTCTGGAGCAAATTCTATTTTTTATGGATGTAAATTGCTCACTGCAAAAAATGTTGATCCTAAAAAGGATGAAAATTTGTTTAAAAAATTAAATGTACAAATAAAAAAAATAGAGTATAAAAATACAAAGAACAATATTTCTAAAGAAAACTCAAAGAATTTCTATGATGCAATGAAAATATGAAATGGGAAGATTTTTTAACATATGAATTGAATAAAAGAAAGTTAGGATTTCTCTTTAGAAAAAGAGAAGTAATCAAAAATAATATAAATCGTTTTATTTATATAAAGAATAAAAAATATATCAACTTTTCTAGTAATGATTATTTTGGATTTAGTATTAATAAGAACATTATTAAGTCATTCAAGAAAGGTATTGATAAATATGGAGTTGGTAGTGGTAGTTCTGGTCATATAATAGGTTATACTGAAATTCATAAGAAATTAGAAAAAAGTTTAGCAAATTGGTTAGGTTATGAAGAGTCGTTACTTTTCAATTCTGGATATTCTGCAAATCAAAGTATAATCTCAACATTGATGAAAAAAGGAGATTTTATTTTTGCAGATAAACTAATTCATGCCTCTTTAATAGAAGCATCATTTTTTTCTCGTGCAAATCTAAAAAGATTTCTTCATAATGATTTAAAAAGTTTGAAATATATGTTATCTAAACATGTTGTAAGAAAATCTTTAATAGTTACTGAGGGAATATTCAGTATGGAAGGAGATAGTGCTCCAATAAAAGAAATTAAAAAAATTTCTAGAGATTTTAATTCTTGGATGTTAGTAGATGATTCACATGGAATAGGAGTAATCGGTGAAGAAGGAAGGGGGAGTTGTTTTTTACATAATGTAAAACCAGAATTATTAATGATTACGTTTAGTAAGTCTATTGGGATTAATGGTGCTGCTTTGCTTTGTAGTAGACAAGTAAAAGAATATTTCATTCAATATTCAAAAAATTTAATCTATAGCACATCAATGATTCCAGCACAAGCTTTTGCAATATTAGAATCGGTAAAACATATTAAAAAAGCCGATAATTTTAGAAAAAAGTTAAAAGATAACGTAAAATATTTTCGAAAAATTTCAGAAAAATATAATTTACCATTGTTAAACTCTTTAAGTCAAATACAATTGATTCCAATTAAAAATGATTTTTTATGTCTAGAAATTTTTGAATTTTTAAAGGAAAATGGTTTCTTGGTTCAAGCAATACGTTATCCTACTGTTCCTATAGGGACTCCTAGGATTAGGATTACACTGTTAAGTAGTCATAGTTTCATTGATATAGAACACTTAATAGAACTAATATATAATTTTTTTAATAGACATGTTAGTTAATAAAAAAGCTATTGCTAACTCTTTTGGAAGAGCTGCAAAAAAATATGATAACATTGCAATTTTTCAGAAAAAAAGTGGACAATATTTGTTTGATTTACTATCTTCTTTTAATGGTAGTATTGTTTTAGATGCTGGATGTGGTACTGGATATTTTAGTAAAAAATGGAAACTTTTCGGTAAAAGAGTTATTGCTATGGATTTGTCATTTGAAATGCTTAAAGAAGCTAAAAGGATAAAATCAGCAACTAATTATTTGCAAGCAGACATAGAAAATATTCCTTTGAAAGAAAAGAGCGTCGATATTTGTTTTAGCAATTTAGTACTTCAATGGTGTAATAATATTTATGTTCCATTAAATCAGTTACATAGAATTACAAGAAATGGCGGTGTAATCGCTTTTTCAACTTTACTAGATGGATCTTTGCGAGAGTTAAAGCAATGTTGGAAAAACATAGATGATAATAAACATATTAATTCATTCTATACTATAGATGATATAAAGAAAGCATGTAAAAAGTGGAGATTTACATTAAAAAAAAAATCTTGGAATTTTTTATATCCTTCTTTTAATTGTCTTATTAGGTCTATAAAAGGTATTGGAGCTAATTATCTTTTACCAGGAAAAACTAAACATGGTTTAATGACAAAAAATTATTTATTTAAGCTTATTGATAATTATCCTAATTTAGGAGATAAATTTCCAATAACTTATAAAGTTGTTTATGGGATTCTATATCGTGAATAATTATTCTATATTTGTTACTGGAACTGACACCAATGTAGGTAAAACATTAGTTAGCTGTATGATATTACGATCATTTTATTTACATGGTTATAGCGTTGTTGGTTATAAACCTGTAGCTTCTGGATGTTATAAAGATATAGGAATGATTAAAAGTAAGGACGCTGAACTTCTTATTGAGAATAGTTCAATAAAATTGGATTATACTTTGGTAAATCCTATTTCTTTTTTACATTCAACTTCTCCTGACATTGCAAGTAAGATCTCTGGTAAAAAAATAAGTTTAAAGAAAATTACAGATGGTTTAAATAATTTAAAAAAATTAGCTGATATTATTGTAATAGAAGGAGCTGGAGGTTGGCATACTCCTTTATCCTCAAAGAAGATGTTTTCTGATTGGGTAAAAAGTCAGAACCTTTTGATTGTTTTAGTTGTAGCCATAAAGCTCGGTTGTATAAATCATGCAATTCTAACAGTTGAATCTATTAAAAATAGAAATCTGTCGTGTGTAGGATGGGTAGCAAATAAAATTTCTGAAGATTTTAAATATTATGAAAAATATTTAGAAACTTTGGAAAAAAAATTACAAATTCCATATTTCGGAGATATACCTTTCATAAAAAATCTAAAAATAAATAATATAGAAAAGTTTATTAATTTGAAAATGTTTTTTGAAAAGTTTATAAATAATTTTAATAAATTCTGAGATTATACACTTAGAATTTTTATTGGAATCATTAAATTTTTAATCGTATAATGTTTTTGTATCTTATTAAGATTTTTTATATTTTTATATTCTTAATTTTATTTTAAACTTTTGTATGAGGATAATTTTCGTGAATCGATTTGAACAAAACAATTCTTTAATTCGACAAGATAGCGCAGGAATACAATCTTACATGGTTAATGTATATGGATGGATGACTGTCGCTATACTTCTTACTTCATTTGTGGCTTTTTACACGGTTCATAATAGTAATATTATTGCTCATGTAATGATGAATAAATGGATTCTTGTTGGGTTAATCGCTTGTGAATTTTCTTTAGTATTTGGATTAACATTTTTTTTACAAAGGTTAACTGGAGAGATAGCAACTGCTATGCTTATGTTATATTCGGTTCTTACTGGATTAACTACTTCGTTATCATTAATAGCTTATACTGGAGCTTCAATCGCCGGAGTTTTCTTAACAGTATCAATTATGTTTGGATCTCTTAGCATATATGGATATTCTACTAAGAAAAGCCTTAGCGGACTTGGTAATTTTTTATTTATGTCTGTTATAGGACTTACAATAGTCTCTTTAGTTAACATGTGGATGAAATCTTCTTTTTTGAACTTATTATTTTCATATATTGGAATATTAGTATTCTCAGGATTAACTGCGTATGACACACAAAAACTAAAAGAAATAGGAAATAGGATAGATGGAAGAGATAAAGAAAATATGAGAAAATATGCAATTCTTGGAGCTCTTACTCTGTATTTAGATTTTATTAACTTGTTTTTAATGACAATACAGGTTGTTGGAAATAGAAGACAATGACATGCTTAGAAGAAATCCTTTCCTTTAAAAATTGGAAAGGATTTCTATAAATAAATTTATTGTTTCATTTTTTCTATTGAAGATCCAACTGAAGCTATAATTATGCATAATAAAGACAACCATTGTGCTCCTGTTAATTTTTCATTTAAAAATGTTATTCCGATGAAAGCTCCGATTACAGGTTCAAGACTCATTAACTTCCCGAATGTTTTGGAAGACATTTTTGTTAGCACGAACATTTCAACAGTGTATGGAAATGTAGTAGAAAGAAACGAAACGGCTATTGCAATTGGAAAAATTGAAAAGTCAAAAAGATGTTGAATTCCAACTTTAAAAACTCCAATTGGAAAAAAAATTGCTGTTGATATTAAAGATCCTATTGAAACAGTTGTTGAGTATCCATGACTTTCACTAGATTTTCTTCCAAATATTATATACATACCCCAAAAAAATCCTGCTGCTAACGCATATAAAATTCCTGAAAGATTTAGACTGTTAGTCTCTTTACTAAGAGGTAGTAAAAATATCAATCCAAGTATTATTATTGATATCCAAAAAAAATCGATCAATTTTCTAGAAGAAAATATAGCTATAGATAAAGGACCAGTGAATTCTAAAGCTACTGCTATTCCTAAAGGAATTCTTTCTAGCGATAGGTAAAATAAAGAATTCATTGAGCCTAATGAAATACCATAAATTATTAAGTATACTATAGATTTGGTATTTATTCTTTTTTGCCATGGTTTGAACATTGCTAATAGAGTGATTGTTGCTAAAAAAAGTCTTAAAGCAGTTACTCCAAAAGTTCCAATTATTGGGAATAACTTTTTTGCTAGAAATGCTCCACTTTGTATCGATATCATAGCAAATAGTAATAGAAATGTTGGAAACAAAACTTTTCTTTTTTTTTTAAAAAAAAATAGCATTGAAATTTAACCTCAAGTTTATTTATAAATAAATTGATTTTATTTAAATATTTCAAGAGTTTACATAAGTGGTAAATTTTATTCCAATAAAATTTGTTTAGAATTTTTAGTCATATAAAAAGATATCTTCTAATAATTTATGTTTTTAAAACAAATTTATTAATTTAATATTACTAAAAGTGTTTAGTTTAATTTTATTAAAGATTTTTTAAGAATGTTTATGAAATTTGTCTAAATTAATTATTTTTACTCGGAAATTAATTTAGAAATATTTTCTTTAGGTAATTATTATTGCTTTAATAACTCTTTATTTAAATGTTAAAATTTAGTACTTAAAATCTTTTTTAAAACATTTTATTTTACAAAGGAATATTTAAATGTCATCAATTAATCAAGAATCTGTTCTTGTGCATAAAGCATTAAAAATTCATGGATTAGAAAATTCTTTCTATAGTAATAAAGCTCTCACTGAAGATACTGAAAAGAAAATCGCAGTTAATATTAGTAATATCATGAACTTACTTAAATTTGATGTTAGTAACTGTACTTTGTCTGAAACACCTAAAAGAGTAGCTAAAATGTATGTAGAAGAAATTTTTTCTGGATTAAACTATAGAAATTTTCCAAGAATTTCTTTTATTAAAAATAAAATGAAAGTTGATGAAATAATTTCAGTAAAGAATATAAGCTTAATTACTACTTGCGAGCATCATCTTACTGTTATTGACGGGAATGCTTCTATAAAATATTTACCAAATGATAGGATTATTGGATTTTCTAAAATTATTGAGATAGTATATTTTTTTTCCAAACGACCTCAGATACAAGAGCGTTTAACGAAACAAATATTAATAGCTTTACAAACATTGTTAAGAACAAAAGATATTTCTGTTAGTATAAGCGCAATTCACTATTGCACTAAATTAGTAGGATCTAAAGATATAACTAATAATATAGTTACTAACTCATATGGAGGAATTTTTAAAAGAAGACAAAAAAGTTAATTTTAACTTTTTGTGAAAATTTTAAAAATTTAAATGTAAATATTAAGTTGATATGTAATAGTGTTATTTTTTTATTAACATGGTTTCTTTGTGTAGGAGAAAAAGTTTCTTTTTACTAACTTTTTTTAACAAACATTTAAAATTTTTAATTTTATGATTTACAAGAGGTTTAGAAATATCTCTAAAATTTAGAGAAGTATTTAAAAAAATTTCTGATCTTATTGCTGTTTTTGGTGTTATAGGTTTTAAATATGTCATTAGAACTTTGAATAAATTTATTCCGGTTGAGCAAATTTCATGTACTTCTCTTCTTCTTTTGTTTTCTTTAATGAGTTTCCATGGAGATTTTTTGTTTATATAAAAGTTTGCCATATCAGCTAAAAACATAATTTTTTTCGTAATACTCTGATATTCTCTATTATGAAATTTATGAATTATTTTTTCTTTTTCTTTTAAAAATCTGTTATAAATATTATCATCAGAAATTTTTGCTGAAAGAAAATTCAAGAAATATTTATTGATAAATTTAGCATTCCTTGAAGCTAAATTTATAACTTTGTTTATGATTTCACCATTTACTCTGTATAAGAGGTCTTTTAGATTTATGTCTATATCTTCTGATTTTGAAGATAACTTTGTAGCATAGTAATATCTTAAATATTCTGAGTTAAGAAAGTTTAAATATGATCTAGCTAATATAAAATTTTTTCCAGATTTGGACATTTTTTTTTTGTTTATAGTTACATGTCCATGAACAAATATATCTTTTGGTTTTTTATAACCAACTCCTTCTAACAATGAAGGCCATAAGAAAATATGAAATTGAACTATGTCCTTCCCAATAAAATGAAATACTTCTGAAGTTGAATTCTTTTCCCAAAAATTCATTAGTTTTATTTTTCTTTTCTTTTCTAGATTTTTTACTGTTCCTATATATCCTATCGTAGCATCTATCCAAACATAAAAATATTTATTTTTTTCGTTTGGTATTTTGAAACCAAAGTATGGATGATCTCTTGAGATATCTAATTCTTTTAATCCAATTTTAATCCATTCTTTTACTTTATTTAATATATTTGTTTTAATTGTAAGGGATTTAATCCAATTTTTTAGAATTTCTTTAAATTTAGGTAGATCAAAGAAAATATGCTCAGTTTTTTTCTTAATTAAGAAATTTTTTGAAATTGTGGAAAAAGGATCTATTAACTCTGTTGAGTTATGTATAGAACCACAAGTTTCACAATTATCTCCGTTTTGATTTTTTGATTTACATTTTGGACAAGTTCCTTTTATAAATCTATCAGGTAAAAATATTTTTTCTTTTTCATCATACATTTGAAATATTACTTTTTTTTTTATATATCCATTATTTTTTAACTTTTTGTAGAAATCTTCTAATGTCTCTTTGTTTTCTTTGCTATGAGTTGTATAGTAGTTGTCATAATTTATAGAAAAATCTTTTAAATCATTGTAGTGTTCTTTATTTGTTTCATTTATCAACTTTTCTGGAGAAATTCCTAACTTTTTTGATTTTAACATTATTGGTGTTCCATGTGAGTCATCCGCGCATACGAAAAATACTTTTTCTCCAATCATTTTTTTATGTCTAACCCAAATATCTGCTTGAACGTGTTCTAAAATGTGACCTAAGTGTATTGATCCATTCGAGTAAGGTAAAGCACATGTAACTAAGATTTTTTTTGATGTATTCATTAATTTTGTATATGTGTTATTTAAGTGACAAAATTTTTTAAAGATTTATATGTATTTAATATATATTGTATTTTTCTAAAAATCCATAAAAATTTATGTTCTAAATTTTGTACAGAATATGTATTTATTATTTTAGTTTTTTAAAATCTTATAAATTTTATATAATATTGAGTTCATATTTATTTTAGTTTCGTTTTAAATAATTTTGAGGTTTCTGATTTTTATGAAGACATCGATATTTGATAATAGAATAGTTTATTAATAAGTAGTAATATCGTATTAAAAAGTTAGTTTAACAATTTTAGATTATTTATAATAAAATTATGGATTTTAAAAATGATTAGTTTAGAAAATAGATGTGTTGTTATTGGTATAACTGGTGCTTCAGCTTCCGGGAAAAGTTTAATTGCAAAAACAATTTATCATGAATTACTTATTCAAGTAGGTAACAAAAATATAGGAATTATAAAAGAAGATTATTACTATAGAGATCAAGATAATATTCCAATAGAAAAAAGAATGAATGTAAACTATGATCATCCAAAAGCAATAGATCATGATCTCTTATTAAAGCATTTAAAGTTGCTAAAATTAGGAAGACATATTATGCTCCCTCAATATGATTATATTGAGCATACTAGAAAAAGAGAGACAATTTTTTTTGTCCAAAAAAAGTTGTATTAATTGAAGGAATTCTTTTATTAACTGATACGCGTCTTAGAAAATATATAGATTTTTCTATCTACATGGATACGCCTTTAGATATCTGTTTAGCAAGAAGAATAAAAAGAGATGTTAAAGAAAGGGGAAGAACTATAGATTCTGTAATTCAACAATATTTGAAAACTGTTAGACCAATGTTTCTTCAATTTATAAAACCAACGAAACAATATGCTGATATCATTGTTCCTAAAGGCGGTAAAAATAGAATTGCAATTGATATATTGAAAGCTAAAATAGAGGAGTTTTGTTGTAGTTGAAAATTTGTTTGTAATATTGTGAGAAAAATATGAGATTATGTGATAGAGATATAATTAAGTTGATAAAACAAAGAAAATTGGTTATAAGTCCAAGACCAAAAATTAAAGAAATACATGGAGCTACTATAGATATTCATTTAGGAAATAGATTTAGGACTTTTCAGGATAATTCTATATCTTATGTAGATTTAAGTGAGGAAGAAAAAATACATTACAGTTTTGAAAAATTGATGGATAAGGAGATAATTTTAGATGAGAAGGATTCATTTTTTTTGCGACCTAAAGAAATGTCTTTAGCAATTACATCTGAATTTTTTTCTTTACCTAACAATTTAGTTGCTCAGATAGATGGAAGATCTTCATTTTCAAGATTAGGTTTAATGATACATATTACTTCACAGAGAATTGATCCAGGATGGAAGGGAAAGATTGTTCTAGAACTTTTTAATCTTGGAAAGTTTACTTTGTGTTTAAAACAAAATATGTTAATTGGTGCTTTAAGCTTTGATTTCTTATCTGGTAGATCTAGGATTCCATATAATTCAAGGAAAGATGCTAAGTACAATAATCAAAAAATTATTTCTTTTAAAAGAACGAATAATTTTAAAAAATAGTTATAATTATAAATTTAATAAATTAACTTAAATAAAAAATCTAAAACTTTTTACTTTCCTGGTTCTGATATCTATTACTTTAATAAATACGTAGGATGATATAATCATATAATAATTTTATATGTGAATCATATTATCTTGTTAGTAATGAATTTGAATAATTTTTTAATATTTTAAAATATGTGTTAAATTTATGTTTAGAATATTTATTATTTAATGTTTATTTTGTTGACTTAAAAATTGTTTAAATTAACTGTATGTTTATGATATTTATTTATAGTTTTTTTTAGAAGAATTTTTATTATTTTTTTTGTTATAATGAACAATTCTATTAAATAGAATTGTGTTTTTTAATATTCTAATAGTAATTTGAATTATGATAAAGATATAAAAAATCTTTTTTGGTATTAAATATCCAAATCCTTCTGATAGTAAGTTTAATCCGACCATCAATAATAAGTTTAAACAAAGTATAGATATTTCATTGTTGTTATTTACATATTTTATTAATTGCTTTCCTGCGAACAATAGCAAGATACTAGAGATAGTAAATGCAATGATTGAAGTATTGATATTTTTTGATATTCCAATTGTTGTTATAATAGAATCAATAGAAAATATTATATCTAATAATATTATTTGTATTATTATTGTTATGTGTTTCTTTTTTTTTTTTTTCTTAAATTTTACATCTTTTTTTGTTAGTTTTTTTAATTCTTTTATAGATTTATAAATTAAAAATAATCCACCTAACATCATGAAAATGTCATGAATGCTGAATTTTTTATTTAGAATTTTTATAAAATGACTTTGTATAGAAATTATTGAAGTTAGATTGAATAAAATAATAACTCGTATGAAAAAAGAACATAGTAATCCTATAAAAATTGATTTTTTTTTTACTTTATTGTCTAACTTTCGAGATATAATAAGTATAAACATTAAATTATCAACTCCAAGAATAATTTCTAAAAATATAATAGTAAAAAAAATAATTATTTGACTTATGTCCATATTAATTTATTTATTTGGTAATGTTATTTTTATTAGAGATTTATTTTTTTAATATACTAAAATTTTTAAATATTTATTTTTCTTAGCAAAATTTATTATTATATAATATATACTTTAAATAGATCTTATTTGTATACTTATATCATAGCTATTATGGATTTTAATAAATTTTTAGTTATTTAAAGTTTAACCATAGATATTAAGAAAGTTAAACGTAATAAATCATTATATTTTTAAGGAATCAAATGAAAGTAAATAGTACTGAGACATTTCAAGGATTTATTTCAGTTCTTCAGAGTTATTGGATAAATAATGGATGTTCAATTATTCAACCAATGGATTTAGAAATAGGTGCTGGTACATTGCATCCAATGACTTGTTTAAAATCAATTGGTAACGATCCTATATCAATAGCATATGTTCAATCTTCCAGAAGGCCTTCAGATAGTAGATATGGAGAGAATATCACTAAATTACAACATTATTATCAATTTCAAGTTATTTTAAAACCAGCTCCAATAGATATACAAGAAAAATATATGAATTCATTAGAAACATGCGGAATTGACTTATCTAATAATGATATTCGATTTATAGAAGATCATTGGGAGAATCCAACTTTAGGTGCTAAAGGGGTTGGATGGGAAGTGTGGCTTAATGGAATTGAGATAACTCAGTTCACATATTTTCAGAAATTTTTTGGAATAAAATGTAAAACGTCTATTGGAGAAATAACTTATGGACTTGAACGTTTAGCCATGCATATACAAAATGTTGAAAATGTTTATGAACTGTTATGGTCTAATAATTCTTCCAATAAACTAACTTATGGAGATATTTTTTATCAAAATGAAGTTGAGCAATCTATTTACAATTTTGAATATTCTAATGTTAAATTTTTAATTAAATGTTTTAAAAATTATTCAAAAGAAGTTAAATATCTTTTATCATTACGAAATCCACTAGTTTTTCCAGCTTACGAAAAGGTATTAAAGTTAATACATATATTTAATTTATTAGAGGCAAGAAAAATTTTATCATTTTATGAGAGACAGAATTATATACAAAATATAAGAAGTTTGTCGAAAGATGTCGCAAGAGCATATATTTCTAAATTGAATTGTTGAGTTTAATAATATGATTCTAAATGAAAAAACTGATTTTTTAGTTGAAATTGGAACTGAAGAACTACCAGCTAAAGAATTATACCGTTTGGCTAAATCTTTTCTAAAGATTTTTAAAAGAAAATTATTAATGTTTAAAGCTAGGTTTAAGAAAATAAAGTGGTATGCCTCATCAAGAAGATTAGCATTAAAGGTAATTGAAATTTCAGATATAAAATATATAAGCTTAAGAGATCAAAAATTTCTTTCAGTTGAATTTAAAGATTTTATATGTTTTAGAAATATACCAGATATTAAGAATAATACTCAGTTTTTAGAAAATCATTTAAGTAAAATTTTTGTTTTTTTGGTTCAAAGTTCTCTAAATGAGCTTTCTCCTGATTTATTTATCATTTGGGGTAATAAGAAAAAAAAATTTATACGTCCTGTGCATAATGTTTTAATGCTTTTGGGAGATAAGTTAATAAACGGAGAAATATTTGGTATTAAAAGTAATAATTTAATTTCTGGAAATAGATTTTTAAAAAATAAAAAAATATTTGTTAAATCTGCTAAAGAATATTCAGAAATACTTTGTAGTAAAGGTAAAGTAATTGTAAATTTTAAAAAAAGAAAAAATATTATAGAAAAAAGATTAAAAGAAATTTGCAATAAATTAAATTTTACTATAAAAGCTTCAGAAACTCTTATAAGAGAAATAGTATCTATTGTAGAATGGCCAGTTTTACTTCATGGAAAGTTTGATAAAATTTTTCTTACACTTCCAGTAGTTATTTTAGTTCATATTATTCAAAATCAACAAAAATGTTTTTTGCTTTATGATAAAGATAAAAATATCACAGAAAATTTTGTATTTATTAGTAATATAGAAACAAAAAATGAGAGTGAAATAATAGCTGAAAATGAAAAGGCTATACATATAAAACTTTCTAATGCTTTTTTTTGTTTTAATTTGGATAGGAGAAACAAACTTGAACAAAATTTTCTAAATTTTAGAAAAATAAAATTTTATAAAAATTTAGGTAGTTTTTTTGATAAAACTAAAAGAGTAAAAAATTTATCTGAATGGATAAGTAAAAAGTCTGATATCAACGCAAAAAATATTTCTAGAGTTTCTATGTTGTATAAATGTGATTTATTTACAAATTTAGTAAATGAGTTTCCTGAAATGAAAGGAACTGTTGGCATGCAATATGCAATAATGGATAAAGAAGATATGGATGTATCTATTGCTATTAGAGAACATTACTATCCAGTTTCTTTTAAAGATAAATTTCCATCAAGTAACTTGTCTTTAGTACTTTCTTTATCAGATAAATTAGATACTATAGTTGGATTTTTTTTAATAGGAGAAAATCCTAAGAAAAAAAGAGATCCATTTGCTTTACGTCGTTTATCAATTGGAATAATTCGTATTCTTATTGAAGAATGTGAAATAAGTCTGTCTGAATTATTAGATAAATCAATTTCTTTATACGACGAAAAAATTCGTATTATGAATATTAAACAATCATTGAAACTTTTTATTTTAGAAAGACTTAAATTTATATATTGTAAAAATGGATATGAGAAAAAAATTGTTGATTCTGTAATTTCAAAAGAAAAAAATTTTTTGTCTAGGATTGATAAGAAAATTAATGCTATTTCTTACTTTTTTGATTCTAACATTTTTATAAAATTGATATCTTTATTCAAAAGAGTTAAAAATATTTTAGAAAAGTCCTGTTGTAATTATCAAGATTCTATTGACTTTAGCTTATTGAAATCAGATGAAGAAAAAATCTTAGTGCATCAAATGAAAAAAGTAAAGAATGAAATTTCTAACTATTATAAAATTATGAAATATAAACAATGCTTAAAGTTGTTGTTTAATTTAATTGACCCAACAGAGAATTTTTTTGAAAAAATTGTAATAGTACATCAAAATTTGGATATTAGAAGAAATCGTCTTGTATTGTTAAATAAATTGTTTATTTTATTAAATTCAGTTGTAAATCTTTCGTTTTTCTTATGAAAAGTATTATAATTTCAAAATTTTAATAAGTGAAAATTTAACAATTATTATATACATTATTGACCAAATACAAGAAGAGAATAAATATGTTATGAAAAGTTTTTTCTTTAATGGAAATAAAGTTCCTGCAATTAGTGGTGTTATATATCTCAATATAGCTATGAATTTAGAAATAAATAAAAATTTTATTTTGTTTTCTTTTAGTTTTTTAGTTATCTTTTTAATAGTTTTAATAGAAGTTTTTTTTTTCTTAAATAAAAGTTTGTTCATCTTAATAAAGTTTTTTCCAAAAATGTGACAAATTATTGATCCAGTTGTTGAACCGAATGTTATAGAAATACAAATTAATGATATATTTAATTTTGATATACTTGCTGAGATTCCAAATATTAATGTTATAGACGCTGGTGGAAGTAAAGATGATACTATTATGGTAGATTTAAGTAAAGAAAATAAAAATAGTATGAAGAACAAAAAAATTGGATTTAAATCATTATTTATTAATAGATTTAGGTATTTCATATATTTTTAAAAAATTCTTTTCACACTTTTTATAAAACTTTAAAAATTAAAATCTGTTATTTCATCATATAATGACCCCTGTTGGATTCGAACCAACGACCAAGCGATTATGAGTCGCCTGCTCTAACCTCTGAGCTAAGGGGCCATAAAAAATTTAATTAAAACAAGATTTCACTATTTAATCTTCAAGAAAACTTCTAAGTATTTCTGATCTACTAGGATGACGAAGTTTTCTTAAAGCTTTTGCTTCTATTTGTCTTATTCTTTCTCTTGTTACGTCAAATTGTTTTCCAACTTCTTCTAATGTATGATCTGTGTTCATGTCAATTCCAAATCTCATTCTTAGAACTTTAGCCTCTCTTGTTGTTAATGCTGAAAGTACGGAGTTTGTTGCAGCTCTAAGATTTTCTGTAGTAGCAGAATCTATAGGAAGTTCTAGATTTACATCTTCTATGAAATCTCCCAAATGTGAATCTTCATCATCTCCTACAGGGGTTTCCATTGAAATTGGTTCTTTTGCAATTTTTAAAACTTTTCTTATTTTTTCTTCTGGTATTAACATTCTTTCTGACAACTCTTCTGGAGATGGTTCTCTGCCTGTTTCTTGAAGAATTTGTCTAGAAATATGATTAAGTTTGTTAATTGTTTCTATCATATGAACTGGTATTCTAATAGTTCTTGCTTGATCTGCAATTGATCTTGTAATTGCCTGACGAATCCACCAAGTTGCGTAAGTAGAAAATTTATATCCTCTTCTATATTCGAATTTATCTACAGCTTTCATTAAACCTATATTACCTTCTTGTATTAAATCTAAGAATTGAAGACCTCTGTTAGTGTATTTTTTAGCAATTGATATAACTAATCTTAAATTGGCTTCCACCATTTCTTTTTTGGCTAATTTTGCTTTTGTTTCTCCAATAGAGATTCTTCTATTAATATTTTTTATACTTACAATAGTTAAATATGTTTCTTTTTCTATATTTTTTAATTTTTTTAGAGATTTTTCTATTTCTTTTTCTTCTTTTAAAATCTTATTTTTTCTAATTATTTTTTTTACATATTTTTCTATTTCTTTTCCATTTTTTTTCTTTAAAAGATACTGAATGATATTTTTTTTATCAACTCCATAACTTTTAGTAAGTATATTTATGATAGTTTTTTCTTGTATTTTAATCATATTCATGGAACTTCTTATTTTTTTAACTAAAAAGTTAAATTTTTTTGGAGATAATCTAAAAGTTTTAAAAGTTCTCGATAATTTTTCTAATTCTGAATTAGATATTTTGTTATTATGGTTTTTTTTTCTTATACTTTTGTAAAAAATTTCATATTGTCTTTCTAATTTTAGAAACTTTTTTTTAGCAATTTCTGGATCAATTTCGCTTTCTTCAGTTTCTTCTTCGTTTTGTTTCTCTTCTTGTATAATTTCTTCTAAAATTACAGAACTAGTTTTTTGATTTATTTTTTTTATAGTTTTTTCTTCTTTTTTAATATCAAAAAATCCAGTAATTATTTCAGATAATTTGATTTTTCCTTTTTTTACTAATTTATATTGTTTTAATACATGTTTAATTGCTTTAGGATATTTAGATATCGAATCTTGCACTTGATTAATTCCGTCTTCAATTCTTTTTGCTATATCTATTTCACCTTCTCTTGTTAATAATTCTACTGTTCCCATTTCTCTCATATACATTCTTACTGGATCTGTAGTTCTACCTACTTCGTTTTCAACAATAGATAGAACATGAGCAGCAGCTTCAGCGGCATCTTCTTCTGAATTGTTCATTGATTCAACAAAAATAAAATCTTCTGTATTTGGCGCTTCTTCCATGATTTGTATTCCCATGTCACTGATCATTTGAAGAACATCCTCAATTTTATCTGAATCAATTATATCATTCGGAAGATGATCATTTATCTCAGAATAAGTTAAATAACCTTTTTCTTTTCCTTTTGTAACTAGTAGTTTTAGTTGAGATTTAGGTTTATTTTCCATAAGTTAACTATTTGTTAATTCAAATATATCAAATATAATTTGATTACTTCTACATTTTAGATGATTTAAGGTTATTATAAAGTATTTGATAAACTTCTTTTTTTTCTTCTATGTTTAATCCATAATTTCTTGACTTATACATTAAATAATTAAATCTTTTTTCTATTTCATTTGATAGAAAATGTTTTAGTATATCTAAAAAGATTTTTTTAGATGTGCCTTCTTCTATCCCTATATCGTTCCAAACTATGAATTTTTCAAGTTTTATAATAAATTTATTATTTCTATAATATTCTAGCAAATGACTAGTGTTTATTTTTTGATTTGATAAACATAAGTCTACTATTTCATAGAATAATTTAGAATATTTTGTGTCGTAAAAAATAATTTTTTTTGAATTTGGAACTAATTTCGAAAAACTTGGATTCAGTATTAAAATAGAAATGAGAGTTTTAATATTTGCATTATTAATTTTTTTTTTAGATTGTGTGCTTATAAATTTATATGTTTTTATGTTCTTATTTAAGAATAAGTATGAAATTTTTGGAATACCTATTAGATTTCCTAGCTTGTTAATCATTGAAATTTTTAGAATTCTGTCTGGTATTCTTCTGATCATGGAAATAGATAGGCTAAAAAATTCTGTTTTCCATTCTTCATTATTTTTTTTAGTTTTTTCAAGAAAAATTTTGAAAAAAAATTTTGATAACGGATATGCATATTTTATTCTTTCCTCAAAATTTTTTTTTCCTTCCATTCTAATTAATGAATCTGGATCATGTCCATTTGGTAAAAACATAAATTTTACACATCTTTTTTCGGTCAAAAATGGAATTATCTTATTCAAAGATCTTTTTCCAGCTTCATATCCTGCTTTGTCACCATCATAACAAAAAACAATTGTGTTTGTTAAAGAAAATAATGTTTTTATTTGTTCGACACTTATGTTCGTGCCTAAGATTGCTACGGAATAATCTATATTAGACTTTGATAAAGATATTACATCAATATATCCTTCAACTATTAGTAGTTTTTTAACTGTAATCTTTTTCTTCTTTATTTCATATATTCCGTATAGTTGTTCTCTTTTATTAAAGATTCTACTTTCTGAAGAGTGCAGGTATTTTGGTGTGTTCGAACTTATTACTCTTCCACCAAAAGCTACAAGATTTCCTATCTTGTCTCTAATTGGAAATATAATTCTAGATCTAAAAAAATCATAATATCCTCCATATTTATTTTTTATAATTAATCCTAAATCTATTAGATATTTTGTGTATTTTTTATTATTGAAATTTTTGGCTAAGTTATTCCATCCTGACGGAGAGAATCCTATAGAAAAATTGCAAATTGATTTTTTATCTATTCCTAATTTATTTAAATATTCTCTAGCTTTTTCTGATCTTTCTAATTGTTTTGCATAAAATGAATTAACTTCGTTCATTATTTTATAAAGTTTTTCTTCGTAAATATTTTTTTGTTTTTTTATTTCATTATTTTTTTCAAAAATTACTTCCATGTTTTGAAAAACTGAAAGTTCTTTGACAGCCTCTATGAAGTTAAGTTTTTCATAGTTCATGATAAAATCAATTACATTTCCATGAGCACAACATCCAAAACAGTGGTAAAATTGTTTTTCTTCATTAACAAAGAATGAAGGAACTTTTTCATGATGAAATGGACAAACTGATTTATAATTTTTACCAGACTTTTTTAACGAAATTTTATTTTTTATAATATCTATTATGTTTGTCTTAGTTAAGATCTCATCTATAAATAGTTTTGAAATTTTCCAAATCATTTTTATGAAAACTTATTTAGTTCTTTGTTATCTAAATTTTTTTTTCTTGAAGTTTAATGATATTGATCTGAAAGAACTATTGTAGTTCTTTATTCTACCATTTTCTCTAGCTATTTTTTTTGTATGTCTTTTAATAGAGGAAGCTTTTTCTCTTTTTCTAATAGTTGTTGGTTTCTCATAAAACTCTCTTCTTCTAATTTCAGACAATATTCCAGCTTTTTCACAAGCTCTCTTAAATCTTCTTAAAGCTACTTCAAACGGTTCGTTTTCTCTTATTTTTATTGTTGGCATCTAAGTATTCTCCTGTTTACGTAGTTTCGACATGTATAGATATTTCTAAATAAATTGTTTAGAATTATAATATCATTAGATTTGTCTATCTTAAGAGTATATTGTGTTTTTTTACGAAAAAAAAGAGAAAGTATTTTATATTTTATGAATCTTTTAGGTTGATTTTGTTTTTTGATTATTTTATGAGAGTTTTAGGAATTGAAACATCTTGTGATGAAACTGGAGTTGCAATTTATGATGATGATGGATTAGTTCTAAATAATCTGTTTAGTCAAGCAAGTTTTCATAATATTTATGGAGGAGTTTATCCTGAAGTATCATCGAGATTGCATTTAGATAATATTATTCCATTAATTAAATCTACTATTGAAGAATCATGTTTAATTGGAAAAAAAAGAATTGATGCTATTGCTTACACTGCTGGACCTGGTTTGATTGGATCTTTGTTAGTTGGCGCGTCTGTTGGAAGGTCTCTTGCGTTTTCTCTAGGTATTCCAGTGATACCAATAAATCATATTGAGGGACATATTTTGTCTCCAATTTTAGATAACAAAAATTTAAGATTTCCTTTTTTATCTCTTTTGGTTTCAGGTGGGAATACTAAATTGATTTATGTAAAAAACTTTCATGAATATAAAGTATTGGGTAGATCTATAGATGATTCAGTAGGTGAGACTTTTGATAAGGTTTCAAAATTTTTAGGATTTGGTTACCCAGGAGGACCAATTATATCAAAGTTAGCTAAGAATGGCGATAAAAATAGATTTTATTTTCCTAGACCAATGAAAAAAAATGGATTAAATTTTAGTTTCTCTGGATTAAAAACTAGTGTCTTTAACACTATTAGAAGAAATAAAATGAAAAAGCAAACAATTTCAGATATTGCAGCTTCTTTTGAAAATGCAGTTGCAGATGTTCTTGTATACAAGACGAAGATTGCAATGAATTTAACAAAAGCAAACCGTTTAGTTCTTGTTGGAGGCGTTAGTGCAAATTCATACTTAAGATACGTTATGAGTTGCGAAATGAGAAAAATTGATAAAAAAGTGTTTTTTGTAAAGAAAGAATTTTGTACTGATAATGCTGCAATGATAGCTTTATCCGGATATTTATATCTCAAGAAATCTATCAAATTTAAACATGAAATGGTTGTAGATGCTAATTGGTCAATATCAGAAATATAGAATTTTATATTTTTATAAATTTATAATTTTATGTAAAAATGTGCCTTTATACTATTTTAATTAAAAAACTGTCTGTTTTTACAATTATCGGAGTTCATAAATGGGAAAGACAGGTAAAACAAAAAGTTTTGATAGATTTATTAATTAAATATAAACTTAGTTCTTCTAGAAAAAAATCAGAAAATAATTATTTGGATTATTATAAAATAAGTTCTTCTATTATAGAGGGAGTTGAAAATAAAGAGTTTCTGTTGTTAGAGGATCTTGTAAATAATATAATGAATATATTAATGGAAAGATTTGTTTTTTACAAAGTTAGAATAAGAGCATGTAAATTAAATGCTGTTTATAGAGCGAAAAAAGTTTGTGTTGTTCTAAGTAGAAAGATAGATTTTTAGTCTGATATAACAATTATTTTTTGATTTTTTATCCATTCATTTAGTTTTTTTATTTTCTTAGATTTTATTCTTTCTTTGATTTTTTCACCAATTTTTTCTTCTTTTATAATTTTTCTTATGGAGACTTTTTTTAATTTCTCAAACGCTTTTACAAAAAATTCTCCTTGTGGATAATAGTCGTTGTTTAACTTGTTAGTTATATCTGCTTTTGCAATTAAGGCAATTTTTTCTATTCTGTTTGGTTTTCTCCATCCATCTATCTTTTCAAAGATATCTAGTATTTTCTTTGAGCTAAGATAGTGTATTTTATGAACTTTTTGATAATGTAATATTATTAATTTTATTTCTTTTTTTATTTTAATTGGAGTGCTAATTCTATTACATATATTTTCAATATTTTTGCATAAATCTTTCTTTTTATGTATCTCACATTGAACTTTTTTGCTTTTTATTTTTAATAAATCTATACATAATGCAGAAATTTTAATTTCTATTTTGTTTGTTAATTTTGAAATTACTCTTAATGTAGATAAAACTCTAGAAATAGAACTATGATTAATTATTTTTTTACTATCTTTAAAAGATAAATTAAAAATATGATCCATCTCTGGAAAAAATATTTCTAGAGTTTTGCATTCATATAAAACTTGAAAATATCGTTCTGGAGATGATCCACAAAATGCTTTTTTTGTTTCTTCCCATATTCTTTCCTTACTAATTGAAGATATTTCGGATTTAATTGCCATCTTTTTCATCAAAGCCTTTGTTTCTCGTGCTATAACAAATTTCTTAAGAAAAAACTTGGAAAAAAATCTAGCTACTCTAAAAATCCTAAGAGGATCTTCAGTAAAAGAAGAGGAAATATGTCTTAGAATTCTGTTATGTATGTCTAAGACTCCATTAAATGGATCTATTATTTTTCCTCTTGCATCTGTAGCAATGGCATTAATAGTCAAATCTCTACGAGATAAGTCTTCTAATAACGTTACTTTTCTTGAAAAGAAACAATAAAATCCACTATGACCTTTTCCTTTTTTTTTTTCTATTCTAGCAAGAGCATATTCTTCTCTAGAATTTGGATTTAAAAAAACAGGGAACCCTTTTCCAACTTGTTTAAATCCAAGATTTAGTAAATCATTATCTGTGGCTCCTACTACTACCCAATCTTTATCAGAAACAGGTTCTCCTAGTATTTTGTCTCTTACTGCCCCACCTACTAAGTAAACTCTCATGATTTTATTATAAATTAAATTACTTGAATAAATTTTAAAAGATTTTAAATCTTTAATTTTTCTTTTATCTGATATAGAATTCTACTAGTTCTTACTATATATATTTGATCACATCAAATTTATGTTAATTTTTATTTGATCTATTTATGTAGCTTTTGATAATTGATAGAAGTTTTATTATATTTTGAATTTTCTAAAAATTGTTGAACTAAAAGTCAGTATACTTTTATTTTAAAAGCTTTAGGAGTGTTAGATGAATTTTAAAGTTCCAAATTTTAAAAAAATTTCTGTTTTGGTTGTAGGAGACGTTATATTAGATGAATATTGGCATGGAAATATTAACAGAATTTCTCCAGAAGCTCCAGTCCCTGTATTAAAGATAGATAAGAAAGAGATTAAATTAGGTGGAGCTGCAAATGTAGCCAATAATATTGCTAAGTTAGGTCCTAAAGTTTATTTAATTGGATTAACTGGTAATGACGAGAATTCAAAAATTTTGTCTAATGAAATAAAGAAAAATGGTATAAATTTTTATTCTGTATCTTTAAAAGATTTTTCAACAATAACAAAAATAAGAATATTGTCTAAAGAAAATCATGTGATTAGACTAGATTTAGAGAATTCGTTCAGTGATTTTGACGCAAAAGTTCTAACTAAGAAGATAGAAAAAGTTTTGGAGAAAGTTAATTCTGTTGTTATTTCAGATTATGGAAAAGGTACATTATCTGAAGTTAATAAAATCGTTAAGTTATCAAAGAGAAGAAAAATACCTGTATATGTTGATCCTAAAGGAGACAACTTTGAAAAATACAAATATTCTAATATAATTACACCAAATTTACATGAGTTTGAATTGGTTGCTGGAAGGTGTACTAATGAATCTATGATAGAAAAGAAAGGAATGGAAATAGTTAGATCTTTTTATTTAGATGGTTTAATAATTACTATGGCGGAAAAAGGAATAATTGCTTTGTCTAGTAAATCAGATCCTATATATTTACGAGCAATAACAAAAGAAGCTATAGATGTAACAGGAGCTGGAGATACTTTTATAAGTGTATTATCAGCTTCTTTAACTTCAAACATTGATTTTTATAATTCATGTAAATTAGCAAATATTGCTGCTGGAATTGTTGTGAGAAAGACTGGGACTTATTCTGTGTCGTTTTCAGAAATACAAGAAGCTATGCTTGAATACGACAACGCTAATTAGAGGTTCAATAATATGAACTGAAAGATTCAGTGTTTTTAATTGTGATACATATTAATTGTTTATAGATTTTTTAAGTTTCTTAATTTGAATTTGTTATATGAATTGTTGTTATAGAAATCTTCTTAAGAAATTTAATATTTTTAGTGAAAAGTCTAAAAATAATAAAAGTTTTAATATATTAAAACAATAGTTATTGTATTATGTTAAAATACAATTATTTTTTATTTTAGTTTAACAAGTATCTGTTAAACAAATTTGATTTCTTTGTTTTACTTGATTTTTAATAATAAAATAACTTTATGAAAGTTATAATATCTATTTGTGGTAAGAAAAAATATTGATTAGTTTTATAAGGTGATTTTTTAGAAAAAGCTGTTATAATTATTGTTCTTGTTGAAACTATTTGATTTTTTAAATAAAGTGTTAAATCAATTTAAAATAAATTTTGCGTGAAAGGATTTGGTTTATGGCAAATAGAGGAGTTAATAAGGTTATATTAATAGGTCATCTTGGACAAGATCCTGAGGTCCGTTACATGCCAAATGGAGGAGCAGTTACAAATATTTCTATTGCAACCTCTGAAAGTTGGAAAGATAAGCAGAGCGGAGAAACTAGAGAAAAAACTGAATGGCATAGAGTAGTAATTTTTGGTAAATTGGCTGAGATAGCCGGGGAATATTTGAAAAAAGGTTCTCAAGTTTATATAGAAGGATCAATACAAACAAGAAAATGGCAGGATCAAAATAATCAGGATAGATATTCTACTGAGATTGTCGTAAATATAAATGGCACAATGCAAATGCTTGGAAGATCTAATTTATCTTCTGATCAAGATGTTTCTTCTAGTTTTAAAAAGAAACATATGAAAAAGGACAAGATAGATCATGGCTTATCCAAAGACGCAATAAGTGAAGATGATATAGATTTTGAAGATGATATACCATTTTAGATCAAAGTAGTTTTTAGATTTTGAAATGTTAATAACTCCCCCAACTGGATTCGAACCAGTGACATACGGATTAACAGTCCGCTGTTCTACCAACTGAACTATGGAGGAATTATAATTTATATATATTATTTATTTAGTTAAAATATTTTTATAAGTATCTTTATAGTATAAAGCTTCTTATAAAAAAAATCAATAATTTAAATATTAAAATGTTTGAAATTTTAATTTTTACTTAACTTAATATTCTTAAAATTTCAAAATCTAAAAACTACTTTGATCTAAAATGGTATATCATCTTCAAAATCTATATCATCTTCACTTATTGCGTCTTTGGATAAGCCATGATCTATCTTGTCCTTTTTCATATGTTTCTTTTTAAAACTAGAAGAAACATCTTGATCAGAAGATAAATTAGATCTTCCAAGCATTTGCATTGTGCCATTTATATTTACGACAATCTCAGTAGAATATCTATCCTGATTATTTTGATCCTGCCATTTTCTTGTTTGTATTGATCCTTCTATATAAACTTGAGAACCTTTTTTCAAATATTCCCCGGCTATCTCAGCCAATTTACCAAAAATTACTACTCTATGCCATTCAGTTTTTTCTCTAGTTTCTCCGCTCTGCTTATCTTTCCAACTTTCAGAGGTTGCAATAGAAATATTTGTAACTGCTCCTCCATTTGGCATGTAACGGACCTCAGGATCTTGTCCAAGATGACCTATTAATATAACCTTATTAACTCCTCTATTTGCCATAAACCAAATCCTTTCACGCAAAATTTATTTTAAATTGATTTAACACTTTATTTAAAAAATCAAATAGTTTCAACAAGAACAATAATTATAACAGCTTTTTCTAAAAAATCACCTTATAAAACTAATCAATATTTTTTCTTACCACAAATAGATATTATAACTTTCATAAAGTTATTTTATTATTAAAAATCAAGTAAAACAAAGAAATCAAATTTGTTTAACAGATACTTGTTAAACTAAAATAAAAAATAATTGTATTTTAACATAATACAATAACTATTGTTTTAATATATTAAAACTTTTATTATTTTTAGACTTTTCACTAAAAATATTAAATTTCTTAAGAAGATTTCTATAACAACAATTCATATAACAAATTCAAATTAAGAAACTTAAAAAATCTATAAACAATTAATATGTATCACAATTAAAAACACTGAATCTTTCAGTTCATATTATTGAACCTCTAATTAGCGTTGTCGTATTCAAGCATAGCTTCTTGTATTTCTGAAAACGACACAGAATAAGTCCCAGTCTTTCTCACAACAATTCCAGCAGCAATATTTGCTAATTTACATGAATTATAAAAATCAATGTTTGAAGTTAAAGAAGCTGATAATACACTTATAAAAGTATCTCCAGCTCCTGTTACATCTATAGCTTCTTTTGTTATTGCTCGTAAATATATAGGATCTGATTTACTAGACAAAGCAATTATTCCTTTTTCCGCCATAGTAATTATTAAACCATCTAAATAAAAAGATCTAACTATTTCCATTCCTTTCTTTTCTATCATAGATTCATTAGTACACCTTCCAGCAACCAATTCAAACTCATGTAAATTTGGTGTAATTATATTAGAATATTTGTATTTTTCAAAGTTGTCTCCTTTAGGATCAACATATACAGGTATTTTTCTTCTCTTTGATAACTTAACGATTTTATTAACTTCAGATAATGTACCTTTTCCATAATCTGAAATAACAACAGAATTAACTTTCTCCAAAACTTTTTCTATCTTCTTAGTTAGAACTTTTGCGTCAAAATCACTGAACGAATTCTCTAAATCTAGTCTAATCACATGATTTTCTTTAGACAATATTCTTATTTTTGTTATTGTTGAAAAATCTTTTAAAGATACAGAATAAAAATTTATACCATTTTTCTTTATTTCATTAGACAAAATTTTTGAATTCTCGTCATTACCAGTTAATCCAATTAAATAAACTTTAGGACCTAACTTAGCAATATTATTGGCTACATTTGCAGCTCCACCTAATTTAATCTCTTTCTTATCTATCTTTAATACAGGGACTGGAGCTTCTGGAGAAATTCTGTTAATATTTCCATGCCAATATTCATCTAATATAACGTCTCCTACAACCAAAACAGAAATTTTTTTAAAATTTGGAACTTTAAAATTCATCTAACACTCCTAAAGCTTTTAAAATAAAAGTATACTGACTTTTAGTTCAACAATTTTTAGAAAATTCAAAATATAATAAAACTTCTATCAATTATCAAAAGCTACATAAATAGATCAAATAAAAATTAACATAAATTTGATGTGATCAAATATATATAGTAAGAACTAGTAGAATTCTATATCAGATAAAAGAAAAATTAAAGATTTAAAATCTTTTAAAATTTATTCAAGTAATTTAATTTATAATAAAATCATGAGAGTTTACTTAGTAGGTGGGGCAGTAAGAGACAAAATACTAGGAGAACCTGTTTCTGATAAAGATTGGGTAGTAGTAGGAGCCACAGATAATGATTTACTAAATCTTGGATTTAAACAAGTTGGAAAAGGGTTCCCTGTTTTTTTAAATCCAAATTCTAGAGAAGAATATGCTCTTGCTAGAATAGAAAAAAAAAAAGGAAAAGGTCATAGTGGATTTTATTGTTTCTTTTCAAGAAAAGTAACGTTATTAGAAGACTTATCTCGTAGAGATTTGACTATTAATGCCATTGCTACAGATGCAAGAGGAAAAATAATAGATCCATTTAATGGAGTCTTAGACATACATAACAGAATTCTAAGACATATTTCCTCTTCTTTTACTGAAGATCCTCTTAGGATTTTTAGAGTAGCTAGATTTTTTTCCAAGTTTTTTCTTAAGAAATTTGTTATAGCACGAGAAACAAAGGCTTTGATGAAAAAGATGGCAATTAAATCCGAAATATCTTCAATTAGTAAGGAAAGAATATGGGAAGAAACAAAAAAAGCATTTTGTGGATCATCTCCAGAACGATATTTTCAAGTTTTATATGAATGCAAAACTCTAGAAATATTTTTTCCAGAGATGGATCATATTTTTAATTTATCTTTTAAAGATAGTAAAAAAATAATTAATCATAGTTCTATTTCTAGAGTTTTATCTACATTAAGAGTAATTTCAAAATTAACAAACAAAATAGAAATTAAAATTTCTGCATTATGTATAGATTTATTAAAAATAAAAAGCAAAAAAGTTCAATGTGAGATACATAAAAAGAAAGATTTATGCAAAAATATTGAAAATATATGTAATAGAATTAGCACTCCAATTAAAATAAAAAAAGAAATAAAATTAATAATATTACATTATCAAAAAGTTCATAAAATACACTATCTTAGCTCAAAGAAAATACTAGATATCTTTGAAAAGATAGATGGATGGAGAAAACCAAACAGAATAGAAAAAATTGCCTTAATTGCAAAAGCAGATATAACTAACAAGTTAAACAACGACTATTATCCACAAGGAGAATTTTTTGTAAAAGCGTTTGAGAAATTAAAAAAAGTCTCCATAAGAAAAATTATAAAAGAAGAAAAAATTGGTGAAAAAATCAAAGAAAGAATAAAATCTAAGAAAATAAAAAAACTAAATGAATGGATAAAAAATCAAAAAATAATTGTTATATCAGACTAAAAATCTATCTTTCTACTTAGAACAACACAAACTTTTTTCGCTCTATAAACAGCATTTAATTTACATGCTCTTATTCTAACTTTGTAAAAAACAAATCTTTCCATTAATATATTCATTATATTATTTACAAGATCCTCTAACAACAGAAACTCTTTATTTTCAACTCCCTCTATAATAGAAGAACTTATTTTATAATAATCCAAATAATTATTTTCTGATTTTTTTCTAGAAGAACTAAGTTTATATTTAATTAATAAATCTATCAAAACTTTTTGTTTTACCTGTCTTTCCCATTTATGAACTCCGATAATTGTAAAAACAGACAGTTTTTTAATTAAAATAGTATAAAGGCACATTTTTACATAAAATTATAAATTTATAAAAATATAAAATTCTATATTTCTGATATTGACCAATTAGCATCTACAACCATTTCATGTTTAAATTTGATAGATTTCTTGAGATATAAATATCCGGATAAAGCTATCATTGCAGCATTATCAGTACAAAATTCTTTCTTTACAAAAAACACTTTTTTATCAATTTTTCTCATTTCGCAACTCATAACGTATCTTAAGTATGAATTTGCACTAACGCCTCCAACAAGAACTAAACGGTTTGCTTTTGTTAAATTCATTGCAATCTTCGTCTTGTATACAAGAACATCTGCAACTGCATTTTCAAAAGAAGCTGCAATATCTGAAATTGTTTGCTTTTTCATTTTATTTCTTCTAATAGTGTTAAAGACACTAGTTTTTAATCCAGAGAAACTAAAATTTAATCCATTTTTTTTCATTGGTCTAGGAAAATAAAATCTATTTTTATCGCCATTCTTAGCTAACTTTGATATAATTGGTCCTCCTGGGTAACCAAATCCTAAAAATTTTGAAACCTTATCAAAAGTCTCACCTACTGAATCATCTATAGATCTACCCAATACTTTATATTCATGAAAGTTTTTTACATAAATCAATTTAGTATTCCCACCTGAAACCAAAAGAGATAAAAAAGGAAATCTTAAATTTTTGTTATCTAAAATTGGAGACAAAATATGTCCCTCAATATGATTTATTGGTATCACTGGAATACCTAGAGAAAACGCAAGAGACCTTCCAACAGACGCGCCAACTAACAAAGATCCAATCAAACCAGGTCCAGCAGTGTAAGCAATAGCATCAATTCTTTTTTTTCCAATTAAACATGATTCTTCAATAGTAGATTTAATTAATGGAATAATATTATCTAAATGCAATCTCGATGATACTTCAGGATAAACTCCTCCATAAATATTATGAAAACTTGCTTGACTAAACAGATTATTTAGAACTAATCCATCATCATCATAAATTGCAACTCCAGTTTCATCACAAGATGTTTCAATTCCTAAAACTCTCATAAAATAATCAAAAAACAAAATCAACCTAAAAGATTCATAAAATATAAAATACTTTCTCTTTTTTTTCGTAAAAAAACACAATATACTCTTAAGATAGACAAATCTAATGATATTATAATTCTAAACAATTTATTTAGAAATATCTATACATGTCGAAACTACGTAAACAGGAGAATACTTAGATGCCAACAATAAAAATAAGAGAAAACGAACCGTTTGAAGTAGCTTTAAGAAGATTTAAGAGAGCTTGTGAAAAAGCTGGAATATTGTCTGAAATTAGAAGAAGAGAGTTTTATGAGAAACCAACAACTATTAGAAAAAGAGAAAAAGCTTCCTCTATTAAAAGACATACAAAAAAAATAGCTAGAGAAAATGGTAGAATAAAGAACTACAATAGTTCTTTCAGATCAATATCATTAAACTTCAAGAAAAAAAAATTTAGATAACAAAGAACTAAATAAGTTTTCATAAAAATGATTTGGAAAATTTCAAAACTATTTATAGATGAGATCTTAACTAAGACAAACATAATAGATATTATAAAAAATAAAATTTCGTTAAAAAAGTCTGGTAAAAATTATAAATCAGTTTGTCCATTTCATCATGAAAAAGTTCCTTCATTCTTTGTTAATGAAGAAAAACAATTTTACCACTGTTTTGGATGTTGTGCTCATGGAAATGTAATTGATTTTATCATGAACTATGAAAAACTTAACTTCATAGAGGCTGTCAAAGAACTTTCAGTTTTTCAAAACATGGAAGTAATTTTTGAAAAAAATAATGAAATAAAAAAACAAAAAAATATTTACGAAGAAAAACTTTATAAAATAATGAACGAAGTTAATTCATTTTATGCAAAACAATTAGAAAGATCAGAAAAAGCTAGAGAATATTTAAATAAATTAGGAATAGATAAAAAATCAATTTGCAATTTTTCTATAGGATTCTCTCCGTCAGGATGGAATAACTTAGCCAAAAATTTCAATAATAAAAAATACACAAAATATCTAATAGATTTAGGATTAATTATAAAAAATAAATATGGAGGATATTATGATTTTTTTAGATCTAGAATTATATTTCCAATTAGAGACAAGATAGGAAATCTTGTAGCTTTTGGTGGAAGAGTAATAAGTTCGAACACACCAAAATACCTGCACTCTTCAGAAAGTAGAATCTTTAATAAAAGAGAACAACTATACGGAATATATGAAATAAAGAAGAAAAAGATTACAGTTAAAAAACTACTAATAGTTGAAGGATATATTGATGTAATATCTTTATCAAAGTCTAATATAGATTATTCCGTAGCAATCTTAGGCACGAACATAAGTGTCGAACAAATAAAAACATTATTTTCTTTAACAAACACAATTGTTTTTTGTTATGATGGTGACAAAGCAGGATATGAAGCTGGAAAAAGATCTTTGAATAAGATAATTCCATTTTTGACCGAAAAAAGATGTGTAAAATTTATGTTTTTACCAAATGGACATGATCCAGATTCATTAATTAGAATGGAAGGAAAAAAAAATTTTGAGGAAAGAATAAAATATGCATATCCGTTATCAAAATTTTTTTTCAAAATTTTTCTTGAAAAAACTAAAAAAAATAATGAAGAATGGAAAACAGAATTTTTTAGCCTATCTATTTCCATGATCAGAAGAATACCAGACAGAATTCTAAAAATTTCAATGATTAACAAGCTAGGAAATCTAATAGGTATTCCAAAAATTTCATACTTATTCTTAAATAAGAACATAAAAACATATAAATTTATAAGCACACAATCTAAAAAAAAAATTAATAATGCAAATATTAAAACTCTCATTTCTATTTTAATACTGAATCCAAGTTTTTCGAAATTAGTTCCAAATTCAAAAAAAATTATTTTTTACGACACAAAATATTCTAAATTATTCTATGAAATAGTAGACTTATGTTTATCAAATCAAAAAATAAACACTAGTCATTTGCTAGAATATTATAGAAATAATAAATTTATTATAAAACTTGAAAAATTCATAGTTTGGAACGATATAGGGATAGAAGAAGGCACATCTAAAAAAATCTTTTTAGATATACTAAAACATTTTCTATCAAATGAAATAGAAAAAAGATTTAATTATTTAATGTATAAGTCAAGAAATTATGGATTAAACATAGAAGAAAAAAAAGAAGTTTATCAAATACTTTATAATAACCTTAAATCATCTAAAATGTAGAAGTAATCAAATTATATTTGATATATTTGAATTAACAAATAGTTAACTTATGGAAAATAAACCTAAATCTCAACTAAAACTACTAGTTACAAAAGGAAAAGAAAAAGGTTATTTAACTTATTCTGAGATAAATGATCATCTTCCGAATGATATAATTGATTCAGATAAAATTGAGGATGTTCTTCAAATGATCAGTGACATGGGAATACAAATCATGGAAGAAGCGCCAAATACAGAAGATTTTATTTTTGTTGAATCAATGAACAATTCAGAAGAAGATGCCGCTGAAGCTGCTGCTCATGTTCTATCTATTGTTGAAAACGAAGTAGGTAGAACTACAGATCCAGTAAGAATGTATATGAGAGAAATGGGAACAGTAGAATTATTAACAAGAGAAGGTGAAATAGATATAGCAAAAAGAATTGAAGACGGAATTAATCAAGTGCAAGATTCGATATCTAAATATCCTAAAGCAATTAAACATGTATTAAAACAATATAAATTAGTAAAAAAAGGAAAAATCAAATTATCTGAAATAATTACTGGATTTTTTGATATTAAAAAAGAAGAAAAAACTATAAAAAAAATAAATCAAAAAACTAGTTCTGTAATTTTAGAAGAAATTATACAAGAAGAGAAACAAAACGAAGAAGAAACTGAAGAAAGCGAAATTGATCCAGAAATTGCTAAAAAAAAGTTTCTAAAATTAGAAAGACAATATGAAATTTTTTACAAAAGTATAAGAAAAAAAAACCATAATAACAAAATATCTAATTCAGAATTAGAAAAATTATCGAGAACTTTTAAAACTTTTAGATTATCTCCAAAAAAATTTAACTTTTTAGTTAAAAAAATAAGAAGTTCCATGAATATGATTAAAATACAAGAAAAAACTATCATAAATATACTTACTAAAAGTTATGGAGTTGATAAAAAAAATATCATTCAGTATCTTTTAAAGAAAAAAAATGGAAAAGAAATAGAAAAATATGTAAAAAAAATAATTAGAAAAAATAAGATTTTAAAAGAAGAAAAAGAAATAGAAAAATCTCTAAAAAAATTAAAAAATATAGAAAAAGAAACATATTTAACTATTGTAAGTATAAAAAATATTAATAGAAGAATCTCTATTGGAGAAACAAAAGCAAAATTAGCCAAAAAAGAAATGGTGGAAGCCAATTTAAGATTAGTTATATCAATTGCTAAAAAATACACTAACAGAGGTCTTCAATTCTTAGATTTAATACAAGAAGGTAATATAGGTTTAATGAAAGCTGTAGATAAATTCGAATATAGAAGAGGATATAAATTTTCTACTTACGCAACTTGGTGGATTCGTCAGGCAATTACAAGATCAATTGCAGATCAAGCAAGAACTATTAGAATACCAGTTCATATGATAGAAACAATTAACAAACTTAATCATATTTCTAGACAAATTCTTCAAGAAACAGGCAGAGAACCATCTCCAGAAGAGTTGTCAGAAAGAATGTTAATACCAGAAGAAAAAATAAGAAAAGTTTTAAAAATTGCAAAAGAACCAATTTCAATGGAAACCCCTGTAGGAGATGATGAAGATTCACATTTGGGAGATTTCATAGAAGATGTAAATCTAGAACTTCCTATAGATTCTGCTACTACAGAAAATCTTAGAGCTGCAACAAACTCCGTACTTTCAGCATTAACAACAAGAGAGGCTAAAGTTCTAAGAATGAGATTTGGAATTGACATGAACACAGATCATACATTAGAAGAAGTTGGAAAACAATTTGACGTAACAAGAGAAAGAATAAGACAAATAGAAGCAAAAGCTTTAAGAAAACTTCGTCATCCTAGTAGATCAGAAATACTTAGAAGTTTTCTTGAAGATTAAATAGTGAAATCTTGTTTTAATTAAATTTTTTATGGCCCCTTAGCTCAGAGGTTAGAGCAGGCGACTCATAATCGCTTGGTCGTTGGTTCGAATCCAACAGGGGTCATTATATGATGAAATAACAGATTTTAATTTTTAAAGTTTTATAAAAAGTGTGAAAAGAATTTTTTAAAAATATATGAAATACCTAAATCTATTAATAAATAATGATTTAAATCCAATTTTTTTGTTCTTCATACTATTTTTATTTTCTTTACTTAAATCTACCATAATAGTATCATCTTTACTTCCACCAGCGTCTATAACATTAATATTTGGAATCTCAGCAAGTATATCAAAATTAAATATATCATTAATTTGTATTTCTATAACATTCGGTTCAACAACTGGATCAATAATTTGTCACATTTTTGGAAAAAACTTTATTAAGATGAACAAACTTTTATTTAAGAAAAAAAAAACTTCTATTAAAACTATTAAAAAGATAACTAAAAAACTAAAAGAAAACAAAATAAAATTTTTATTTATTTCTAAATTCATAGCTATATTGAGATATATAACACCACTAATTGCAGGAACTTTATTTCCATTAAAGAAAAAACTTTTCATAACATATTTATTCTCTTCTTGTATTTGGTCAATAATGTATATAATAATTGTTAAATTTTCACTTATTAAAATTTTGAAATTATAATACTTTTCATAAGAAAAACGAAAGATTTACAACTGAATTTAATAAAATAAACAATTTATTTAACAATACAAGACGATTTCTTCTAATATCCAAATTTTGATGTACTATTACAATTTTTTCAAAAAAATTCTCTGTTGGGTCAATTAAATTAAACAACAACTTTAAGCATTGTTTATATTTCATAATTTTATAATAGTTAGAAATTTCATTCTTTACTTTTTTCATTTGATGCACTAAGATTTTTTCTTCATCTGATTTCAATAAGCTAAAGTCAATAGAATCTTGATAATTACAACAGGACTTTTCTAAAATATTTTTAACTCTTTTGAATAAAGATATCAATTTTATAAAAATGTTAGAATCAAAAAAGTAAGAAATAGCATTAATTTTCTTATCAATCCTAGACAAAAAATTTTTTTCTTTTGAAATTACAGAATCAACAATTTTTTTCTCATATCCATTTTTACAATATATAAATTTAAGTCTTTCTAAAATAAAAAGTTTCAATGATTGTTTAATATTCATAATACGAATTTTTTCGTCGTATAAAGAAATTGATTTATCTAATAATTCAGACAGACTTATTTCACATTCTTCAATAAGAATACGAATTATTCCAATTGATAAACGACGTAAAGCAAATGGATCTCTTTTTTTCTTAGGATTTTCTCCTATTAAAAAAAATCCAACTATAGTATCTAATTTATCTGATAAAGAAAGTACTAAAGACAAGTTACTTGATGGAAATTTATCTTTAAAAGAAACTGGATAGTAATGTTCTCTAATAGCAATAGATACATCCATATCTTCTTTATCCATTATTGCATATTGCATGCCAACAGTTCCTTTCATTTCAGGAAACTCATTTACTAAATTTGTAAATAAATCACATTTATACAACATAGAAACTCTAGAAATATTTTTTGCGTTGATATCAGACTTTTTACTTATCCATTCAGATAAATTTTTTACTCTTTTAGTTTTATCAAAAAAACTACCTAAATTTTTATAAAATTTTATTTTTCTAAAATTTAGAAAATTTTGTTCAAGTTTGTTTCTCCTATCCAAATTAAAACAAAAAAAAGCATTAGAAAGTTTTATATGTATAGCCTTTTCATTTTCAGCTATTATTTCACTCTCATTTTTTGTTTCTATATTACTAATAAATACAAAATTTTCTGTGATATTTTTATCTTTATCATAAAGCAAAAAACATTTTTGT
The DNA here is from genome assembly GCA_002074035.1 of Candidatus Riesia sp. GBBU. Taxonomy (GTDB): domain Bacteria; phylum Pseudomonadota; class Gammaproteobacteria; order Enterobacterales; family Enterobacteriaceae; genus GBBU. The sequence continues at coordinate 455,587 of CP012849.1, read as the reverse complement.
TGATTTTGAATAATATGAACTAAAATAACTACTGGAAGTGTAAGAAAAATTTTATCAAACTTTCCATGAAGTAAAACTGGCCATTCTACAATAGATACTATTTCTCTTATAAGAGTTTCTGAAGCTTTTATAGTAAAATTTAATTTATTGCAAATTTCTTTTAATCTTTTTTCTATAATATTTTTTCTTTTTTTAAAATTTACAATTACTTTACCTTTACTACAAAGTATTTCTGAATATTCTTTAGCAGATTTAACAAATATTTTTTTATTTTTTAAAAATCTATTTCCAGAAATTAAATTATTACTTTTAATACCAAATATTTCTCCGTTTATTAACTTATCTCCCAAAAGCATTAAAACATTATGCACAGGACGTATAAATTTTTTTTTCTTATTACCCCAAATGATAAATAAATCAGGAGAAAGCTCATTTAGAGAACTTTGAACCAAAAAAACAAAAATTTTACTTAAATGATTTTCTAAAAACTGAGTATTATTCTTAATATCTGGTATATTTCTAAAACATATAAAATCTTTAAATTCAACTGAAAGAAATTTTTGATCTCTTAAGCTTATATATTTTATATCTGAAATTTCAATTACCTTTAATGCTAATCTTCTTGATGAGGCATACCACTTTATTTTCTTAAACCTAGCTTTAAACATTAATAATTTTCTTTTAAAAATCTTTAGAAAAGATTTAGCCAAACGGTATAATTCTTTAGCTGGTAGTTCTTCAGTTCCAATTTCAACTAAAAAATCAGTTTTTTCATTTAGAATCATATTATTAAACTCAACAATTCAATTTAGAAATATATGCTCTTGCGACATCTTTCGACAAACTTCTTATATTTTGTATATAATTCTGTCTCTCATAAAATGATAAAATTTTTCTTGCCTCTAATAAATTAAATATATGTATTAACTTTAATACCTTTTCGTAAGCTGGAAAAACTAGTGGATTTCGTAATGATAAAAGATATTTAACTTCTTTTGAATAATTTTTAAAACATTTAATTAAAAATTTAACATTAGAATATTCAAAATTGTAAATAGATTGCTCAACTTCATTTTGATAAAAAATATCTCCATAAGTTAGTTTATTGGAAGAATTATTAGACCATAACAGTTCATAAACATTTTCAACATTTTGTATATGCATGGCTAAACGTTCAAGTCCATAAGTTATTTCTCCAATAGACGTTTTACATTTTATTCCAAAAAATTTCTGAAAATATGTGAACTGAGTTATCTCAATTCCATTAAGCCACACTTCCCATCCAACCCCTTTAGCACCTAAAGTTGGATTCTCCCAATGATCTTCTATAAATCGAATATCATTATTAGATAAGTCAATTCCGCATGTTTCTAATGAATTCATATATTTTTCTTGTATATCTATTGGAGCTGGTTTTAAAATAACTTGAAATTGATAATAATGTTGTAATTTAGTGATATTCTCTCCATATCTACTATCTGAAGGCCTTCTGGAAGATTGAACATATGCTATTGATATAGGATCGTTACCAATTGATTTTAAACAAGTCATTGGATGCAATGTACCAGCACCTATTTCTAAATCCATTGGTTGAATAATTGAACATCCATTATTTATCCAATAACTCTGAAGAACTGAAATAAATCCTTGAAATGTCTCAGTACTATTTACTTTCATTTGATTCCTTAAAAATATAATGATTTATTACGTTTAACTTTCTTAATATCTATGGTTAAACTTTAAATAACTAAAAATTTATTAAAATCCATAATAGCTATGATATAAGTATACAAATAAGATCTATTTAAAGTATATATTATATAATAATAAATTTTGCTAAGAAAAATAAATATTTAAAAATTTTAGTATATTAAAAAAATAAATCTCTAATAAAAATAACATTACCAAATAAATAAATTAATATGGACATAAGTCAAATAATTATTTTTTTTACTATTATATTTTTAGAAATTATTCTTGGAGTTGATAATTTAATGTTTATACTTATTATATCTCGAAAGTTAGACAATAAAGTAAAAAAAAAATCAATTTTTATAGGATTACTATGTTCTTTTTTCATACGAGTTATTATTTTATTCAATCTAACTTCAATAATTTCTATACAAAGTCATTTTATAAAAATTCTAAATAAAAAATTCAGCATTCATGACATTTTCATGATGTTAGGTGGATTATTTTTAATTTATAAATCTATAAAAGAATTAAAAAAACTAACAAAAAAAGATGTAAAATTTAAGAAAAAAAAAAAAAAGAAACACATAACAATAATAATACAAATAATATTATTAGATATAATATTTTCTATTGATTCTATTATAACAACAATTGGAATATCAAAAAATATCAATACTTCAATCATTGCATTTACTATCTCTAGTATCTTGCTATTGTTCGCAGGAAAGCAATTAATAAAATATGTAAATAACAACAATGAAATATCTATACTTTGTTTAAACTTATTATTGATGGTCGGATTAAACTTACTATCAGAAGGATTTGGATATTTAATACCAAAAAAGATTTTTTATATCTTTATCATAATTCAAATTACTATTAGAATATTAAAAAACACAATTCTATTTAATAGAATTGTTCATTATAACAAAAAAAATAATAAAAATTCTTCTAAAAAAAACTATAAATAAATATCATAAACATACAGTTAATTTAAACAATTTTTAAGTCAACAAAATAAACATTAAATAATAAATATTCTAAACATAAATTTAACACATATTTTAAAATATTAAAAAATTATTCAAATTCATTACTAACAAGATAATATGATTCACATATAAAATTATTATATGATTATATCATCCTACGTATTTATTAAAGTAATAGATATCAGAACCAGGAAAGTAAAAAGTTTTAGATTTTTTATTTAAGTTAATTTATTAAATTTATAATTATAACTATTTTTTAAAATTATTCGTTCTTTTAAAAGAAATAATTTTTTGATTATTGTACTTAGCATCTTTCCTTGAATTATATGGAATCCTAGATCTACCAGATAAGAAATCAAAGCTTAAAGCACCAATTAACATATTTTGTTTTAAACACAAAGTAAACTTTCCAAGATTAAAAAGTTCTAGAACAATCTTTCCCTTCCATCCTGGATCAATTCTCTGTGAAGTAATATGTATCATTAAACCTAATCTTGAAAATGAAGATCTTCCATCTATCTGAGCAACTAAATTGTTAGGTAAAGAAAAAAATTCAGATGTAATTGCTAAAGACATTTCTTTAGGTCGCAAAAAAAATGAATCCTTCTCATCTAAAATTATCTCCTTATCCATCAATTTTTCAAAACTGTAATGTATTTTTTCTTCCTCACTTAAATCTACATAAGATATAGAATTATCCTGAAAAGTCCTAAATCTATTTCCTAAATGAATATCTATAGTAGCTCCATGTATTTCTTTAATTTTTGGTCTTGGACTTATAACCAATTTTCTTTGTTTTATCAACTTAATTATATCTCTATCACATAATCTCATATTTTTCTCACAATATTACAAACAAATTTTCAACTACAACAAAACTCCTCTATTTTAGCTTTCAATATATCAATTGCAATTCTATTTTTACCGCCTTTAGGAACAATGATATCAGCATATTGTTTCGTTGGTTTTATAAATTGAAGAAACATTGGTCTAACAGTTTTCAAATATTGTTGAATTACAGAATCTATAGTTCTTCCCCTTTCTTTAACATCTCTTTTTATTCTTCTTGCTAAACAGATATCTAAAGGCGTATCCATGTAGATAGAAAAATCTATATATTTTCTAAGACGCGTATCAGTTAATAAAAGAATTCCTTCAATTAATACAACTTTTTTTGGACAAAAAAAATTGTCTCTCTTTTTCTAGTATGCTCAATATAATCATATTGAGGGAGCATAATATGTCTTCCTAATTTTAGCAACTTTAAATGCTTTAATAAGAGATCATGATCTATTGCTTTTGGATGATCATAGTTTACATTCATTCTTTTTTCTATTGGAATATTATCTTGATCTCTATAGTAATAATCTTCTTTTATAATTCCTATATTTTTGTTACCTACTTGAATAAGTAATTCATGATAAATTGTTTTTGCAATTAAACTTTTCCCGGAAGCTGAAGCACCAGTTATACCAATAACAACACATCTATTTTCTAAACTAATCATTTTTAAAATCCATAATTTTATTATAAATAATCTAAAATTGTTAAACTAACTTTTTAATACGATATTACTACTTATTAATAAACTATTCTATTATCAAATATCGATGTCTTCATAAAAATCAGAAACCTCAAAATTATTTAAAACGAAACTAAAATAAATATGAACTCAATATTATATAAAATTTATAAGATTTTAAAAAACTAAAATAATAAATACATATTCTGTACAAAATTTAGAACATAAATTTTTATGGATTTTTAGAAAAATACAATATATATTAAATACATATAAATCTTTAAAAAATTTTGTCACTTAAATAACACATATACAAAATTAATGAATACATCAAAAAAAATCTTAGTTACATGTGCTTTACCTTACTCGAATGGATCAATACACTTAGGTCACATTTTAGAACACGTTCAAGCAGATATTTGGGTTAGACATAAAAAAATGATTGGAGAAAAAGTATTTTTCGTATGCGCGGATGACTCACATGGAACACCAATAATGTTAAAATCAAAAAAGTTAGGAATTTCTCCAGAAAAGTTGATAAATGAAACAAATAAAGAACACTACAATGATTTAAAAGATTTTTCTATAAATTATGACAACTACTATACAACTCATAGCAAAGAAAACAAAGAGACATTAGAAGATTTCTACAAAAAGTTAAAAAATAATGGATATATAAAAAAAAAAGTAATATTTCAAATGTATGATGAAAAAGAAAAAATATTTTTACCTGATAGATTTATAAAAGGAACTTGTCCAAAATGTAAATCAAAAAATCAAAACGGAGATAATTGTGAAACTTGTGGTTCTATACATAACTCAACAGAGTTAATAGATCCTTTTTCCACAATTTCAAAAAATTTCTTAATTAAGAAAAAAACTGAGCATATTTTCTTTGATCTACCTAAATTTAAAGAAATTCTAAAAAATTGGATTAAATCCCTTACAATTAAAACAAATATATTAAATAAAGTAAAAGAATGGATTAAAATTGGATTAAAAGAATTAGATATCTCAAGAGATCATCCATACTTTGGTTTCAAAATACCAAACGAAAAAAATAAATATTTTTATGTTTGGATAGATGCTACGATAGGATATATAGGAACAGTAAAAAATCTAGAAAAGAAAAGAAAAATAAAACTAATGAATTTTTGGGAAAAGAATTCAACTTCAGAAGTATTTCATTTTATTGGGAAGGACATAGTTCAATTTCATATTTTCTTATGGCCTTCATTGTTAGAAGGAGTTGGTTATAAAAAACCAAAAGATATATTTGTTCATGGACATGTAACTATAAACAAAAAAAAAATGTCCAAATCTGGAAAAAATTTTATATTAGCTAGATCATATTTAAACTTTCTTAACTCAGAATATTTAAGATATTACTATGCTACAAAGTTATCTTCAAAATCAGAAGATATAGACATAAATCTAAAAGACCTCTTATACAGAGTAAATGGTGAAATCATAAACAAAGTTATAAATTTAGCTTCAAGGAATGCTAAATTTATCAATAAATATTTCTTGAATTTTCTTTCAGCAAAAATTTCTGATGATAATATTTATAACAGATTTTTAAAAGAAAAAGAAAAAATAATTCATAAATTTCATAATAGAGAATATCAGAGTATTACGAAAAAAATTATGTTTTTAGCTGATATGGCAAACTTTTATATAAACAAAAAATCTCCATGGAAACTCATTAAAGAAAACAAAAGAAGAAGAGAAGTACATGAAATTTGCTCAACCGGAATAAATTTATTCAAAGTTCTAATGACATATTTAAAACCTATAACACCAAAAACAGCAATAAGATCAGAAATTTTTTTAAATACTTCTCTAAATTTTAGAGATATTTCTAAACCTCTTGTAAATCATAAAATTAAAAATTTTAAATGTTTGTTAAAAAAAGTTAGTAAAAAGAAACTTTTTCTCCTACACAAAGAAACCATGTTAATAAAAAAATAACACTATTACATATCAACTTAATATTTACATTTAAATTTTTAAAATTTTCACAAAAAGTTAAAATTAACTTTTTTGTCTTCTTTTAAAAATTCCTCCATATGAGTTAGTAACTATATTATTAGTTATATCTTTAGATCCTACTAATTTAGTGCAATAGTGAATTGCGCTTATACTAACAGAAATATCTTTTGTTCTTAACAATGTTTGTAAAGCTATTAATATTTGTTTCGTTAAACGCTCTTGTATCTGAGGTCGTTTGGAAAAAAAATATACTATCTCAATAATTTTAGAAAATCCAATAATCCTATCATTTGGTAAATATTTTATAGAAGCATTCCCGTCAATAACAGTAAGATGATGCTCGCAAGTAGTAATTAAGCTTATATTCTTTACTGAAATTATTTCATCAACTTTCATTTTATTTTTAATAAAAGAAATTCTTGGAAAATTTCTATAGTTTAATCCAGAAAAAATTTCTTCTACATACATTTTAGCTACTCTTTTAGGTGTTTCAGACAAAGTACAGTTACTAACATCAAATTTAAGTAAGTTCATGATATTACTAATATTAACTGCGATTTTCTTTTCAGTATCTTCAGTGAGAGCTTTATTACTATAGAAAGAATTTTCTAATCCATGAATTTTTAATGCTTTATGCACAAGAACAGATTCTTGATTAATTGATGACATTTAAATATTCCTTTGTAAAATAAAATGTTTTAAAAAAGATTTTAAGTACTAAATTTTAACATTTAAATAAAGAGTTATTAAAGCAATAATAATTACCTAAAGAAAATATTTCTAAATTAATTTCCGAGTAAAAATAATTAATTTAGACAAATTTCATAAACATTCTTAAAAAATCTTTAATAAAATTAAACTAAACACTTTTAGTAATATTAAATTAATAAATTTGTTTTAAAAACATAAATTATTAGAAGATATCTTTTTATATGACTAAAAATTCTAAACAAATTTTATTGGAATAAAATTTACCACTTATGTAAACTCTTGAAATATTTAAATAAAATCAATTTATTTATAAATAAACTTGAGGTTAAATTTCAATGCTATTTTTTTTTAAAAAAAAAAGAAAAGTTTTGTTTCCAACATTTCTATTACTATTTGCTATGATATCGATACAAAGTGGAGCATTTCTAGCAAAAAAGTTATTCCCAATAATTGGAACTTTTGGAGTAACTGCTTTAAGACTTTTTTTAGCAACAATCACTCTATTAGCAATGTTCAAACCATGGCAAAAAAGAATAAATACCAAATCTATAGTATACTTAATAATTTATGGTATTTCATTAGGCTCAATGAATTCTTTATTTTACCTATCGCTAGAAAGAATTCCTTTAGGAATAGCAGTAGCTTTAGAATTCACTGGTCCTTTATCTATAGCTATATTTTCTTCTAGAAAATTGATCGATTTTTTTTGGATATCAATAATAATACTTGGATTGATATTTTTACTACCTCTTAGTAAAGAGACTAACAGTCTAAATCTTTCAGGAATTTTATATGCGTTAGCAGCAGGATTTTTTTGGGGTATGTATATAATATTTGGAAGAAAATCTAGTGAAAGTCATGGATACTCAACAACTGTTTCAATAGGATCTTTAATATCAACAGCAATTTTTTTTCCAATTGGAGTTTTTAAAGTTGGAATTCAACATCTTTTTGACTTTTCAATTTTTCCAATTGCAATAGCCGTTTCGTTTCTTTCTACTACATTTCCATACACTGTTGAAATGTTCGTGCTAACAAAAATGTCTTCCAAAACATTCGGGAAGTTAATGAGTCTTGAACCTGTAATCGGAGCTTTCATCGGAATAACATTTTTAAATGAAAAATTAACAGGAGCACAATGGTTGTCTTTATTATGCATAATTATAGCTTCAGTTGGATCTTCAATAGAAAAAATGAAACAATAAATTTATTTATAGAAATCCTTTCCAATTTTTAAAGGAAAGGATTTCTTCTAAGCATGTCATTGTCTTCTATTTCCAACAACCTGTATTGTCATTAAAAACAAGTTAATAAAATCTAAATACAGAGTAAGAGCTCCAAGAATTGCATATTTTCTCATATTTTCTTTATCTCTTCCATCTATCCTATTTCCTATTTCTTTTAGTTTTTGTGTGTCATACGCAGTTAATCCTGAGAATACTAATATTCCAATATATGAAAATAATAAGTTCAAAAAAGAAGATTTCATCCACATGTTAACTAAAGAGACTATTGTAAGTCCTATAACAGACATAAATAAAAAATTACCAAGTCCGCTAAGGCTTTTCTTAGTAGAATATCCATATATGCTAAGAGATCCAAACATAATTGATACTGTTAAGAAAACTCCGGCGATTGAAGCTCCAGTATAAGCTATTAATGATAACGAAGTAGTTAATCCAGTAAGAACCGAATATAACATAAGCATAGCAGTTGCTATCTCTCCAGTTAACCTTTGTAAAAAAAATGTTAATCCAAATACTAAAGAAAATTCACAAGCGATTAACCCAACAAGAATCCATTTATTCATCATTACATGAGCAATAATATTACTATTATGAACCGTGTAAAAAGCCACAAATGAAGTAAGAAGTATAGCGACAGTCATCCATCCATATACATTAACCATGTAAGATTGTATTCCTGCGCTATCTTGTCGAATTAAAGAATTGTTTTGTTCAAATCGATTCACGAAAATTATCCTCATACAAAAGTTTAAAATAAAATTAAGAATATAAAAATATAAAAAATCTTAATAAGATACAAAAACATTATACGATTAAAAATTTAATGATTCCAATAAAAATTCTAAGTGTATAATCTCAGAATTTATTAAAATTATTTATAAACTTTTCAAAAAACATTTTCAAATTAATAAACTTTTCTATATTATTTATTTTTAGATTTTTTATGAAAGGTATATCTCCGAAATATGGAATTTGTAATTTTTTTTCCAAAGTTTCTAAATATTTTTCATAATATTTAAAATCTTCAGAAATTTTATTTGCTACCCATCCTACACACGACAGATTTCTATTTTTAATAGATTCAACTGTTAGAATTGCATGATTTATACAACCGAGCTTTATGGCTACAACTAAAACAATCAAAAGGTTCTGACTTTTTACCCAATCAGAAAACATCTTCTTTGAGGATAAAGGAGTATGCCAACCTCCAGCTCCTTCTATTACAATAATATCAGCTAATTTTTTTAAATTATTTAAACCATCTGTAATTTTCTTTAAACTTATTTTTTTACCAGAGATCTTACTTGCAATGTCAGGAGAAGTTGAATGTAAAAAAGAAATAGGATTTACCAAAGTATAATCCAATTTTATTGAACTATTCTCAATAAGAAGTTCAGCGTCCTTACTTTTAATCATTCCTATATCTTTATAACATCCAGAAGCTACAGGTTTATAACCAACAACGCTATAACCATGTAAATAAAATGATCGTAATATCATACAGCTAACTAATGTTTTACCTACATTGGTGTCAGTTCCAGTAACAAATATAGAATAATTATTCACGATATAGAATCCCATAAACAACTTTATAAGTTATTGGAAATTTATCTCCTAAATTAGGATAATTATCAATAAGCTTAAATAAATAATTTTTTGTCATTAAACCATGTTTAGTTTTTCCTGGTAAAAGATAATTAGCTCCAATACCTTTTATAGACCTAATAAGACAATTAAAAGAAGGATATAAAAAATTCCAAGATTTTTTTTTTAATGTAAATCTCCACTTTTTACATGCTTTCTTTATATCATCTATAGTATAGAATGAATTAATATGTTTATTATCATCTATGTTTTTCCAACATTGCTTTAACTCTCGCAAAGATCCATCTAGTAAAGTTGAAAAAGCGATTACACCGCCATTTCTTGTAATTCTATGTAACTGATTTAATGGAACATAAATATTATTACACCATTGAAGTACTAAATTGCTAAAACAAATATCGACGCTCTTTTCTTTCAAAGGAATATTTTCTATGTCTGCTTGCAAATAATTAGTTGCTGATTTTATCCTTTTAGCTTCTTTAAGCATTTCAAATGACAAATCCATAGCAATAACTCTTTTACCGAAAAGTTTCCATTTTTTACTAAAATATCCAGTACCACATCCAGCATCTAAAACAATACTACCATTAAAAGAAGATAGTAAATCAAACAAATATTGTCCACTTTTTTTCTGAAAAATTGCAATGTTATCATATTTTTTTGCAGCTCTTCCAAAAGAGTTAGCAATAGCTTTTTTATTAACTAACATGTCTATTAAAAAAATTATATATTAGTTCTATTAAGTGTTCTATATCAATGAAACTATGACTACTTAACAGTGTAATCCTAATCCTAGGAGTCCCTATAGGAACAGTAGGATAACGTATTGCTTGAACCAAGAAACCATTTTCCTTTAAAAATTCAAAAATTTCTAGACATAAAAAATCATTTTTAATTGGAATCAATTGTATTTGACTTAAAGAGTTTAACAATGGTAAATTATATTTTTCTGAAATTTTTCGAAAATATTTTACGTTATCTTTTAACTTTTTTCTAAAATTATCGGCTTTTTTAATATGTTTTACCGATTCTAATATTGCAAAAGCTTGTGCTGGAATCATTGATGTGCTATAGATTAAATTTTTTGAATATTGAATGAAATATTCTTTTACTTGTCTACTACAAAGCAAAGCAGCACCATTAATCCCAATAGACTTACTAAACGTAATCATTAATAATTCTGGTTTTACATTATGTAAAAAACAACTCCCCCTTCCTTCTTCACCGATTACTCCTATTCCATGTGAATCATCTACTAACATCCAAGAATTAAAATCTCTAGAAATTTTTTTAATTTCTTTTATTGGAGCACTATCTCCTTCCATACTGAATATTCCCTCAGTAACTATTAAAGATTTTCTTACAACATGTTTAGATAACATATATTTCAAACTTTTTAAATCATTATGAAGAAATCTTTTTAGATTTGCACGAGAAAAAAATGATGCTTCTATTAAAGAGGCATGAATTAGTTTATCTGCAAAAATAAAATCTCCTTTTTTCATCAATGTTGAGATTATACTTTGATTTGCAGAATATCCAGAATTGAAAAGTAACGACTCTTCATAACCTAACCAATTTGCTAAACTTTTTTCTAATTTCTTATGAATTTCAGTATAACCTATTATATGACCAGAACTACCACTACCAACTCCATATTTATCAATACCTTTCTTGAATGACTTAATAATGTTCTTATTAATACTAAATCCAAAATAATCATTACTAGAAAAGTTGATATATTTTTTATTCTTTATATAAATAAAACGATTTATATTATTTTTGATTACTTCTCTTTTTCTAAAGAGAAATCCTAACTTTCTTTTATTCAATTCATATGTTAAAAAATCTTCCCATTTCATATTTTCATTGCATCATAGAAATTCTTTGAGTTTTCTTTAGAAATATTGTTCTTTGTATTTTTATACTCTATTTTTTTTATTTGTACATTTAATTTTTTAAACAAATTTTCATCCTTTTTAGGATCAACATTTTTTGCAGTGAGCAATTTACATCCATAAAAAATAGAATTTGCTCCAGAAATAAAGCATAAAGTTTGCATATGTTCATTCATTTTCTCTCTACCAGCAGATAGTCTAATAAAAGATTTTGGAAGAACTATTCTAGCAACAGCAATTGTTCTTATGAAGTCAAATGAATCTACACTTTTGTTATCAAACAAAGGAGTTCCTTTAATTCTAACTAACATATTAATTGGAACACTCTCAGGAGATTTCTCAAAAGAAGAAAGCTGAACCAAAAGTTTTATTCTATCATCAACTTTTTCTCCCAAACCAATTATTCCACCAGAACATATTTTCATACCTGATTTCCTTGCTAAATTAATTGTATCAATTCTATCCTGATAACTTCTAGTAGTAATAATTTTTTTATAGAAATCATATGATGTGTCTAAATTATGATTATAGTAGTCCAAACCAGCTTTAGAAAGTTTGTTAGCTTGATCTTTACTTAGTTTACCTAATGTCATACATGTTTCCATGCCTAAACTTTTTACTTCTTTAATAATATTCTCTAAATATGAAATATCTTTGTCTTGTACTTTACCCCATGCTGCTCCCATACAAAAACGTGTAGAACCATTTTTCTTTGCTTCTTTTGCATGACTTATTATTTTACTTAAAGGTAACATACCTTCTTTTTTAACTTTTGTGCTATAATGAGAGCTTTGTGGGCAATACTTACAATCTTCAGGACAAGATCCAGTCTTAATTGAAAGAAGAGAACTAATTTGTATTTCCTGTGGATTAAAACTTTTTCTATGAATCTTTTGAGCTCGAAATAAAAGGTTAAAAAAAGGTAGATTATATAAAGATTTTACTCTATTTATTGTCCATTTTTTTTTCATATCTTCACCATTAAAACACAAATAAACATTAAGTTTAAATTAACTAATTATTATGTCAATAAAAATAATGATATACTGTAAAGAATATGTATAAATATATAGATACTAAATTTGATTCAAAACATATATGGCATCCTTACGAGTCACTAATAAAACCAACTAAATCATATCCTATTATAAAAGCTTCAGGGGCTGAAATAGAGTTATATAACGGAAGAAAATTAATTGATGGAATGTCTTCTTGGTGGTCTGCCATACATGGATACAATCATCCTAAATTAAATAGTGCTGCAATAAAACAGATAAAAAACATGTCTCATGTAATGTTTGGAAATATCACTCATTATTCATCAATTGCTCTATGTAAAAAGTTAATTAAGATGACTAACGATTCTTTAGAATGTGTTTTTCTTTCAGATTCTGGATCTATTTCAATAGAAGTAGCTCTTAAGATGGCTTTGCTATATTGGAGATCATTGGGAGAAAAAAGAAAAAAATTTGTTTCTCTAAAAAATGGATATCATGGAGATACCATAGGAGCAATGTCTGTTTGTGATCCAAAAAATTCAATGAACAAACTATATTCTGGATACATAAAAAAAAACATTTTTTTAAATTTTGAAAATTGTGGATTTTATGATCTATGGGATCAGGAAAATATATTACCATTTGAAAGTTTATTCTTAAAAAAGAGACATGAAATTGCTGCAGTAATCTTAGAACCAATAGTTCAAGGAGCTGGAGGAATAAAGATGTATCATCCAAAATATCTATCTGAAGTAAGAAAATTATGCGATGAAAATAATATATTACTAATAATTGATGAAATAGCTACTGGATTTGGAAGGACAGGTAAATTATTTGCTCATGAATATAGTAAAATTTCTCCTGATATCCTATGTGTTGGGAAAGCATTAACTGGAGGTTATATAACTTTAGCAGCCACTATAACAACTAAAAAAATCGCTGAAATAATAAGCGAAGGAGAATCTAAATGTTTTATGCATGGACCAACTTTTATGGCAAATCCATTAGCATGTTCCATTGCAAATGCTAATATGAAAATAATTAGAAAAAAAAATTGGAAAAAAAAAGTAAAAAATATTGAATCGCAACTAAAATCTGAGCTTCTATCAGTTCGAGAATATAAAAATGTTTCTGACGTCAGAATTCTTGGAGCTATAGGAGCCGTTGAAATGAAAAATTCATTTAATATAGAAACTTTACAAAAACAATTTATAAAAGAAGGTGTTTGGATTAGACCGTTTAAAAACATAATCTATATAGTTCCACCATTTATTATAAGTCCTTTGCAACTTACAAAGCTAATTAAGTCTATTAAAAAAATTGTAAGAAATTTGTTAAAAGATTAAGTATAACTCTTAGAATAATTTGAAGAACATGCAAAAATTTTTCTTAATTCCTCTTCGTAAATTTTTTTTATCTTAAAGTTATTAGCCTTCATTAATTTTTTACCTGGATTATTTCCTACTATAATAAAATCTGTTTTTTTTGAAATATTTGAACTTACTTTGCATCTAAATAATTCTAATTTTTTTATAATTTCATTTCTGGAAAAACTAACTAATTTTCCAGTTATTACAATATTCTTGTTGAAGAATAAATGAATTGAATTTTCATCAAAATTCAAGTCAGAAAATGAAATTTTAATTTCTTTAATTAAAGCATTAACAACAATAATATTTTCTCTACATGAGAAAAAATCAACTATACTTTTAGAAACTTTTCTTCCTATATCAGGAACGTTTTTTAATGAATTTTGATTTGCGTTTATTATTAAATTTAGTGACTTATAATGATTTGCAAGATTTCTAGATAAATATTTTCCAACTCCATTAATACCAAGAGAATATAAAAATCTCTGCAAAGTTGTTTTTCTTGAATGATTTATTGACCTAATAATATTTTCAGAAGTTTTCTTACCAATTTTATTTACTTTAACTAAAGAAAAAATATTTAAATTGTACAAATCAGAAATTTTTTTCACAGATTTTGAATCAACCAACTTACAAATAATTCTTTCTCCAATACACTTTATGTTCATTGCATCTATAGAAACGAAATGTTTTAAACTACATTTAATTTGAGATGGACATGAAAAAATATTTTCACAAATAGCTATGTTATTCCTATGACTAATTCTAGACTTACAAGATGGACACTCTGAAGGAATATTTGATTTTATTTTATTTCTATTTTTATTATTTCTAATAACACTATGAATTTTCGGTATTATATTGCCTGACATTCTAACTAAAACTTTATCTTTAACTTCTATATCTAGATTTTTAAAAAAATTAGTGTTATATAAAGAAACATTTCTAACTATTACTCCAGAAAAATCTATTGGCTTTAATTCTGCGACTGGTGTTATTATTCCAGTTCTACCTACAGAGAAGTTTATTTTTTTTACTTCACTAATTTTTTCTTTTGTATTGAACTTTAATGCGACAGCCCATCTAGGATATCTAGATGTAAAACCAATTATTTTTTGTTGAGATAAAAGATTTAGTTTAACAACTATTCCATCTATATCAAAATCTAATTTTTCATTGATGTTTTTTATATATTCATAAAATTTCAT
The DNA here is from genome assembly GCA_002074035.1 of Candidatus Riesia sp. GBBU. Lineage (GTDB taxonomy): Bacteria > Pseudomonadota > Gammaproteobacteria > Enterobacterales > Enterobacteriaceae > GBBU. The sequence goes on along the minus strand of CP012849.1, from coordinate 440,349 downwards.
TATCTCTTTTAAAGATTTACAAACAACTGTATGATCCTCTATAGGTAATCCCCATTGTTTACATGTTTTTAAATAATCAAATTGATTTAAAAAAAGACATTTTCCTTTTATTATCCCAAATCCATGACAGAAAAAAGACAGCAACCTATTAGAATTTTTCCTATGATTAACTTGTCGTAAAAATCCAGAAGCTGTATTTCTTGGACTAACAAATTTCCTTTTAAGATTTTCTTTTGTATTTAATTGAAAAAATTTTTTTTTACTTATAAATATTTCACCTCTAATTTCAATTAATTTTGGTATATTTGATCCTGTAAGAACAACTGGAACACTACAAAAATTATAAACGTTTCTTGTTATATCTTCTCCAACTAAACCGTTTCCACGGGTTACAGCTCTATATAATTTTCCATTCTTATATATTAAATTTACAGCGACTCCATCTATTTTAAGCTCACAACAAAAATCTATTTTTCCTAACTCTTTATCTCTATTTTTAACTTTATTAAAAAACTTTAAAATATCTACTTTATTATAAACGCTATTTAATGAAAGCATTGGAAAATTATGAAAAAATTTTTTAAATTTATTTGAAGGATCACATCCTACTATTTGAGTTTGTGAAAACTTTGAATAGTAATCTGAGCTACTTTCTTCCAAACTTTTCAGATTCAAAAATATATCATCGTATTCTTTATCTGAAATTGCAGAATCAGAAAGATTATAATATAGATCAGAATGATACCTTAATTTTTTTCTTATCTGATTTATATAATGTTTTTTCTCTTTACTTAACATAATAAATTTATTTATATAATTAACAATTGAAATATTTTTAGAGCCATAAAATATTAAAGAAAAAGAATATTTCGTACAGAATATCTATATTAAAAGTAAACTTTAAAATTCAAAAATTCTGAAAATACTTTTATTATATCTGATATAGATTACAGAATTGACTTTTTATTTTTCTTATATAAAATTAATAAAATTAAAACTTTTTGAAAAGGATATAAAATTTCTTTTCATCAATAAATAGAAAGTATAAAACTATAAACTATAATTGTAAACATATAGTTAACTTTATATGAATTTTGAAAAAATAATTTAAGTTCTAGTTTTTAAAAAATTCTTAAAAAGATTTTTAGTTTAAAAATAAATACAATTGAGGAAATAATATGTTTCAAAAAGAAGTAACTATTAATTCACCTAATGGTCTTCACATTCGTCCTGCCGTAAAGTTTGTAAAGGAAGCAAAAAATTTTTCTTCTAAAATTACTATTAAGTTTGGTGAAAAAATAGCTAATGCTAAAAGTCTTTTTAAATTACAAAGACTTGGATTGAAAAAAGGTTCTGTTATTACTATCCTAGCAGAAGGACAAGATGAAGAAAAAGCTGTTGAAAAATTATCTAAAATAATATTAGAGTTAGAATAAAATTTTTTATTTTCTAAGATAAATTTATTAATTGAAGTAGTTGTTCTTTTTTAAAACTTAATAGGTGAAAGTATGATTTCAGGATCTTCGATGTCTCCAGGAATTGCGTTTGGTAAACCTTTGATTTTAAGAGAATCAAATATATCTATTAGTAAGGTAAAGATTTCAGATGACCAAATTGAAAAAGAAGTTTTAAAATTTTTTTCCGCAAGACATAAAACGATAAAGCAACTAAAAATTATAAAAGATATGACAAAAAATAGTATTGGAGAGAGTAAATCTGAAATATTTGAAGGTCATATAATGCTTGTAGAAGACGATGAATTTGAAAAGTCTGTTATAGAAATTATAGAAAAAGAGAAAAAAACTGCTGAATCTGCCATTAAAAAAGCAATAAATAAACAAATAAAATCTATAGAGAAAATAGACAATACTTATTTAAGAGAACGAGCATTGGATTTTAAAGATATTGGAACAAGAATGTTAAAGAACGTTTTGGGAATACCTATAATCAATCTTGGATCTATAGATAATAGATCAATACTTGTAGCAAAAGATATTAGTCCATCCGAAATATCTCAATTAAATTTAAAAAAAATACTAGGATTAATAATAGAATTTGGAGGAAAAGCTTCACATTCTTTCATAATAGCTAAATCTTTAGAGATTCCATCAATATTTGGAGTAAAAGATGCAATAAATAAAATTCAAAAATGTAGTTATATAATTTTAGATGCATTAAATAATAAAATTTACTGCAATCCATCTGAAATGGAAATTAAAAAAGCAAAAAAAATTCAACATAAACATCTAAAAATTAAGAAATCTTTAGAAAATCTGAAAAATTTTCCGGCAATAACTATAGATGGGCATAGAATAAAACTTTGTGCAAATGTAAATGGAATACATGATATACAAATAACAAAGAGCCAATCTGCTGATGGAATTGGATTATATAGGACAGAGTTTCTTTATATGAATCGCAATTCATTTCCATGTGAAGAAGAACAGTTCGAAACATACAAAAAAATAGCAGTATCTATTAATCCAAATCCTATAACAATAAGAACTATAGATATAGGCGGAGATAAAACAACCTCATGTATAGAATTTCCAAAAGAAGAGAATCCGTTTCTTGGATGGAGAGCTATAAGAGTTTCTATGGATCGAAAAGAAATATTACATACTCAAATTAGAGCAATATTAAGAGCTTCTAATTTTGGGAAAATTTATATTATGTTTCCAATGATAATCTCTATAGAGGAAATCCTTTATTTAAAGGAAGAGATTCTTTTCATAAAGAAACAATTGAAAAAGAAAAAATACGAGTTTGATCCATCGATCAAAATAGGAGTTATGATAGAAACTCCTGCAGCAGCTGTTATTTCAAGAGATCTAGCTAAAGAGGTTGACTTTTTTAGTATCGGAACAAACGATCTAACACAATACACACTGGCTGTTGACAGAAATAATGAAAAAATTTCTCATCTTTATAATCCAATATCTCCATCAGTTTTAAGATTAATTAAAAAAGTGATTTCTAATTCACATAAAGAAGGAAAATGGACAGGTATATGCGGAGAAATTGCAGGGGATGAGACTTATTCAGCTTTATTACTTGGAATGGGAGTAGATGAATTAAGTATGAGTTCATCATCAATACAAAAAGTTAAGAGAATAATAAGAAACGTATCTTATAGAGATGCTAAAAAACTAGCAGAAAAATCTATTAAAAAATCGAAAATAAAAGAAATAGAAAAAACAACAATCAGTTTTCTTTTAAAAAGAAATTTAATTAAAAAAACATCACATTCTAAAAATTCTTTATAAGAATGATTTAGTATCATGTCAAGTAAATTTTTCGTTTTCACTAAATTTAAACAAGAATTTATCTGTTTTTAAAAGAAATATCATTCACTGATGAAGAAAAGAATATAAAGGATTAATTGCTTTTTTACCTATCCAAAACTCATAATGCAAATGCGGACCAGTTGTTCTTCCAGAATTTCCTGAAAGTGCAATTATTTCTCCTTTCTTAACATTTTGACCAATTTTAACAAAAGATTTTAGCAGATGCATATATTTTGTAGTATATTTACCATAATGAGAAATAGAAATGAAATTTCCAGCATTCTTTCCATATCTAGATATGGTAACTTTTCCGTTTCCTGTAGATAACACAGGAGTTCCAATAGGCATAGAAAAATCTACTCCATAATGAGGAGACAGCTTTTTTGTTATTGGATTAAATCTACGTAGGTTAAAATTTGAGGAAATTAAAAAAGAATTTTTAGTTGGATATTTTAAAAAAATTTTTTCTATAGAATTAACATGACAATAATATTCATTTTTTCCTTTAAAAGTATAAAATTTTTCGCTATTTCTTATAGAAGAAAGTCTCAATCCTTGTATATTGTCTAAAGATATTTCAGAAAAAATTGAAAACTTATCGTCATATACTAATGAGCTTAAATCAGCATTCCATAATCTCATGAAAATATTTTGTAGTTCTATTTCATTTGTACTAAATTCGAATTTTATATTAAAATTATCCATATTAGAAATGTTTTTAAAAAATAAAATATAATAACTAATGTCTTCATTCAAAAACTTATTCTTAATAGATAAGTTTCCGTTACATTCAAATTTATCCAAACGAAATATAAGAACTATCCTTCTAATTATGTTGTTCTCATGTTGAGTCCAACAAATCTTTGATATTGTTTTTAACAGTTTTATTTTATTATAAAAATAAAGTATTAGTTTTATATCTTGATAAGTAAGACTATTTTTTTCGAAATTAGAAAAATTTTTTCTCAAAATTAAAAAATCGTCATTTGTAAAAACAAAAAAATTCCCAGTAACTCTTTTTATAAAAAATTTTTTATGTTTTTTGATATCATTAGAATTTTTACTTATATTACTTAATACAACATTATTCGTACTTTCTTTTTTTAGTATACAGAAAAGTTTCGTTTTTTGAATTTCTGAAAAAACAGGGAAAATTAAACAAAGAAAAATTTTTGTTAAAAAGAATAAGATAAAATAATACTTTTGCAATTCACATACTTCTTTTTTTGAAGAGTTTAATGTTTAAATAGTTATATTCATATAACAAAAGTTTTAACTCATAAAAAATCTTAAAATCCTAAAGGATAGAATAAAAATTTCACAAGAAAAGTAATTAAACATCCTTTGAGATTAAAATCTACCTTAGGATATTTTAAGGTAATATCGAAATCATATCAAGAACTTTTTAATTTACTAAATTGTTTCAAAATTTTAAAAAATATTTCAAAGAAAATATGTTAAATCCTTATAAGATTTTTATATAAATATTATTTACTAATAATTTGTCAATTTATTATCTATATTTTAAACAAACTAAAACGTTTTACAAAAACATTTATTAACTTTTTAAAAGTTTTCATTCATAAATAAAAACTTCACCAATTTTTTTTAAAAACTTTACTATTTCTTGAACAATCACATAAGGCACTGACGTTCCTGAAACTACACCTACATAAGAAATATTATGAAACCAAGACTGATCTATTTCCAAAACAGAATCAATTAAGTAACTTGGCTTCCCAGATTCCAATGATATATCTAACAAACAACAAGCATTAGAAGAATATCTTGAACCTATTACAATCATTAAATCAACTATTTTTAATAATTTTCTTGTATAAAATTGACGTTGAGCAACAACATGACAAATATTACCATTTTTTGAAAATTTAATTTTAGGAAACTTCTTAACAAGACAAGAAATTATTTTTTCAACTTTTAAAACAGATAAAGTAGTTTGAGTTATACAGAACAAATTATCTGCATTTTTTACTTTTAAATAATCAACATCTTCAACAGACTCAATTAAATATATCCCGCTTGAATTATTATCATAATGTCCAAGTGTTCCTTCGATTTCTGGATGTCCAGATTTTCCAATTAATATAACTTCAGCATTTTTACTACTAGCTTTTAAGATTTTTGTATGAACAGTTCTAACTAATGGACAAGTAGTATTTAATAAATCAACTAAATGTTTTTTTTTAATTAGTTTTAAAGTTTTTTTTGAAATTCCATGAGCAGAAATCATTACAACTGAATAATTAGGGATTCTAGAAATATCTTTTACAAAAATTAATCCTTTATTTTCTAAGTTTTTTGTTACATAGTTATTATGTACTAAATAATTAAATACATAGATTGGAGAACCATATTTAACAAGAGCACTATTAGCCATTTTAATAGCTTTATCCACTCCAAAACAGAATCCAATCGGATTCATCAAAAAAAATTTTATCATTTTATTCAGAAATTTAATTATTTTTCTTTATAAACATATTTAATATAAGAAGTATACTACCAAGAAAAATCGACAAATCTGCAAAATTAAAAATCGGAAAATGAAATTCTTTTATATGAAAATCTATAAAATCTATTATAAAACCTTTCGTGAATCTATCAATGAAATTACCTAATGATCCTCCAATAATCAGGGAATAACCAATCTGAAAAGAAATTTTAATTTTTTTATTTCTAAATATTTTTTCAAAAAAAATTGAAAAAATAAAAATATTAATAAGAAAAACTATCAAACAATTCATTTTTTCATAATTTTTAAAAATTCCAAAAATAATTCCAGAATTTTTTAAATAAATAATATTGAAATATTCGTTTATTTTTAAGTTATGATACTGGCTTATATTCATAAAAACTAAACTTTTACTGAAAAGATCAATAAAAATAACTAAAAATATTAAAATTAAATTCATATAAATTTTAGAAAAACCTTCGTGTTTCCCCATTTTTCTCAGTATTTTCAATGCACCTATCACATATATAGCCTTCAGTATTTTTACTCTTAATAAGATTTTCCAAGTATTGCCAACATCTAGGACATTTTTTACCTTCTGTCTTTTTTATAAAGATTTTTATTCCAGATATCCTACTACTTTCTAAATCTGAAGAAGACAAATCAATATCAAAAAGAAGAACTTTAGATGTTAAAAAGAAAAAATGAATTTCTTTAATAACAGTTTCAATTAAAAGTCTTATTTTCTTATTTAAGAAAAGAATAACAGTAGCTTCTAATGTTGAATTAATAATTTTTTTAGTTTTAGCTTTTTCTAAACTTTTGTTTACTTCAATTTTTATTTCTAATAACAAATTCCAAAATTTTTTGTTAAATTTATCTTTTTCATCTAAAGAAAATAATTTTTTATAGTATTCTTCTGTAAACACAAACTCATTTCTTTCACCAGGTAACTTTCTCCAAATTTCATCTGAAGTAAATGAAAGGATTGGAGATATACATCTCACTAAAGATTCTAAAATATGAAACATAGCTGTTTGACAACTTCTACGAGCTATATTATTACTGTTTAGCGTATATTGACGATTTTTTATTATATCTAAATATAAAGATCCTAACTTAATTGAACAAAAATGCACAAGACACTGTAACACTTTGTAAAAGTTATATTTTTCATAAAAATATATGATTTTCTTCTGAAATATTTTAGTTTCTGCTATTATCCATTTGTCAATTTCTACCATGTTATTTCTTTTAATCAAATGATAATTTGGATCAAAATCATATAAGTTAGATAGTAGAAATCTAACTGTATTTCTTATCTTTCTATAACATTCAATCGGATATTCCAAAGATTCTTTCGAAAAAACAATTTCGTTTTTATAATCTATAGATGATACCCATATTCGTAAAATATCAGCTCCAAATTTTTCAAATATTTCTGCTGGAGTAATGAAATTTTTTTTAGATTTTGACATTTTTTCTTCTTTTTTATTTAAAACAAAACCGTGTGTTAAAACTTCCTTATATGGTGCTACACCATTTATTGCAACAGATATAACAATAGAAGACATAAACCAACCTCTGTGTTGATCTGATCCTTCTAAATACATATCTATATTATGTTTACTTAGCTTGTTATTTCTTCTAAGAAGACTGTAGTGTGAAGATCCTGAATCAAACCAAACATCTAATATATCAGAAGACTTTTTATAGTACTTTATATCATGTCCTATTAATTCGAACTTGTCCAATTTCCACCATATTTTTGATCCAAACTTTTCAGAAAGTTTAGCAATTTTTTCAATGATTTCTAATGTTTTTGGATGTAATTTTTTAGTACGTTTATGAAAAAAAATTGGTATTGGAATTCCCCAAGATCGTTGTCTAGAAATGCACCAATCTGGACGATTAATAATCATAGAACGAATTTTGTTTTTTCCATATTTAGGTATCCAACTAACCTTATCTATTTCATTTATCACAGTACTTCTAAGATTTTTTCTGTTCATACTTATAAACCATTGAGAAGTAGAACGAAAAATTAGTTGTTTTTTATGTCTCCAGCAAAATGGACAAGAATGAGATATTTTATTTATACTAAGAACTGCTTTTCTACGATTCATTAAATTAATGATTAGTTTACTAGACTTTAAAACTGAAACATTTTTTAATTCATCAATAACATTGAATTTGTATCTACCATCTTCATTAACTGAATTTACAACATCAATTTTATATTTCTTGCTGATCAAAAAATCTTCTATTCCATGATCTGGAGCTATATGAACTATTCCAGTACCAGTATCTTTAGTAACATGTTCACTTAATATTACAGGAACAGACAAGTTCATAAATGGATGATAAAATTTTAAAAATTCTAACTTATATCCATAGCATTCAGAAATAACTTTAAATTGACTGAACTTCATTCTTATTAAAGAACTTTTAGCTAAAGATTTTTCTAAAATTAGAAATTGACTATTATTAACTTTTATCAGTTGATAAGTAAATTTAGGATTTACGGCAATTGCACGATTCATCGGAATTGTCCAAGGAGTGGTTGTCCAGATAACCATGTAGACGTGTGAATATTTTGATCTAATCCCAAATATATTGAAAATTTTCTCATGATTTACTGAAGAAAATTTGACGTCAATAGAAGTTGATACTATGTTAGTATATTCTACTTCTGCTTCTGCTAATGATGATTTACAATCTACACACCAATAAACAGGCTTAACATCATGAATAAAATATCCATTTTTGATTATTTTACCAAGAACTCGAATAACATCAGATTCAACTTCATTATTCATTGTAAGGTAAGGATGTTCCCAATCAGCAAATATACCCATTCTTATAAAATCTTTTTTTTGTATTTCAACTTGCTTATTAACATATTTCTCACACATTTTTCTAAATTTTATTGTTGAAACATCTTTTCCTGGAACTCCAAAAATTTTCTCCATTTTATGTTCAATTGGAAGCCCATAACAATCCCAACCTGGTATATATGGAGAATCAAATCCATTTAGCCCTTTAGATTTTATTATAAAATCTTTTAGTATTTTATTGATTGCATGTCCTATATGTATTTCACCGTTTGCATATGGTGGTCCATCGTGTAGAATAAAAAGTTTATTACCAGATTTTTTTTTTCGAATAATTTTATAGAGATTTTTATTAATCCATCTAGACAATATATCTGGTTCCTTATCAGATAAATTTCCATGCATAGAAAAATCAGTTTTTGGTAAGTTTAGTGTATTCTTATAGTTTTTCATTTTTTTAATTTGATCGAAAAAACTTTTTCGTTTCATCTATATCTTTAAGTATTTGTTTAACTAGATTTTCAATTGAAGAAAATTTAATTTCATTTCTTAATTTTTTTCTAAACAATATATCTATGTTCATTCCATATATATTCATCCTTACATCAATCAAATGTACTTCAATTCTTTGTTTATCTCCATTAAATGTAGGTCTTATACCAATATTAGCTATAGCTTGCAATGATTTTTCTTTCAAAATACCATAAACATTAACAATATATACACCATTTAATGGAATAGTTATATTTCTTAGAAAAATGTTTGCAGTAGGAAATCCAATTGTTCTTCCAAACTGTTTTCCATATACTACTTTTCCGCTTAATTTATACGGATGTCCCATAAGATTTTCTGCCATTAATAAGTTACCATTTGACAACGCTTTTCTTATAGAAGTACTACTAACTCTTTCTCCATTTCTTTGTATTTCTTTAAAAATTGATACATGAAAACCATATTGTTTACCTTTTTTACATAAAAGATAAAAATCTCCAGTTCTATCTTTACCAAAGTGGAAATCATCTCCAATTATAACAGATTTTATTTTTAATTTATTCACTAAAATTTTTGATATAAAAGAATTTGGACTTAGAGAAGAAAATTCATTGTTGAAATTTACACATAATAAATAATCTATTTCATATTCAAAAAATTTCTTTATTTTATCTCTTAATGGATATAGTCTAGTTGGAGATTTTATTCCTAAAATAAATTCTAATGGTTGAGGTTCAAATATCATAACCATTGTAGGAATTTTAAAACGATACTTATTTATTCTCAATAAATTTAATAGTTCTCTATGTCCTAAATGAACAGAATCGAAATTTCCAATTGTTAACATGCATCTATGATGGCATTTCATAATATTATGAATTCCACGAACTAATTTCATAAAAATTTCTTTTTAACATTTTGAAAATATTTTTAAACGTAAACTATTGATGAAAAATACTTCAACTATTAAAATAATTGACATAAAAACATTATAATAATAGAATTTATAAAATATTTCTAAAATAATTTGAGAATTTAAATTGACAAACATCAAATCCTCTAGAAAAAGAATAATTCAGTCTGAAAAGAAAAGAAAAATTAATTCAAGTAAAAAATCTAGAATAAAAACAATATTAAGAAAGTTAAATAGATCCATATTAAAAGATGATAAAAAGTCTGTAAAATTTTTATTTGTTAAAATGCAATCTATACTGGATAAATACTCAAGAGAAGGGTTGATACATGTAAATAAATCTTCTCGTTTTAAGTCTAAAATCTCAAGTAAAATAAAATCTATGAAATAATTTAAATTACGTATAGCATTTTAAAATAAGACTATTATTATTTCTTTGGAAGAAACTTATTTAGTAGAATACATCCAGTAAAAGCAGACAAAAATGATCCAATTATTATTCCAATCTTTGAATAGATATTAAGTGTTTCTAATTGATGAAAAGTTAAATTTGATATAAAAATTGACATAGTAAAACTAACTCCACAAAGAAAAGACACAGAAAGTATTTGTCTAAAATCTATTATTTCATTTCTGTCCATGCACAATTTATGAAATAAACAACCAAATACTGATATCCCAATAGGTTTACCAAAAAATAGACCTAATATTATTCCAAATGAAATTGGATTAAATATCTCATGAATACTTATATCATATAAAATAATTCCCATGTTTGTAAAAGCGAACGCTGGCAATATTATATAATACACAATTGGACGAAAAAGTTTTTCTAATCTCTCTGAAATAGATTTTCTATGTTTAATAGGAATTAAAAATCCTAGAATAACACCAGATAAAGTTGGATGAATCCCAGAAAGTAACGTCAGAATCCATAATATTAACAAAGAAATTATACACAAAAACACACTTTTTATTTTTGTTTTCAATGTTTTCTTGAGTAAGATTAAGAAAATTATCATTATTGCTATATATAGCAAAGATAAAGACTTTTTGTAAAAAAAAGCAATAATTAAAATTGCTCCAATATCATCAATTATCGCTAAAGATAATAAAAACGTTCTTAACAAAGAGGACATTCTTTTATGAAAAAATTGCATAATTACTACAACAAAAACTATATCAGTTGTGATCGGAATTACCAATCCATTAATACCGTTTTTATTAGAAATATTAATTGCATAATATATAAAAGCTGGGATAATCATTCCGCCAACAGAAGATATAAACGGAAATAATGTACTATTTAATTTTGATAGCTTTCCAAATGTTATTTCTTTCTTAATTTCTAGACACACTACAAAAAAAAACATTGACATCAAACAATCATTTATTAAAAATGAAACTGGAATACTAAAGTCTATATTTAATATTTTAATTCGTAATGATATTGATAAAAATTTCTCATATATATTTTTCAGTGAACTGTTTGACATAAAAATGGCTAAAGCTGAGGAAAAAAATAATAAAATACTTCCTGAAAGCTCTGATGTTAAAGAATTCTTTATTCTTTTCATAGTAGATTAATATAAAAAATTCAATTCATATTGAACATTTATTTTTCGATAAAAAACAATAAATATCTAAAACAAAATAAGTTAAAACTTAAATATTTTACTTTGTTAAATTATCAAAGAATTTTTTCACACTTTCTAAAAAACTCTTAGAACGTGGAATATTTTTTCCATTATTTCCATTATCAATTGATTCTTCAAACTTTCTTAAAATTGACTTTTGTTTTTCGTTAAGTTTTACAGGAGTTTCGACAACAATTCTACACATTAAATCACCTACAGATCTACTGTTTACTGACCTTACTCCTTTACCACGCATTCTAAAAATCTTTCCTGTTTGAGTTTCTGGAGGAATTCTTAAAGAGACTTTTCCATTTAATGTAGGTATATCAACTATTCCGCCTAACGCCGCTGTTGAAAAATTAATTGGAACTTCACAATGTAAATTATTTCCATCTCTCCAAAAAATTGAATGTTTATAGACATTTATATTAACATATAAATCTCCATGTTTAGCACCCATTTCGCCAGCCTCTCCTTCTCCACTTAGTTTAATTCTGTCTCCTGTATTTACACCAGACGGGATTTTAATTGATAAAACTTTATTTTTTCTAACTCTACCTTTACCAAAACATTTTCTACAGAATTCTGTAATAATTTGTCCTTTTCCATTACATGAAGAACAAGTTTGTTGGACAGAAAAAAATCCTTGTCTAATATAAATTTGACCTTTACCATTACATTCAAAACATTTTTTAAATCTATTACCAAATTTTGATCCATTTCCATTACAAACATCACAAGTTATGAATGTTGGAATATTAATTTTTCTTTTAACTCCCATAACTGCTTGTTCCAAAGTTAAAGAAATATCAAATTGCAAATCAGATCCTCTTGAGTATTTACTATCTCTTTTATTTCCAAAAATATCTCCAAAAACATCTCCAAAAATATCACCGAAATCGGAACCTGTTGAAGTAAAATTTCCATTAAATTCATTTGTTCCATTGTCAAAAGCTGAATGTCCATATTGATCATAAGAACTTCTTTTATTTTTATCACTTAAAACGTCATATGCTTCCTTTATTTCTTTAAATTTTCCTTCGGCTTTTTTATCTCCATGATTCCTGTCAGGATGATATTTAATAGCTAGTCTTTTATATGCTTTTTTTATTTCCTGCTCATTAGCTTCTCTGTTAATACCAAGAATCTCGTAATAATCTTTTTTTATCATTCTTGTTTACCATTCATATATAAAAAATCGGGAGGAGAGAATCAGCTCTCAACACCCGATTGTCTACTAAAACTTTAAAACTAATAGTTGTATAAACAAATTTAATTTTTATCTTTATCTTTTACTTCTTCAAATTCTGCTTCAACAACGTTTTCATTATTTTCTGTTTTTTTGTTAGTGTTCTCACTCTTATAAGAATTTTCATTTTTTTTAGAAAATTCAAATAGTTTAGATGAATCTTCTATTAAGAGCCTGATCTTTGAATCAATTAGTTCCTTATTTTCTCCTCTTATGGCACTTTCCAAATCAGAAATTGATTTCTCTATTTTGTTTGTTACTTCGTTACTTAAGTTATTTTTAACTTCTTCAAGTTTTTTTCTTGTACTATGAATTAACTGATCTGCTTGGTTTCTAGATTTTACTAATTCTTCAAATTTTCTATCAGACTCAATGTTTGCTTCAGCGTCACTAACCATTTTTTTAATTTCTTTTTCACTTAAACCTGAAGAAGCTTTTATAGTTATATTCTGCTCTCGACCAGTTTTTTTATCTTTTGCAGAAACATGTAAAATTCCATCTGCATCAATATCAAAAGTAACTTCAATTTGAGGCATTCCTCTTGGAGCTGGTTGTATACCGTCTAAATTAAACTGTCCTAAAGATTTATTATCTATTGATCTCTTTCTTTCTCCTTGTAATACATGAATAGTTACAGCTGATTGATTGTCTTCAGCTGTTGAAAAAACTTGACTATGTTTTGTAGGTATAGTAGTGTTTTTCCCTATTAAAACTGTCATGACTCCACCCATTGTTTCGATTCCAAGAGATAATGGAGTTACATCTAACAACAATACGTCTTTCACATCTCCTGCTAAAACACCTCCTTGAACTGCTGCTCCAATAGCAACTGCTTCGTCTGGATTAACATCTTTCCTAGGTTCTTTATGAAAGAAATCTGCAACCGCCTTCTGAACCATCGGCATTCTTGTTTGTCCTCCAACAAGAATAACATCATTAATATCATTGATCTTTAGATTAGCATCTTTTAAAGCAACCCTTACAGGATTCATAGATTTACTAACCAAATCTTCAACCAAAGATTCCAGCTTAGCTCTAGTAATCTTTATATTCATATGCTTAGGTCCAGTTGAATCTGCAGTAATGTAAGGAAGATTTACTTCTGTCTGTTGAGAGGAAGAAAGTTCTATCTTCGATTTTTCACCTGCTTCTTTTAATCTTTGCATAGCTAATGGATCATTTTTAAGATCAAATCCACTTTCAGCTTTAAACTCACTTACTAGATAATTAATTAATCTATTATCAAAATCTTCTCCACCTAAATGAGTATCTCCATTTGTAGCTAGTACTTCATAAGTTTTCTCCCCGTCTAACTCATCGATTTCAATTATTGAAATATCAAAAGTACCTCCACCTAAATCATATACTGCAACTACTCTATTCCCAACTTCTTTGTCTAATCCGTAAGCAAGAGCAGCTGCTGTAGGCTCATTAATAATCCTTTTTACATCTAATCCAGCAATTCTTCCTGCATCTTTCGTTGCTTGCCTTTGAACATCGTTAAAATATGCAGGAACAGTAATAACTGATTCATTAACTTTTCCACCAAAAAAATCTTCAGCAGTTTTTTTCATTTTTTTTAAAACTTCAGCAGATATTTGAGGAGGAGCTATTTCTTTTCCGCCAATTCTTAACCAAGCATCTCCATTAGAAGATTTAATAATTTCGTAAGGCATAATTGGTATATCTCTTTGAACTTCCTTATCGTCAAAACGACGACCAATTAAACGCTTTATTGCAAAAAGAGTGTTTTTTGGATTAGTAATAGATTGTCTTTTAGCTGGTTGTCCAACTAAAATTTCTCCATCTTTAGTATACGCTATAACTGATGGTGTAGTTCGATCACCCTCACTATTTTCCAAAACTCGAGCGTTTTTACCTTCCATGACAGCAACGCAGGAATTTGTGGTACCTAGATCAATTCCTATAATCTTACCCATTTAATACCTCCATGGAAAATATAAAAATTATATAAAACGATATGAGGATTTATATGATTTTTTCAAGTAATCTTAATTACAAAATACATTTTTAAAATATATAAAAATCTTTGATGTAGATATAAACTAATTTATCAATTCATTTCATATGAAATTAATTATCTTTTTTGCAATATGTTTCTTTAATTTTTCTTGATCAAAGAAAAACTTTTGAATTCCTTCAGATAATTTAGTAGAAGCCATGATATTAAAATTGTGATTCCAATAGAAATCATTTTCCTTTGTAGATGTTTTTTTTTTAACAATTTGACCAACATATCTCAAATTTCTATATATTTTTCCTTTTAGTTCTCTTAAATCTTTAATTATATTTATTGGAATAGTTAAATAGTCACATCCAGCAAGTTGAATAACTTCGTTAATGTCCCTTATACTAGCTCCAATTATATTTGTTTTATACCCATTTCTTTTGTAAGAATTATAAACATTTTCAACAAATTCTATTCCTGGATGTTTTAAACTTTCTTTATTAGATATTGAAGTATTAAACTTATACCAATCCATGATTCTTCCAACAAAAGGAGAAACAGCATACACTCCTGATTCAGCGCAAGACAAAGCTTGAGCTAAAGAGAAAACAAGTGTTAAATTGCAGTTTATTCCTTCTTTTTCTAATTTCTCTGCTGCACAAATTCCTTGCCAAGTTGCAGCTAATTTTATTAATATTCTGTCCTTGTTGATATTTTCTTCCTCATAAAGTTCAATAATTCTCTTTGCTTCTTCTATAGATTTTTCTTTATCGTAGGAAAAGTTAACATCAATTTCTGTAGAAATTCTACCAGAAATACATTTTAATATTTCTACGCCCATTTTAATTAAAAATTTATTGTATGCATATTTAATTCTTTTTTCTAAAAAAATACTCTTTCTAAGAGCGAATTTAATTGATTCATCGATAATAGACTGACATTTCTCGTTTTTCAAAACTTCTAATATTAGAGATGGGTTTGTTGTAACTCCATCAATATCATAAGATTTTAAACTATCTATATTACAAGTGTCGGCTACTACTTTAGTAATTTTTTTTAAAGACTCTAATTTATTCACAGTTTCTCCAAAATTCTAGAAGACGTATGCATTTCAGCATCTTATTTATGTAATATTTTTTTCTAAAAACAAAAAATCTAGAAATATAACTTATAAATAAAATTTTTATATAAAAATTTTATAAATATTAGCAATTAATTAAAATTATTATGATAAAACATAGAGTAACTTTTATCTACAGTTAATAAAACATTTTTAAATGATAATGAAATCTGACAATCTTCAAAAAATAATAAAATAAACAAGTTCTAATAAATCAAAAACATAAATCTTTATAAAAGTGTACTCTTACTTTCTGTAAAACATATCAATTTATTTTTATTTCTAATACACAATTAAATTCCTGTGTATTTAAGAAATTAACTAGACTACTTTTTATTTAAAAACGTTAATGTTTACTAATTAATCTTAAAATTTTTTAAAAAAGTGAAATTTTGAATATTTCACAAAATTTGTTTGAATAATTTCATAGAAATTTTAACTTAATTTTGATTATTATTGCAGAAAGTTTATAAAACATTTTTTCAAATAACTAAAATTTAATTTCAGTTTAGAACTCTAGATAAATAGTACTATCATAGTCAGTTTAAAATAGGAACTTTAAATAGAATTTGTAGAATATTATAGGATATAAAACTCATACTTTCATCGATTAAAATATTATATAATTTTATGTAAATTAAAACTTTGAATTGTTCTTTATAGAAGAACTTCTAAAACAAAAATATTGATCTAATTGTGAATAATTTCTAGCATATATTCTACTGTTAGACTCAAACAAGTTTTATTATTAAGAATCTAATAGTTAAGTTTAATTAATCAAAATTATAAAAACTTTGTACTACAAAGTAAAATTTTTATTAAAGTTTTTAATGAACTTTCACAGAAAAATCATTAGGGCATAATTTATCGTTAAAATATACAAATATATCTTAATTATATTTAAGTCCTTAAGTAAAACAATTTCAATCTTAAAAATACCATTGTGTTTTTGATATAAATTTCTATTTAATAATATTAGTTTTCTGAATCAGAAATAAAAATGGTAGTTTGTCAATTTTTTTTTTAATTAATCTATTTTTTGTCACGTAACAAAGTTTAGGTATATCTTCTCTAGATATTGTATTATTTGAAATTACTAGTAGCTTTTCACCATCTCTCATTTTTATTAGTGAGTTTCTAATAAGATATAAAGAACTCATGCACAAAAGACCTTCTATGTTGATTTTATAATCAGCTTCTTTCAAATATTTATTAAATGTTTCTCTTTTGTTAAATTTTGACACATCTAAAAAAATATAATAAAAAATTAGTCATAGAATTTAAAAACTTCTATGATATTAGAATAATTCTTGGGAAGATTTCAAATTTAAATTTGAAATGTTTTAGAAGAAATTATATAAATATCTTTTAGTAACATTGATAACTGCATAAACAAAGATGTATAAAATACTTGTTTTCACTAAAATCAAATAATCATTAATCATTGACAAGAAAACTTTTGAAAATTTACAAAAATTATATCTATAAGTATGTAAAATTTTTAAATAAAACAACAAAAATTATTCTTAGTGTATTTTTAAAACCAAACTTATTAATGAATTAGAAACTAATTCTAATTGTCAAATTAGTTATTACTTAAAAACTGAAAACTCATTTTATGTATATAAAAGTCTTTTTGTAAATTTATTTACCATAATTATGCACATAAATTAATGTTTCTTCAAAATACAAAAATTTTTAAAAATCAAATTTTTAATTTAAGAAAACTATTTTTGAATAAACATTATTTCAGTTAAAATATTAAATTATTTTAGATATGAAATAATTAAAAATTTTAAAACTTACGTAAAAATTAAATTTTCTCAAATTTCTTTATAAGAATAGTTAAGAACAGGATTTCAGATGTGTTTTTTAAATGTTGTTAGAATTATTGGAATGTTCTTAATCTTATTTTCTTTTTTTATGATATTTCCACTATTGATATCTTTAATTTACAAAGATGGAATGGAAAAAATTTTTAATAAAATGTTTTTAATTACTTTAGTGATAGGATTATTTCTTTGGATACCTAACAAAAATAGAAAATATAATTTAAATTTTAAAGAAGGATTGCTAACTGTATCATTATTTTGGATGATCTTGGGAAGTTTTGGTTCTATTCCATTCATTTTTTCTAAAATTAATAATATTTCTATAACAAATGCTTTTTTTGAATCTTTCTCAGGATTGACAACAACAGGGGCAACAGTCTTAAAAGGATTAAGCAAAATTCCAAGATCAGTATTATTCTATAGACAAATGTTACAATGGCTTGGTGGAATGGGAGTTATAGTATTGGCTATAGCTATAATCCCGTTTATTGGAACAGAAGGTATGCAACTTTACAGAGCTGAAATTACAGGACCAATAAAAAATGAAAAAATACAACCTAGAATCTCAGAAACGGCTAAAACACTTTGGTTGATGTACATTTTATTAACAATAACTTGTTCAATATTTTTATGGATATCAGGAATGGATATATTTGATGCAATTTCACACAGTTTCTCTATAGTTTCAGTTGGAGGGTTTTCAAATTATGACGAAAATATAAAACATTTTAATAGTTCTGTTGTTGAATGTATAATAATAATATTTTTAATAATTTCAAGTTGTAATTTTGGTCTTCATTTCTCTGTATTATCTGAAAAAACTTTAAAAATTTACTGGAAAAATTTGGAGTATAAAATATTTTTAATTTTTCAGATGGTAATGATAATATTGTGTACGTCTGTGTTAATTATATACTCTTCGTATGACTCATTGCTTAAAACATTGAGAATGTCTGTATTTCAAGTAATTTCAACATCGACAACAGCTGGATTCAATACAGATAATTTCTTTAAATGGCCTACATTTCTTCCAATATTACTTTTGATATCTTCATTTGTAGGAGGTTGTTCAGGATCTACGACAGGTGGAATAAAAATTATTAGAATATTTATAATATTCACAAAAGTAATCATAGAAATAAAAAAATTGATTCATCCAAATGCTGTTTACTCAACAAAAATTGGATCAAAAGTTTTTTCAGAGAAAATAATAGAAAATATATGGGGATTTTTTTCTGTCTATATTTTTCTGTTTATCATAAACTCTTTGATTTTAATTTCTACTGGAATAGATGAATCATCTGCTTTTTATCTTATAATATCAACTTTAAATAATTTAGGTATAGAACCAGAATCTATTAGATTTTCTGAAGTAGGATCTGTAGGAAAATGGATTCTAATTTTTTCTATGTTATTTGGAAGATTGGAGATCTTTACAGTTCTAATTTTATTTGTTCCAATGTTTTGGAAAGAATAAAACACATTACTTGAATTTTTTAATTAGAGTATTTTCTATTGAAGTTTTGCAAAAAATTTTATATTTTAAATTGTTTGCATTTAATTTTTTAATAAAAATGTTATACTGAAAATTTTTATGGTCTGTCTCCTTCGTCTAGAGGACTAGGACATCGCCCTTTCACGGCGGAAACAGGGGTTCAAATCCCCTAGGAGACAAAAACTTTTTAAACACAAAATTTTAGAGTATTTTTATATCTTAAATATGAAATTTAAAAATGTTTTATTTAAATATTAAATTGTTTTTAAATAGTATAGATACGGAACATTAAGAAAATAATTTTAAAGATATTTTATTTATAGTAGGAGTAAATATGAAGTATATTCTACCTGATCTACCTTATAAGTATAATTTTTTAGAACCATATATAGATTCAGAAACAATGGAAATACATCATCAAAAACATCATCAGAATTACGTAAACAAAACCAATATAATACTGAAAAATTTTCCGAATAATTTGAGAAATATTTCAATTGAAGAATTAATAAAAAATATTCATAAATTTCCAAAAAATAAATCTAATGATTTGATAAATAACGCAGGGGGTCATATAAATCATACAATTTATTGGCAAATCTTAAAGAAAAATACAAAAATTCAAGAAAATATTAGAAACGCTATTGAAAAAGATTTTTTAGGAATGGAAAATTTTAAAAAGCTCTTTGAAGATAATGCAATGAAACATTTTGGATCTGGTTGGACTTGGTTAATTTTTTCCAAATTAACTAAAAAACTATCTATTGTTTCTACAGCCAATCAAGATAATCCGTTAATGAAAAATAAAGATTCTATAGATTATGGATATCCTATTTTTTGCATAGATTTATGGGAACATGCCTACTACTTAAAATACAGAAATGCAAAATTAGAATATATAAAATCATTTTGGTCAATTTTAAATTGGGAGGAAGCTGAAAGAAGATATTGCATAGCAAAATAATCTTTCAAATTTAATTTTATTTTAAGATACTTATATAATGGATCCAATAGAAATCATAACTTTTTCAAGTGTTATTTTTGAGATTTCTTTCGCTTTATTTGATCCATTAAGTAGTATATTTTTAAGAAAATCTTCATTTTTTCTAAAATGAAAGAATTTATTTTGAATATTCCTTAAAAAATCTGACACAATGTCAGATACGAAACTCTTAAAATTCTTATATGTTTCACTATGAAAATTATTTTCAATATAACTGATGGACTTCCCAGTAATACATGATAGTAAATTTATTAAATTAGAAATTCCTGGTTTTTTATTTAAATCATAATAAATTTTAGGAGGAATTTCAGAATCTGTACAAGCTAATTTTAGCTTTTCTAAAGAACTTTTTATATTTTCTAGTAAAAAAATAACGTTTTTTGGATTTTGATCTGATTTAGACATTTTTTTTCTTGGATTTTGAAGAGAAAAAATTTGTTTGCCGCTGTTCAATAGTAAACGATTTGGAACAGTAAAAATATTTCCATATACTTTATTAAATCTTTTCGCAATCTTTCTGCTAAGTTCTATATGTTGTTTTTGATCAGGACCAACTAGTACAAAATTACTGTTATAAAGCAAAATATCTGATGCCATTAACACTGGATAATTTAATAGTCCAGAGTTAATATTTTCTTTATTTATCTTTGATTTTTCTTTAAATTGTGTCATTTTAACCAATTCGTTAAAATGTGTATAGCAATTTAAAATCCAACATAATTGAAAATGTTGTGGAACGTGAGATTGAACAAAAATAATACTTTTATTTGTATCTACACCACAAGCTAAAAATATAGCTAACATATCTAATATATTTTTTTTTAATTCGTCTGGATTATGTTTTACAGTAATTGCATGATGGTCAGCAATACAATAAACACAACTAAAATACTTCTGCATTTCATTGAATTTACTAAGAACACCGACATAGTTTCCAATTGTTAATTTTCCAGATGGTTGAAGTGCGCTAAATAAAACTTGGTTTGAAGAATTTTCCATATTTTAAAATTTTGTTAATATTTAATATTGAAATAATTCCTTATTTTTTTAATTTCCGTTTTGTAGTTAGAACTATTAAAAATTGCAGATCCTATAACTAATATATCAGGTCCAGAACTTACTATTTTTGCAACATTTCTTGAATTAATACCGCCGTCTACAGATAAAAGGATTTTTTCTCCAGTTTTTTTAATAATTTTTCTAGCTTCTGAAATTTTTTTTAAACTAGACTCAATAAATTTTTGTCCTCCTAATCCAGGATTTACAGACATAATCAATGCTATATCTAAATATTTTTTTGAAGATTCTAAAAAACTTAATGAAACATTTGGATTAAATGCAATTCCTGACTTACATCCATTTGTTTTTATAAGTTTTAATATCTGATTAGTATCTTTGCAAATTTCAGGATGAAAAATAATACAATCGGCACCTTTTTCAATAAATTCTAAAATTAACCTTTTACTTAATCTAGTCATCAAATGAATTTCTATAGGAGCATTTATCCCATAATTTCTTATAGCCTCATAAATTACTGGACCAAAAGTTAAATTTTTAACATAAAAATTATCCATAACATCAAAGTGAATAATATCTGAACCTGCTTTAATAACATTCTTTACTTCTTCGCCTATGTAAGCAAAATTTGCACTAAGTATGGAAGTAGAAATCAATATTTTTTTCATATAAAAATTAAGTTTTTAATTAACTAAGAATTACAGGAAACTTTTATTAATTAAAGTAACATAGAGTTCTATATAGATTTTAAGAAAATTAAAAAATTTAAAAGTTTATTTAGTCAATTTGAAAAAAATGAATAGCTTCTCTTACTAAAGAATCATTTAAACTTGTAAATATCCCAGCTTTTCCAATTTTCTTTGGTAATATTAAGTTAAGTTTTCCATTTATGTTTTTTTTATCTTGTTTCATAATGTAAATAAATCTATTTATCGAAACTTTTCTAGGAAACTTTGTTAATAAATTCATTGATTTAAAAAGATCTAAAATATTTTTCATATCAGTTGAACCAAGTTCACCAATTAGTTCTGATATTTTGGATGCTAATAGTATTCCTATAGAAACAGCTTCTCCATGTAATATTTCATAATTGTTATATTGTAAATCTGTTTCAATAGCATGAGCAAATGTATGACCGAGATTTAGCAAAATACGATTTTTTTTTGTCTCTTTAAAATCATTGGATATAACTTTAATCTTTAATCTTAAACATTTTTTTACTACTTTATTTAAGGTATTTTTTTCAATTTCTAATATTTTTCTGAAGTTTTTCTTTATCCAGAAGAAAAAATTTCTATCCAATATTATTCCATATTTTATGACCTCAGAAATTCCAGAAAGAAAATCTCTTTTTGACAGAGTTTCTATAAATTTAGTATCTATCAGTACATGTATTGGATTATGGAAAGTTCCAATTACGTTTTTACCAGTTGAAAAATTAATTCCATTTTTACCACCAACTGAAGAATCTACTTGAGATACTAAAGTAGTAGGTATTTGTATAAATTTTATACCTCTCTTATAGCAAGAAGATACAAATCCAACTATATCTCCGACTACACCTCCTCCTAGTGCAACTAATATCGCGTCCCTTGGAATATTATTTTTTAATAGAAATTCAAAAATTATTTCTACAGTCTTTATGGACTTATATTTCTCACCATTATTTAAAATTATTTTGTACAACTTTACATCTGACTTTAGTGAAAAAGATGCTCTTATTAATCTATAAAATAACGAGTATACAAGACTATCAGTAATAATTACTACATGTTTTTTATCTTTAAGATGTAAACAATACTTTAAAGAATCTAATATCCCATAACCTATGTGTATAAGATAGTCATCTTTTTTAAATTTGATTTCTACTTTTTCTTCTATTATTTTCATAATGAAATAAAATTTAGTTCACAAAATCTAATATTTTACTTATTATTTCCTTTATGTTACAGTCGTCTGTTAAAATAGCAAGATCAGAAATTTCTTTATAAATTGGATTTCTTGTATAAGCAAAGTTTTTTAGAATTCTATAAGTTGATTTATTATCTTGCAACAATGGCCTTCCTTTATTAGATTTAATTCTTATTATTTGTTTTTCGATAGAAGTTTTTAAATAAATAACAACTCCTCTAGATGATAAACTATCACGAACTTTTTTAGATTCTATTGATCCGCCTCCTGTGGCTAAGACAATATTATTGTTTTTTACTATAGAACATATTATTTTTTTTTCTCTTTTCCTAAACCCTTTTTCACCTTCAACATCAAATATCCAACTAACATTTACTCCGGTCTTTTTTTCTATCTCTTTATCCGAATCAAAAAAGTTCATATTTAATTTTTTAGATAATTGTTTTCCAATAGTACTTTTTCCAGATCCCATTGGGCCTATCAAAAAAATGTTTCTTTTTACTATCATGTTTTATTATCCCACTAAATTCAATTCTTTAATAAAATTAATTTTTAACAGAAAACTAAGGAGTTTAAATAAAATTTATAAATTGGTTAATATTTATCAGAATATCATAGAAAAAGTCAATTTAACTATGAAATTAATTATTTCATAATCAAAAATTGATTTTTATACAAAAAAAATGTTAGTTAATAAAAAATTTAGATAAATGATAGAAAATCATACTACTTTCTGTAAAGACATACAAAATTTTTAACTAAAAATTTTAAAAATATTTCTAAGAATATTAAAGATTTCTACTTTAGAACTTATTAAAAAACATTTTAACTATCTATTGTTAGATAATTATTTCTTGCATATTTTTAGTTTTTTAAACGTATTAAATCTAATGTCTTTTATGAAAAGATTTTTGTCAATATACATTAAACTGTATCAGTTTACCTAAAATATAGAGTACTAATTCTATTAGAATTTCGTTTTTAGATGATAAATTATATTCTATAGATTTAACAGAATAAACTAAAGTTAGTTAAGCTAGATTTTCTAATATTGAACTATTATTTAGAATTAACTTTAGAACACGTTCAATATTTTCTGTATAAAAACTATATGATTAAAAAATTTAATTTTCTTTATATTTCCAAGTCATAGATAATTTTGAATTAATATATAAGCAACAGGCTAACAATTATGTTAAACTCACTTATTGATTTAGACTTTTACACCAATCTAATTTTATCTACAGCTATATTTCTTGCGTTATTTCATGAAATTATCAACGGATTTCATGATACAGCAAACGCAGTCGCTACTATTATTTATACTCGTGCAGTACAAGCTAGATTTGCTGTCATAATATCTGGCATTTTTAATTTTTTTGGTGTAATTTTTGGAGGACTAAGTGTTTCTTACGCAATTATTCATTTGTTGCCAATAAATCTTTTATTAAATATAAATTCGATTTATGGACTTACAATGGTATTTTCTATACTATTATCAACAATAATATGGAACTTAGTTACTTGGTATTTCGGCTTACCAACATCAAGCTCACATACACTTATCGGATCAATAATAGGAGTAATCTTAATTAATTCTTTTGTAATCGACTCTTCAGTAGTAGAAGATTTAAATATTCCAAAGGTTACAGATATTTTCCTCTCACTGTTTTTGTCTCCTTTGATAGGATGTATATTTTCTGGAACAATTATTTTATTATTAAGAATCATTCAAAAAGAAACAAAAATTTGCCAACAGATACATTTTACTCCAATTGAAAGGGAAAAAAAAGAAGGAAAAAAAAAACCTCCTTTTTGTATTAGAATTGTTTTGATTCTTTCGTCTATTGGAGTAAGTTTTTCACATGGTTCAAACGATGGACAAAAAGGTATTGGATTGGTTATGTTAATACTTATCAGTATACTTCCAACAAAGTTTTCACTCAATATGAATGCAAGTGAATATGAGATATCAAGAATTTATAATACTATAACGAATTTAAAAAAATACTATGAAGAACATAGCTACATAATAAATAATACAAAATTTCATATTAAAAATAAATTAGACAGAAATGTAGCAAATATAAATTATTGTTATGACAATTTCTGTCCAAACACAATTCTTAATCAGATCATTTCAATATTAAAAGATGTTAAAAGTTATTCAGCAATAAAATCAAATCAAAGAAGTTATGTTAGAAAAATGTTACTGTACTTATCTGAGATGAACTCAAAAATTGCTAAACATTCCAAAACGAAACCAGAAGAAGCAAAAATATTGTATAATTTAAATAAAGACTTATTGATAACATTAGAATATGCTCCAGTTTGGATTACAGTTATAGTAGCTTCTGCACTTGCAATTGGTACAATGTTCGGATGGAAGAGAGCAACTTTTACTATAGGGAAGAAAATAGGAAAAAAAGATATGACATACGCACATGGTGTATCAGCCCAAACTACTGCTGCTATTTCTATTGGAATAGCTAGCTATACTGGAATGCCTGTTTCTACAACACAAATTCTTTCTTCTGCAGTAGCTGGAGCTATGATAATAGACAGACGTGGAATTCAAATAAAAACTGTTAAAAACATATTACTAGTTTGGTTATTTACTTTTCCTATTTCCATTACAATGTCCGGAATTTTTTATTGGGTTTCTTTAAAAATATTTTAGATTTTAAAATGTTCATTTTCTTAAAATTTACAAGTTAAATTGCAACGATATACTAAAATAAGATTTTCTGAAAAGTTTTGGTATGACATTAAATTATTTAAGGGACAAAAATGAAAGCTGATAGATATATGAAAAATTTTTTAAATAAAATTAAGATTCTTTATTCAGATCAACCAGAATTTTTACAGTCTACAAGCAGTTTTTTTTCATCTTTGATTCAGTTCTTAAGAAGAAATGAATCTTATCTAAAGTATTCTTTGTTAGAGAGAATGATAGAGCCAGAAAGGATAATACAATTTAGAGTTTGTTGGATAAATGATAAAGGAATAGTAAAAGTAAATACAGCATGGAGAATTCAGTTTAATTCTTCTATTGGACCATTTAAAGGAGGTGTTAGATTTCATCCTTCTGTAAATTTATCAATTTTAAAATTTCTTGCGTTTAATCAAGTTTTTAAGAATTCACTGATTTCTATTCCTATGGGAGGTGGGAAAGGAGGATCTAATTTTAATCCGAAAAATAAAAGTGAATTAGAAATCATGAGATTTTGTCAATCTATGATGACAGAACTTCACAGACACATAGGTCATAATATAGATATTCCAGCTGGAGATATAGGTGTTGGAGAGAAAGAAATTGGTTTTATGTATGGAATAACGAAAAAATTATTAAATAATGCATCTTGCTGTTTTACTGGCAAAAGTCTAAATTACGGAGGAAGTTTCTTCAGAAAAGAAGCTACAGGATATGGATTAGTATATTTTTTAGAACTAATGTTAAAACAACATGGAATTAAAATAGAAGGAAAAAAAGTCTCAGTTTCTGGTTCTGGAAACGTAGCATTACATGCAATAGAAAAATGTATCTTAATGGGCGCTAAAGTTATTAGTGCCTCAGATTCAGATGGTACTGTTATAGACAGCGCTGGATTTAATTTGGAAAAAATTAATCAATTAAAGAAAATAAAAAAGGAAAACAAAAGAATTAAAATTTATGCAGAAAAATTTAAACTAATTTATTTAAAAAACCAGAATCCTTGGTCTGTTCCAACAGAAATAGCATTACCATGTGCTACACAAAACGAAATAAGAGAAAGAGATGCTTATGAATTAATTAAAAATGGAGTTATAGCAGTTGCAGAAGGTGCTAATATGCCAGTTACTAAGAAAGCTATAAGAATGTTTATTGAATCAAACGTTATTTTTGGTCCAGGAAAAGCAGCGAATGCAGGTGGAGTTGCAGTATCTGGTTTAGAAATTTCACAGAATTCTTCTTATATAAATTGGGACAAAAATGAAGTAGAAGATAAACTTAAAGATATAATGTATAAAATACATCAAAGTTGTGTAAAATATGGAAAAATAGGGAAAAAAATTAATTATACTATTGGAGCAAACACTGCTAGTTTTATCAAAGTTGCAAACGCTATGTTAGAACAGGGTATATATTAATACATTAGGCCGAAGTGGCGAAATTGGAAAACGCAGTTGATTCAAAATCAACTATCTTAAAAAGATTTATCGGTTCGAGTCCGATCTTCGGCATAGTAAAAATTATAATTTTTATAAAAACTTAGAATATATTAGATATTTTCAATTTATAACTAGAATAAACGTAATTTCTTCAAAATTATTATGTAATAGATACTTATTTGATGAAAGTATTGAAATAACTAGAACACATAATTATATCATTAAAAAAATGAAAAATAAAACTATTATATATGATATCATATATATTGTATTTTAGACATATTGCTTACTTTAGAAACATATTGTTTTTTATATAAAATATATAAGTCATTGTATGAGTAATACTTGAACATAGCTTTGCTATAAATTATAGATGACCTAAAAGCACAGGAGAATGCAATTATTTATGGAAGAATAATTATTCGATAATCTTTATTGATATATAAGTTAATATTAAAAGAATAGTAAATAGAATATCAAAAAATCTTAAATTGGCTCTTCATAAAATAACTTTCAAATTTGGAAAAATTTTTATAAAAAATTTCTTAAGTTATCATAAAATGTTAAATAAATTACAGAAATAGAGTAATTTTATCATATACACATAAAATGTGTTATAAATCACTTTAATAATAAAAATTATTTTTTACTATCTTTGATTTTTATACTAAGATGGTTAAGTATTTTTAAAAAATTTACAATGAAATACCATATAACAAGATATTGCATTTAAATACATGAGACATTATAATCTACAGTGTTTAGTTTGTATTTTAGAGTGTTTTGTTCAATTACCAAACTCGAATTAAAATGGTTTGCAAAAATCTAGAAATATTTAAATTATATTTTATGATTCTACATAGAATTTCTATTTTTCTTAATTATCTCAGAATTTTTTAAAATTTCTTTTAAAATGTTGACATATTAAATATCTTCTAAAAGATTCATATGATTAAATAAATTTCTCTTTCCAAACAAAAATTTTGTTTAAAATACAAAAATCTATAGATTTGTAGAAATTTGAAACTTCTTAAATATTAATTTATGTAATAGTTTTTAGAAAATTTATTAAGATGAAATTAAAACTAAGAAAAGCTTAAATAATGATTTTATCAGTAAAATAAGAAAGTATAATAATGTAAAAATAGATTATTCAGTAAGTCTTAAAATATATTTGTCTAAAAATAAAATATAACAGATTGGTTTATTTGATAATATAATTTTCTTCAAAAAAAATTTACTAACGTTATTTATAATAAATACTTTTCACCAACATATGAACCATAGAATTTTTTTACTTAATTTTTATGGTTTTTAAAAAATCAAAACCTATTTAGGATTTCAATGATTGAAAAAAAAGATAATACAATTTATAAATCATCAAAACAACCTAGTTCTCTTTATTTAATTTTCTCAATTGAGTTATGGGAAAGGTTTGGATTTTATGGATTACAAGGTATTCTGACAATATATTTAACAAAACATTTAAATATGTCAGAAACTCAGTCTTTTGAATTATTTTCATCATTCACAGCACTAGTGTATGGTTTCGTTTCTTTAGGTGGATGGTTAGGAGATAAGATATTAGGATCTAAAAGAGTAATTATTTTTGGTATTTTGGTGTTAACTATTGGTTACTTATTTCTAGCTTTGTCTAAGAATAATATTAATCTTTTATATCTTGGATTATCTACAGTATC
This sequence comes from Candidatus Riesia sp. GBBU, assembly GCA_002074035.1. Taxonomy (GTDB): domain Bacteria; phylum Pseudomonadota; class Gammaproteobacteria; order Enterobacterales; family Enterobacteriaceae; genus GBBU. The sequence continues at coordinate 411,268 of CP012849.1, read as the reverse complement.
AGTAGGTAATGGACTATTTAAAGCTAATCCTTCTGCTCTTCTTTCTTCTTGTTATCAAGAAAATGACGAAAGATTAGATAGCGCATTTACAATATACTATATGGCTATTAATATTGGATCATTTTTATCTATGTTTATTGTTCCATTAATTGTAAAACATTTCGGTTGGAATATAGCATTTTCAATGAGTGTAGTAGGATTGTTAATTACCATGTTGAATTTTATTCTATGTAAGAATTTAGTGAAAGATTTTGGTTCAAAACCAGATTTCAAAAAAATAGATATCAAAGTTTATGTCTACGTTGTAATTGGAACTATTTTTATGATAGCTTTCTCAAATTGGTTACTAAAAAATTTTTTAGTAACAAAAGTAACTTTAATATTAATTTATCTTTTCATAACAGCATTTTTCACCAAAGAAATGATTTGTTTGAAAGGAAATAACAAAAAAAAAATGATTGTTGCATTCATCTTAATGAATGAAGCAATGATATTCTTCGTTCTATATGGGCAAATGCCAACTTCATTGAATTTTTTTGCTGAACATAATGTAGAACGTAAGATTTTTGGTATTTCTTTAGAACCAGCTCAATATCAAGCATTGAATCCAATGTGGATTATGTTGATAAGTCCTTTACTTTCAATTTTCTATAGAAAATTTGGTAGTAAATTTTCAATACCGTATAAATTTTCTATAGGAATGGTATTTTGTTCAGTTTCTTTTTTACTACTATCGTTAAGTTCTAGATTTTCTAGTGAAAATGGAATTGTTTCACCGTATTGGTTAATTATGTCATATGGTTTACAAAGTGTAGGAGAACTAATGATTTCTGGACTTGGACTTTCTATGATTGCTAAACTAATTCCAAGAAATCTAATTGGATTTGTCATGGGATCATGGTTTTTAACTAGTTCAATAGCTGCATTTCTTTCTGGACATTTAGCTTCTATGACTACTTTTCATGAAGAAAAACTTTTTAATCAATTAGATTCTTTGTATATATATAGTAGTGTTTTCATGAAAATTGGAATAGTTACTGCAATAATTTCTGTAATTATGTTAATTATTTCTCCAGTTTTAAATAAAATAGCAAATTCTTAGACAAATTTAGTTTTTTATATTATGTCTACAGTGAATTTACTTTAGAACATAGTATATTTATTTAGACGTTAAAAGTTAAAGAAAATTTTACTTTAAAATTAATATTATGTTTAAGAAAATTAAAAAATTTTCCAGTACAGAACAAAACGGTATACGTTGAATAGATTATCAATAATGAACAATATAAGAATAAAATTTTTTGAATATGATAAATATACCCATTATAATAACATTAATCAGAATTTCATTATCTCCAATTTTTGTATTGTTTTTTTATATACCTGTTAGTTGGTCACCAATTTTATGTTCTGTATTGTTTGCTTTTGCATCTTTCACTGATTTGATAGATGGTCTTTTAGCGAGGATTTGCAAGAAAAGAACAAATTTTGGAGAGTTTCTTGATCCAGTAGCTGATAAGCTAATGATAGTTACTACATTAATATTAATAAACGAGTATTATCATATTTGGTGGATCACGATTCCAACAGTTATAATTATTATAAGAGAAATAATTGTTTGTTCTCTAAGAGAATGGATGGCAAAAGAAAGAAAAAGAGAACATTTATCTGTTTCTACAATAAGTAAATTCAAAACTGTTTTTCAAATGATCTCAATAATTGTTCTACTACTTAGACCAGATAACACTAAAATGTTACTAACGGTAAGTTTATTGTATTTCTCAACTTTTTTATCATTTTTTTCTATGCTACAGTATTTATATATATCATACAAAATATTTAAAAAAAATTTTTCTGTGTTTGATAAAAATATTAGAGAACAGGACAAACATTAATTTAAATTAATGATAGAAAAGGTTAAACTTATACAATAGTGGCGTGTTGACAGAAAGGATAATGTAGCGGATTGCAAATCCGTTTTAACTCGGTTCGATTCCGAGACACGCCTTAAAATTTGCCCAGATGGTGAAATTTGGTATACACAAGGGACTTAAAATCCCTCAACTTAATTAAAATAAGTTATGCGGGTTCAAATCCCGCTCTGGGCATATAAAAATTTTTAACATACAATAAATTAAAATTGTGTATGTTTTCTTATACTATATTTCATAAGACTCAACCGAAACATGTTTTAACTGTAAAATAAAATTAAGATATTGTACTAAAGGATAATTATGCCTTATTTACGTAAGTTTTTTTATGACTTTTTATCTAAAATAACTAAATATTTTATAAGAATTTATATAATACCTAAAAATCCAATGAAGAAATTTGGCATAAATAGAAAAAATATAATTTTATACTTATTCGAATCTTTTTCTAAAAGAAATTTAGTAATCTTAAGAAATAAATGTGTTTCATTAGGTTTGTTTGATCCTTTAAATAAAATTAATTTAAATAGAATTGAAATTAATTCTTATTTCTCTTTTAAGAATAAAGAAGATATATTAAAAATAATACTCGACAAAAATATTGACAAGATTATAAAAAAACTAGATATCAAAATATTACCTGTTTCAGTTATTATGTTCTCTGGAAATAAAAAAAAAGGAATGTTTTTTATTCATAACTTAATAAGAAAAATAAAAGTTTTTTTCTCATTACTTGTAGGATCAGATTTCTTTATATTTTTTTTAAAACCAGTATCATTAAATGACATCTTAAAAAAAAATAAATATGATGATCTTTTTATAGAGAAATTAATTAGACTTACTAGAATATCTTTTATTAGAAATAAAATATCTATATTAGGACCAGACGTTAATATACAAAAAAATATTAAAAATAAAGTTCTTTCTTCAAAGAAAGTACAAAACTTAATTTATAAAAAATCGAGAACTGAAAATATATCAGTTAAAAAATCTAAAAAAACAATAATAAAATTAATTAATGAGATATCATCAAAATTTTCTTATAACATGGTTGTAATAACAGGAAAAATTCTAAGTAAAGTATTCAAAATAATATATAAAAATATAAATGTTAAATATATAGAAAGAGTTCACAAAGTTATTAAAAATGGCAATAAAATAGTTTATATTTCGTCTCATAAGAGTCATATGGACTATTTGTTACTCTCATACATTTTGTATAAAAATGGAATTTTTCCTCCGTATATAGCAGCTGGAATTAATTTAAACTTCTGGCCAATTGGAACAATTTTAAAAAAATTAGGAGCTTTTTTTATACGTAGGTCTACATTTAACAAAACATATTCGATAATTCTTAAAGAATATTTAAAATGTTTACTTCATATTGGATGTTCAATAGAGTATTTCATAGAAGGAGAAAGATCAAGAACTGGAGTTTTGCTTAACCCAAAAACTGGGATTTTATCAACTATAGTTGAATATGCTAAAAATAAACTTAATTCAATAGTAATAATTCCAGTAAATATTACATATGAGTGTATTTTTGAAATATCTTCTTATTCAAGAGAGATAAAGGAAAACAGAAAAAGAAAAGAAAATTTTTATTCTTTGGTAAAGAATTTAATAAAGTTAAAGAATCTTGGTGAAAGTTATATAAATTTTGGAAAACCAATTTACTTATCCAAGTTCTTAAATAAGAATATTTTCTGTTTAGATTCAAATGCTTGTGAAAATATTGATCTTTTTAAAATAAACATTATAACTAAAAAATTGTCTGAAACCATTATGAAAGAAATTGATAAATCATTAAACATCAACATAGTTCAATTATGTTCTATAGTAATATTTTTCTCAAAAAATAATTTTGTTGAAATAAACAAATTTATTAAACAAATAAAAATATACATTAGCTTAGTTGCAAAAAGATATAAAAAGTTTTTTTCTAATATAGAAAAAATTAAAAGATTAATTATAGAATCATCAAAATTAAAAGTTTTTTCTTTAAAAAAGAAATTTACAAAAGTTTTTGTTTATTCTGATAAAAATAACTATTCAATTTTTTATTATAAAAATAATATAGAACATCTTTTTATTTTACAATCTTTAGTTGTTTTGATCTTAATTAAAAAATTTTTAACCAAAAAAGAAATATATAATATTGTGATATTAATTTACCCTTTTATGAAGATAACATATTTTTTGAGATATTCTTCAAATAAATTAGTTTATGAAATAAATGAAACTTTAAAGAATTTAGAAAACCAAAAAATAATTTTTTTTATAAATAAAAAGATAATTAAAATTAATAAAAATTTCATAGAATTCTTAGAATCTTTTTCAGAGATTTCAAAAAACGTATTATTTTTGTATTTGTTTTTATTCAATTGCTTAGTAAATTCTTCAAAATTTGATAGAAATAATCTTAAACAAACAATTCAAGTAAAAACAAAAAAATTTTTTCAAAAAAACAAAAAATTTTCTCATTTTTTCAGTAAGACATTTTTTACAAAGTTTCTTTCTACTTTAAAAAATGAAGGATATACAGACGAACCTGGAAAAGAAATCTTTATGAAAAAAACTAAAAGTTTTTATAAAACTTTGAAAGAATTTTTCTAATGAGTTATTATAAATCCATAACAAAGTTTTTGATTAAAAATATAATTACTACTGCGAATAAACATCGTAGACGTGTTGATTAACTACAATGAAATTAAACTTTATTAATTCATTTTTTGAATTTCTTATACAGGTTTATTATATTATTTGTTGAATCATCGTAATTATCAATTTCTTTATTGTTCCTTATGTCAGATAAAATTTGAAAAGATAGTTTTTTCCCAAGTTCTACTCCCCACTGATCAAAACTATATATATTCCATATAACTCCTTGAACAAATGTCTTATGTTCATACATAGAAATTAAAGCTCCAATTGTATACGGATCAATTTTTTTTAATAAAATTGAGTTACTTGGTCTATTTCCAAATAAAACTTTGTATAAATTTGAATTTTTTGTACTTTTTTTACTAAAGTTCCCAAATGCCAAAGCTCTTGTTTGAGAAAAAAAATTAGACATAGTTTCTTCATGACATTTTTCTGAAAATCCAGGATTTTGTATAACTCCTATAAAATCACAAGGAATTAATTTTTTTCCTTGATGCATTAATTGACAAAAGGAATGTTGAAAATTAGTCCCAGTCTCTCCCCAAATAATTGGACATGTTTGATATTTAATAAAATTTCCTAACCTGTCAACAGATTTCCCATTTGATTCCATTAAACACTGCTGAAGATAAGTTGGAAGCAAAGATAATCTTTGACTATATGGTAAAATTACTTCTGTTTCAGATCTAAAAAAATTATTATACCAAATGCTTATTAGAGCTAGTATTATAGGAATGTTATCACTTTCTGTAGTATTTAAAAAATGATTATCCATAGCATATGCTCCATCTAACAAATTTTCAAAATTTTTAAATCCAATAGACAAAGCTATTGATAGACCAACAGAAGACCATAATGAGTAACGTCCACCAATCCAATCAAATATTTTGAATATATTCTTTTTTTCTATTCCAAATTCTATTGATTTTTTATAGTTCATAGATATTGCAAAGAAATGAAGTTGCATATGTTTTATATTTTTTGACTTTGATATGAACCAATTCTTTGCAATTTCTGAGTTTGATATTGTTTCATGAGTCGAAAAAGTTTTTGAAGAAATTAAAAATAAAGTAGTTTCGTGAGAGATTTTTTTCAGAGTTTCAAAAATATGAATTCCGTCTGAGCTATAAACAAAATGAATTTTTAAATGATTTCTATACGATTTTAATGATTTCAAAACCATTCTTGGCCCAAGGTCTGAACCACCTATCCCTATATTAACAATATCTGTAATTCTTTTTCCACTATATCCTCTCCAATTACCTGCAATAACATCTTCGCTAAAATTTTCTATTTTCTTAAAAATTTTTCTTACTTCTTCTTTAATTTTAATTCCATCTAATATAATTTTATTTTTATTTCTGTTTCTTATTGCTGTATGCAAAACTGCTCTATTCTCTGTTTTATTAATTTTTTCTCCATTAAACATACTGTTTATTGCTGATTTTACATCCATCTCTTTAGATAAATTGAACAAATTTTTCATAGTTTCTTCTAAGATTTTGTTCTTAGAGTAATCAATCCATATAATGTCTCTAAAATTTTTAGAAAATTTTAAAAATCTACTTTTGTCTTCTTTAAATAAATCTTGAATTTTAACTTTTCTGACTCTGTTATAATGATGTTGTAATTTTTTCCAAAAAAAAGTTTTTGTAGGATTAATATTCTTCATAAAGATTTCCTAATATTAAAAAAGATATCAGACATCTAATTACATAATATGTAATTTTAATTGAGGTAATCTAATTATATTCTAAGTAAAAATTTCTTCAAATTTTTCAAATCCGATTTCCTTAAAAACTTGTATCAAAATCTTGATTCTCTCTTCCATTTTGGTATAGTAGACTGTATTTTTTTTCTTAATACTAAAAATACTTTTCTTATAAATATAAACATTTTTTAAAAGATCTGATTTTGAATCAATTAAATTAATTTTTCTTCCAAAAAAATTTTTGATTTCTTTTTTTATCAATAGAAGATGAGTACATCCAAGTATGATAGTATCAGGATTACTTGTTCTGTCTTCGATCCATGGGGACAAAATAGATAATGTTTTATATACTGATTGATATGTAGTATTAAACATATTTTCTACTACATTTATTATATCGGAAACTATGATGTTTCTAATTATTACATACGAAGAAAAATTTTTAATAAAACGTTTCATATAAGCACTATTTATGGTAGCTTTTGTAGCAAGTAACCCAACAATTTTATTTTTAGTTATTTTAACAGCAGATTTTATATCAGGAATTATTCCGATAATTGGAAATGAAAAAACTTCTCTGAGCTTTCTTAAGCTAATTACACTAGCAGTATTACAAGCAATAATAGCTAAAATTATTTTTTGTTTCTTATGAACTTTATAAATACATTTTATAATTCTATCAACTATGAAACTATTCTTTTTATCACCATAAGGAAAAGAGTCATTATCAATTATATAAGCATAGTTTATTTTGGGAAAAATTTTTTTAATTGTAAGATAAACAGGAATTCCTCCAATACCAGAATCAAAGATTAATACTGAAGTAACTAAATTTTTATTAATTTTCATAAGAGTTATTAATTTATATGTTAATTAATTTTAGTGTATTAATAGTATTAAATACATTATATGTAATAACATTTTTAGCATGTTTTAAATTAAATATTTAATAGTGATTTAAATATAAAATAGTCACAAGTAATTTACATGGAAAATTTTATTATAACTAATTTTCTGTTATAATTTTAACTCAAAAGTTCTAAAATTTAATTAAGTATTTTATTTAGAATATTACACTTGACAATTTCTCATAAAAAGAATATAAAATATCATACTAATTTTAAATAATTTTATTAATTTAAAGTTTAATTTTATAAAATAATATTTTTCTTTGTCAAAGGTAATTCGTTATTTAACCATCCATTTATTCCCTCTTTTAGAATATACACTTGATTGAATCCGTATTGAGAAAGTTTTTTAGCAGAATGGAAAGATTCTATTCCATTTTCAGAAACTACAACTACAGGATTGTTTATATACTTAATTAATCCTTCTATTTTTTTGTTTTCAATTTCTTCAGGTGTAAAATTCATAGAAAAAATAATATGACCACTATAAAATTTACTTCTGTTACGGAGATCAACAACAACTGCTTTATTTCTATTAATTAACTGTATTGCTTTTGTTCTAGTAATATTTTCTATTTTGGAAAAAAAACTACTTATTGTTAATGTAACAACTAATAGAAAAAGCATAATCCAAGTTGTACATAATAGTAAATGTTTACTAAAAAAATTTATTATCATTTTAATTCCTTAATTTATAACATATAACTTTTGTTTTAATAATTTAATTTTATTTACTGTCTATATTTGATATATTAAATATTAATTTTAAGTTAAACTATCTTACAGATTTTCTGTTTATTTAAATAAATATACAAAAAGTACATATTAATGTAAAATTATAAGGTTTACCCATTTATTTTTTAAATAATTTTTAACTTTAATGTGTCTAAAATTTCTATTCTTTAGAAGACATTTGAACCAAATGTATCTAAAGTGTCAATTTAAAAAGTATGATTTCTTCTTTATTAAGAAATTATTAAAATTTAATATAAAAAATTTAAAATCTTAAATTTAAATAATCAAATTTTAAAAATTGATTTTATCAACGTATTAATTGAAAGTTAAAAATTTTCACTTTTATACTCAAAATTTTAAAATAAAATTGATACAATATTTATTGTGTATTCTACAGAATAAAAAAATTGTTTTAAATTCTTTAATAAACGATATGAAAAAAAATGTGATTTATCCAGGTACTTTTGATCCTGTTACATGTGGACACATAGACATAATAAAAAGATCAGTTTCCATATTTAATAAATTAACTGTAGCGATTTTTAAAAATCCTTTTAAAAACACACTCTTTTCATTAAAAGAAAGAGTTTTTTTAATGAGAGAAAGTACGAAACATATAAAAAATGTAAACGTATGTTGTTTCAATGAACTTATTACAAATTTCGCTATAAAGAATAAATCAAAAATTTTAGTTAGAGGAATTAGATCAACATCAGATTTCTCAAAAGAGAGACAAATGGAATTCTTAAATAAGAAAATAACAAAAAATAATATAGAAACAATTTTTTTTTTCCTTCTATGAATTTCTCTCAAATCTCTTCTACAATGATAAAAGAAATAATTAAATTTGGAGGAAATATTTCTTGTCTTGTACCTAAACAAATAGAAGAATACATAAAAAAAAAGTTTTTAAATAATAAAAATAAAAATTTCTAGGAAATTCAATATGACAGTTATGTAAATAAAAATCTATATTTTATATATATATGATTTTTTTAATCATTCGCAATTTTTTAAAAATCCATGCAAACATGAAATATAAAATTAAATTTTAAAAACTTTAAAAAACATTGTAAAACTTACCTTAAAAAAGTATAATCTTTAATTTTTAAAAACTATTTAATACTTTTCTCTTCATAAAAAATATGTTTTCTAATTATCGGATCAAATTTTTTTATCTTGAGTTTATATTTTGTGTTTCTTTTATTTTTTATAGTTGTATAAAAATGTCCAGTTTTAGACAAAGAAACAAGCTTAATTTTTTTCCTTAAATTTTTTTTCATTTATTTTCTTTTGATTTTCCTAAAATTATAATTATTGAAAATCCAATCAACACCTTTCTTATCAAGAATTCTCATTCCTTTGGAAGAAATTCTAAGTTTTATAAACTTTTTCTTAGAGCTAACCCAATACCTATGATAATGAAGATTAGGAAAAAACCTTCTTTTAGTAGCACACATAGAATGTGATCTTCTGTTACCTGTAATAGTTTTTTTCCCGGTAATTTCACAATATTTCGACATTTATTTAGTATTAAAAATTCTGTAAAAATTGTTTTCTATAAAAAGTAAAAAGTAATTATTAGTAATAATAAAATCTTTAATATGAATCAATACAAACACAACTACTACTAATCTAATCAAATAACGAATTATATACTAATTTTTGTTCTCGAAACAAACATAAATATTCTAAAAAACTTGGCTATTATTAAAATAGAAATTATAGATTTTAAGAAACTTCAAACAATATATTTTTTTTAAATAAAGTAATACAATAAATACTATAATAAAACTTCAATTTTTGAAAAACAAAATAAAAAATTACTGTAAATAAAAGTTGTCTTTGACTTAATACAAATGATTGTTTAGAATTTAAATTATACAATTAAAATTAACTTTTTCAAGTATGTTTGAAAACATTTTAACCATATATAAGTTATTGATTTTTAAAAAGACTTTTAATATTTTAAAAAATATATATAGTATACTTAAAACAAATATTTATTTTTCATAATTATAAATCAAATGAAAATCCATGAACAAAAAATTTATATTAGTTCTAAACTGTGGAAGTTCTTCTTTAAAATTTTCTTTAGTTAATACATTAAATTTAGAAGAACAGATATTTGGTTTTTCTGATTATCTTTTCTCTACCAACCCTATGTTTACATGGACTACTAAAGATAGTGTAAAAGTAAAAAAAAAATTAAACAAAAATTCAGGATATAAAGAATCTTTATTATTCTTAATAAATAATATTCTTTCAGATAAAGAAATAAAAAAAATTTTTGCTATTGGACACAGAGTAGTACATGGAGGAGAGAAAGTAAAGAAATCAGTAATAATTAATAAAGAAATAATTGAAATTATTAAAGATTCAGTTCAATTTGCACCATTACATAATCCTGCTAGCCTAGCTTCTATAGCAGAATCACTGCGACTTTTTCCAAATCTTTCTGAGAGAAATGTAGCTGTATTTGATACAGCATTTCATCAGACTATGCCAAAAGAGTCTTATTTATATGCTATACCGATGAATTTATATGAAAAATACAAAATACGTAGATACGGAGCTCATGGAATAAGTCATTATTACATAGTAAAAAAAATTTCTGAATATCTTAAAAAACCAATAGAAAAAATAAATATTATAAGCTGTCATTTAGGAAATGGAGGATCTATTACAGCCATAGTAAATGGAAAATCGATAGATACTTCTATGGGATTAACTCCATTGGAAGGAATTGTAATGGGCACAAGAAGTGGAGATATAGACCCTTCCATAATTTTTTATTTATACAAAACACTTGGATTTAACATAGAAAAAATTTTCAGATTATTAAATAGCAAATCTGGAATATTAGGATTAACAAAAAAAAGTAGTGATTTTAGATTTTTAGAAAAAAATTTCAATTATTTGAATGAAGCTAAGATAGCAATGAAAATCTATTGTCATAGATTAGCTAAATATATAGCTTCTTATTTTTCGTTAATGAATGATCATGTAGATTCAATTGTCTTTACTGGCGGAATTGGGGAAAATTCATGTTTAATGAGAGAAATAACTTTAAAAAAGCTTTCTTTATTAAATGTGTATTACAATAATGAAAGAAATTTTGAAATACATTCTGGAAGATCTGGAAAAATTACTGATGATATAGGAATTCCTGTTTTTGTGATTCCTTCAAAAGAATCTATAATTATCGCAGAAGAAACGTATCGTACTGTAAAATCATTAGATTCAAACTTTTAATTTTATCAAAAGGTTTTTATATGCATAAAACTATAATGTTGATTCCGACTGACAAGAATGTATATATGGACAACGTAATTATAGGAATTTTCAATATAATATTAAAAAAAGGAATTAAATTAAATTTTTTAAAATTTACTAATATTTATGAAAATAATGACGATATTTGTGAAATGCCTAAGCTTTTCCCAAAAGTTGAAATATATAGTAAAGTTAATATTCAACAAATTAAATTAATCTTTAAAAACAATAGAAGAAATGAATTAACTGAGAAAATCTTATCAAGATATTATAATAGTTCATCTAAAGATTCAATAACAATTCTGGAAGGTTTTCATATAAATGAAAAATTTCCATTTATTCATGAACTTAATCAAGAAATAGCTAATTTATTAGGAACAAAAATTATATTTATTTCATCTTCTTCAAAAGAGATCTGTAATAAAGAAGAGTTTGAAAATGCTATTTTTAGTTGTAAAAAAAATGAAAATATTGCAGGAGTTATATTTAATAAAGCGGATTCATTTATTCTTAAAAAGAATAAGAAAATGAGTAGTTCAAAATTAAAAATAATTCATTCACATGAACATTATAATGGAAAAATTCCATTTCTAGGATCTATTTTCTGGAAAAAAAAGGTTCTTTCTGTAAGAATAATAGATATTTTCTATTATTTAAAAGCAGAATCATTATATGATAATATAATAAGATCAGAAAGAATAGAATCAATATCCTTCTATGAAGGGAATATTAAAGCAATAATTAGTTCATTTCATAAAAGAAATTTAATTTTAATACATGCAAAAGAATATAACGCAATTATTCTTGTATGTTTGTTAATAATGCAAGGAAAGAAAATAGGTGCTTTATTACTAGTTGGTAAAAATAAATTTCCAGGATTTCTATTAAGAATTCTTAAGAAAACTTTCGAAAAAAAAAATATACCAGTACTTGTTACCAACATAAGTGTTTTAGAAACAATTAAAACACTAGAGAAGTGTTTTAAAAAAATTAATGTAAATGATAAAAAAAAAATAGAAAGAATAAAAAAATGTTTTAAATCAAACATAAATTTAAATATTATAGATTCTATTTTATTTTCTTCAAAGACAAAAAAAATCTATACACCATCTATTTTTCTTTATAATTTATCAGATTTAGCTAGAAAATCTAAAAAAATCATTGTACTTCCTGAAGGTAACGATTTAAGAATAATAAAAGCGGCATCAATTTGTTCGAAAAGAAATATTGCACATTGTGTCTTACTAGGAAATCCAGATGAAATAAGACATATAGCATATGATAATGAAATTGATGTAGGATCTAAAATAGAAATTATTCTTCCAGAGTCAATTAAGAAAAATTATATTGATAGACTAGTTTTTTTAAGAAAACATAAAGGTATGACGAATGTAATTGCAAATAAACAACTAAAAAATAATATAGTATTAGGGACAATGATGTTAGAAAGAGGTGATGTAGATGGGATGGTTTCCGGAATAGCGAACACAACAGCAAATACAATTCGTCCTTCTTTGCAAATAATTAAGACAGATAAAAAAAGCTTGTCTGTTTCTTCAATATTTCTAATGCTTCTAAAAGAAGAAGTTTTAGTATATGGAGACTGTGCAATAAATATAAACCCAAATGAACATCAATTATCAGAAATTGCTATACAGTCAGCAGAGTCAGCTATTTTATTTGGGATAAACCCGAAAATAGCTATGATATCTTATTCAACAGGAAATTCTGGATTTGGAAAGGAAGTAGAAAAAGTTAAAAAAGCTACAGAAATAGTTAGAACAAAAAGACCTGATCTGATAATAGACGGTCCATTACAATATGATGCTGCTGTTTCTAAAGATGTAGCTAGACATAAATCTCCACAATCTCCTGTAGCAGGAGAAGCTACAGTGTTTATTTTCCCTGATTTAAACACAGGAAATACAACATACAAAGCTGTTCAAAGAACATCCAAATCTGTTTGTATAGGCCCAATACTACAGGGGATAAGAAAACCGGTAAATGATCTTTCTAGAGGATCTTCAGTAGAAGATATAGTTTACACAATTGCAATTACTTCCGTCCAAGCTTCTAAAAGAGATTATTGAACTATATCTTTTATCATAAAAGATACAAAAATATTTATTATAAATAAATCTGTAGAAAATGAAATATCATTTAATATAAAAATATTATTTTTATATAGAAGTTACTTTTTTTATTCTTTTAAATATCTTAAAATATAATCTAGTAAAATTATATACAAAACAAAAAATCTACCAAAAATATAGATTTTTTAAAAATTTAAAATTTTCATTAAAGTAATATTGTTTTATATTTGTAATTAGAGGATTTACCTTAAAAGTACTAACATACTTTTTACTGTAATATCATCAAATTTTAAGATGAAATTATTAGACATATTCTTTATTTAAGAACAATATTTTAATTCTTTTAGTTTAAAATCTTAATGATTTTTGTTAGCTAAAATAAATTCATAAACAGTATTAAACGACCCAAATACTATTAAAATATCGTTTTCATCTATTACTTTCTTTAGAGTTTCCCATGCTTCCTTAACTGTAGGAAATTGATAGGAAACATTAAAGTATCTTGCCAAACTTGAAGAGTCAGCTCCTCGAAAACAGCTTAAGGACGATAGATACCAACAATCTACTATAGGTTTTAAACATAATAATGTATTTTTTATATCTTTATCAACTAGCATAGCAGAAATAGCATATAACTTACCTGTACAAAATCTTTTGACATGAAAAAGTTTTTTATACAAAATATAAGATGCATGTGGATTATGAGCGACATCTAAAATAATTTTAGGTAACTTACTAAAAATTTGAAATCTACCAGGTAATTTTGTGTGAATTAAAGATTTTTGAATTGATTTGACTGATATTAAATTTTTAAAAATATTATAATTTTTTTCTAAAACATTGATTACAGCTAATGCTACTGAAACATTTTCTAAAAAAACATATTTTGGAATTGGTAAAAATTTATAACATTTTCTTTTTGAATACCAATGCCAAAAATTCTTCTCAACATAAAAATTCCAATCAATTTTATATCTAAACAAATTAACATTCAACTCTTTTGATATTTTTAGTACAGATTTTGGTATATGCTGTTCTCCTATAACAACATGTTGATTTTTCCTAAAAATTCCAGATTTTTGATATCCAATATCTTCTCTGTTTTTTCCTAACCAATTTTCATGATCTAATCCTATATTAACAATTACAGAAATATTTGAATCAATTATATTTGTAGCATCAAATCTTCCTCCCATTCCAACTTCTAAAATTACTACATCTAAATTTGATTCTTGAAAAATTTTCAAAGCGGCTAATGTTCCATATTCAAAATATGTTAAAGAAACTTCTTCCCTTTCATGTTCAATTAAAGAAAAAATACTACAAAGATATCTCTTAGAAACATTTTTGCCATTTATTCTAATTCTTTCAGAATAACATATTAAATGAGGAGAACTATATACACCAGTTTTTATTCCAGAATTTAGAAAAATTGATTCTAAAATGCTACATGTAGTTCCTTTACCATTAGTTCCAGTTACAGTTATAATAAATTTGTTAAGATTAAGTAAATTCATCTTTTTTGCAACTTTTCTAATTCTATCAAGAGACATGTCAATAGCTTTATCATGTTGTTTTTTTATGTAATTTAACCAAATAGATAGATCAGAGTTAACATTTAGTTTTGAAAACATCTATATCACCAATTTAGAATTAAAAATTTTGGTTTTTTATACTTCTCTGTGAGTCAGGATAGATATTATTTCTGATATTTTATCTCTCATGTTCATTCTATGAATAATTAAATCTATCATTCCCTTTTCTATAAGAAATTCGCTTCTTTGAAATCCATTTGGTAATGTTTCTCCTACTGTTTGCTCAATAATTCTAGGACCAGCAAATCCAATTAGTGCTTTTGGTTCGGCAATATTTATATCTCCTAGCATTGCTAAACTAGCTGAAACTCCTCCCATAGTTGGATTAGTTAATACGGAAATATAAGGTATTAATTTTTCTTTCATTTTACCTATAGCCGCACTAGTTTTCGCCATTTGCATTAAAGAAATTAAAGACTCTTGCATTCTAGCTCCACCACTAGAAGAAAAACAAACAAGTGGACAATTATTTTTTATTGTTTGTTCTACAGCTAACACAAATCTTGATCCAACTACAGACGCCATTGATCCACCCATAAAAGAAAACTCAAACGCAGCAGTTAAAACTAAAATTCCTTTTAATTTTCCTTTCATTACAATTAATGCTTCCAGCTCATTAGATTTTTTTTGAGCCTCTAATATTCTATCTTTATATTTCTTATAGTCTCTAAATTTTAAAATATCTTTTGGTTTGAAATTTGTTCCTATTTCTATAGCTGATCCGAAATCTAAAAAAGAAATCAATCTTTTTCTAGCAGATATTTTCATATGAAAATCACACTTTGGACAAACGTATAAATTGTTTTCTAAATCTTTTTTGTAAAGAATTTCTGAACAGTTACTACAGTTTGTCCAAACACCTTCAGGAACACTGGATTTACTATTACGAATAATCTTTTGTTTTTTAGATATTTTTTCTATCCAGCTCATTATAAGTTCCTTTTTTATATTTTATAAATTAAAGAAATACCTTTTGTAGGATATCTACTAAAAAATTTTTTAAAGAAACTCTTACTAAGAAGTCGTTTCTAATTTAAACATTATCTTGGTAGAAATAATGGCCATTTATGTTCTACTGGCAAATTATACATTTGAGGATATTCTATATACATTAGATATAATCCTTTTGACTCTGCTTTTTTTAATGATTTTTTTCTATCCTTTAAATAGAGTAATTCTTCGATCCAATTAATTTTCTTCTTTTTTAATCCTATCTCAATTAAATTTCCTACTATATTTCTAACCATATTATATAAAAATGAATTCGCTGTAATTTCAATAATTACATAATTTTCTCTTCTAAAAACTTGAACTTTTCTTATCTTTTTTACTGAAGATTTAGACTGACATTTAGACGAACGGAATGAAGAGAAATCTTTTTCTCCAATCAATACACGAGATGCTTTGTTCATTTTATTTTCATCTAAAAATTTTCTTTGATAACAAACATTTTCTGAAATTATTGCTGAGTTCACTAGATCGTTTAAAATAAAATATCTATAAGTTCTAGATACTGCGCTGAATCTTGCATGAAAGCTTTTATCTACTATTCTAGACCACTTTACAGAGATATCTATTGGAAGATAATGATTTGTTCCATAAACCCAGGAAACGTCACTTCTATTAGATTTTGTTTCAAAATGAATAACTTGTTCAATTGCATGAACACCTGAATCTGTTCTTCCCCCACAAAATGTTCGTATATTCTCATTTGCTATTTTAGATAGAGCAAATTCTACATTGTGTTGAACACTCCTGACATTAGGTTGATTTTGCCAGCCATGATAATTTTTACCATTATACTCAACACCTAAAACAACTTTTTTTATATAACTAAAATTTTTTTGTTCATTCATACATAAATTAATTTCCTATAAGTATATATAACTTATCTTAAATATCTATTATTAATTTAAATAAATACTGAAATTTGTAAAATCTAAAAAAATAATATAATAATTTACTAATTATTTCTTACTAAAAATCCCAAGGAGTGTAATAAATTTGCTGTGTTTGTATTATTGCAATTTACTTCTAAAGATGACCACTCTCTATGATTTGAGTAAAACTTCCTTAATGTATCAAAATAAAGATAACTTTTTCTATCTAATAATTCATTATCTTTCTCTATACTATAGAGCGAACAAATTAATTTGTATAATCTTTTTTGATCCAAATCTCCATCAATTTCAACTGGTTTGATACTTTCAAAAGAAAATAACTTTTTTATATTAATATTTTCTTTCTTTCCAAGAAAATTATTCAAATCAAGGAAAATTTTAATAATTCCTCTTATTTTACCTTCCAAAGAACATCCAGCAATATGCGGTGTGCCAATTAAAACTTTTGATAGTAAAGGTAGTAATATGTTTGGTTCATTTTCCCATACGTCTAATATAACATCAATTTTTTTATTATTTTTTAAAGAATTATATAAAGCTTTATTATCTATTATAGATCCTCGACTTGTATTAATTATAGTTTTCCCTTCATGTATCGAATCAATTTTGTCTTGATCTAATAAATGATAAGAAGAATATTTTTCTGAACTATTTAATGAGCTATGAAAACTGATTATATCAGACGAAGATAATAATTTCTCCAAACTTACAAATTCGTTATTCTGTTCCTTTTCATATAAAGGAGGATCACAAATTAATGTTTTTACTTTCAAGGATTTCAAATACTTATTTAATAAACTTCCTATATTTCCAAACCCAACTATTCCTACTGTTTTTTCTCTTAGATCAAAACAATTTCTATTTGCCTGATATAACATTGCAGAAATCACATATTCAACAACAGAAACTGAGTTACATCCAGAAGCTACTGAAAAAAAAATATCATTTTCTTTGAGCCATTCATGATCAACATGATCAAATCCAGAAGTAGCTGTACCAACGAATTTTACATTACTTCCTATTAGTAAATTTCTATCTACTTTAGTAACAGAACGTACTATAAGAATATCAACATCCTTCAAAATTTCATTTGAAATATATCTTCCAGAAGCAGTTTTAACTTTTCCAAACTTTTCGAATAATTGATAGTTGTATGGTATATCTTCATCAATTAATATTTTCATAATATTTTGCTATTTTTTTATATTAGAAAATCTCTTTCATAGTTAAAATATTCTTTCTAAGAAATTAGAACTCTTTACACAAAATCAGAGATTATTTCCCATTAAAATTAAATCTTTTAAAAACACAAATAATCACAGTAACACAATAAACATGTTTATAAAACATCTTATAAACTTTATTTAAAGTTGTTTGAGTATAAAGTTAAAGTAAAAAATTTTGCTTTAAGTTCAGAAATATTTTTTCATAAGTAAAGATGCGTTTGTTCCTCCAAAACCAAAACTATTAGATAAAACTAAATAAAGATCTTTTTTCGTAAATTTTGTAACGATATTCATTGATTTTGCATTCTCGTCAATGTTATCGATATTAATGCTTGGTGTAATAAATCCGTTTTCTAACATTAGCAAGCTATAAATTACTTCATGGACACCAGCAGCTCCTAAAGAATGACCCGTCATAGACTTAGTAGAAGAAATTGCAGGAACATTTTTCCCAAAAACTTCAGTAATTGCATTTAGTTCCTTGATATCTCCTACTTGTGTAGAAGTTCCATGAGTGTTTATGTAGTCTACATCTCTAATATCAGATAGTGCCATTTTCATGCATCTAACAGCTCCTTCACCAGAAGGAACTACCATATCAAAACCATCAGAAGTTGATCCATATCCAACAATTTCTGCATATATATGAACTCCACGAGACAATGCATGCTCTAATTCTTCTACAACTACTATACCTCCTCCACCTGAAATTACAAATCCATCTCTATCCCTATCATAGGTTCTAGAAGCTTTATGAGGTTTATTGTTATATTTCGTAGAAAGAGCGCCCATAGCATCAAACTCACAAGTCAGTTCCCAACTTACTTCTTCTCCACCACCAGCAAAAACGATATCTTGTTTACCAAATTGAATCAGTTCAAAAGCATGTCCAATACAATGTGTTGATGTAGAACAAGCAGAACTAATAGAATAGTTGGTTCCTTTAATTTTAAACGGAATAGACAAACAAGCCGAAATTCCAGAAGCCATTGCTTTTGGTACCATATAAGGACTTACTCCTCTTAAACCTTTTGTACGCATTGCATAAGATCCAGCAACTTGATTTAATGGAGACCCACCTCCAGAACCTACAATTAGTCCAGTTCTAAAATTAGAAATTTGTTTGTCAACCAGTCCTGCATCTTCTATTGCTTCTTTCATAGATAAATATGCATATACAGAACAATCACTCATAAATCTAAGAATCTTTCTATTTATTTTTTTTTTAATTTCTTCTTTCGAGATTTTAATATCACCACATACTTTACTCCTTAATCCAATATCATCAAACTCTTTCGAAAACCTAATCCCAGATTTACAAGACTGTAGAGATTTTAAAACTTCTTTCTTATTATTACCTATACTGGAAACTATTCCAAGACCGCTAATTACTGCTCTTTTCATTAATCATATCTTCCTGTAAAGTTATTAATTATATTTCAAATATTAACAGAATTACGAATTTAGAAAATCTTGCCTAACAAATTCTTTACATCAATCTTAAAATTTAGATTTTATTTTATAAAAAATAAAAAGTGCTTTGTAAACTACAATTACTAGTAATAACATTTAAAAGTTATCCGAACAATAAGACAAAAAATAGGTTTTTAAAATTTATTAAGATATAAATTGTTTTTATAGTAGAAGAATTTTACAAGATTAAATCTTTTAGAGACTAAATTTTATATAAGAATTATATTAATAAAAAGTTTTAAACTTTTCTTAAAGATATATAAATTTAAAAGTTATTAAAAATTCAAAATTACAAAAATAATACTATTTTCCACATTGTGCCCTATTTCTTAAAAAATGATCCATTAAAACTATTGCCATCATAGCTTCTGCTACAGGAACTGCTCTGATTCCTATACATGTATCATGACGACCTTTAACAGACAAAATGACATCATTTCCATTTTTATCTATTGTTTTACAAGGAATTGAAATGCTAGAAGCTGGCTTAATAGATAAATGAGAAATTATTCTTTGTCCAGTACTTATTCCTCCTAATATTCCGCCTGAATGATTAGTCAAAAACCCTTTTTTTGATATCTCATCTCTATTTTGACTACCTTTCATTTTCACAACATTGAATCCATCACCTATCTCAACACCTTTAACTGCATTAATACTCATCATTGCATGAGCTATATCAGCATCTAGTTTATCGAATACCGGTTCTCCGAGTCCAGCTGGAACTCTATCAGCAACTATAGTAACTTTTGAACCAATAGAATCTCCATCATTTTTTATAGAATCCAAAAAACTTTTTAGTTTACTTAATTTTTTTTTTTCTGGACAGAAAAACTTGTTTTTAGAGATTTCTTGTATATCTGTTAAAGAAAAAATTATATTTCCAACTTGACTTAAAAAAGCAAAAATTTTAATTCCTAAAGTTTCTTTTAAATATTTTTTAGCTATTGCCCCAGCTGCAACTCTCATTGCTGTTTCTCTAGAAGATGAACGTCCTCCTCCTCTATAGTCTCTTATTTTATATTTCTTATAATAAGAAAAATCTGCATGTCCTGGTCTAAAGACATTTTTTATATTTTCATAATCTTCAGAAACACAATCTTCGTTCTTAATTAATAAACCTATTGGTGTCCCTGTAGTTTTATTATTGAAGATTCCAGATAAAATTTCAATTTTGTCTAACTCTTTTCTAGAACTTACATACATAGAACATCCAGGTTTTCTTCTGTTTAAATCAAATTGTAAATCTGAAATGGATAATATAATCCCAGGAGGGACTCCGTCTACTATACATCCAATTAGTTTTCCATGAGACTCTCCAAACGTTGTTACACGAAATAAATTACCTATCGAGTTTCCTGACATAATTCCTCTATAAATTCTTTTGATTTGTTTTATTTTTTTATATTTTTTAGCTTATCTCTAGATATTGAGAAAATTCCTTCTCCGCCATTTTTAGTAGCTATCCAATTAAAAACTGTTCTTGGATATTTATTAGATATAATTTCCGAGTTTGTTCCAACTTCACATATCAGCACTCCTTTATTTGATAAGAAATTTTTAGATATTTCTAAAATTTTCCTAATAATTTTCAATCCATTTTCTTCAGCAATTAAAGCTACTTTTGGTTCATAAGAATATTCCTGTGGTAATTTCCTAAATTCATTTTTACTGACATATGGAGGATTTGAAATAATCAAATCATATTTTTTTTCTGGAACCTTATCAAATAAGTTAGAATGTATTAGTCTAACAGAGTTAGATACACCGTGAAGTAAAATATTTTTTCTTGCTATTTTCAATGCATTTTCAGATATATCAACTGCATCAATTTTTGATTTCAAAAACTCATAAGAACATGATATTGCAATACAAGCACTTCCAGTGCACATATCTAATATATTTTTTGGATAAAAATCAATTATATCCTTAAATCTATTTTTTATTAGCTCACCTATTGGTGATTTCGGTATGATAACTCTTCTATCTACATAGAACTGATGACCACAAAACCATGATTTATTTATTAAATAAGCCACTGGTATTTTTTTACAGACTCTTTTTTTTACTAAATTTAAAATTAACTTTTTCTCTCTAAATGTCAATTTAGAAGAAAAAAGAACATCTGGAATATCTAAAGGTAAAAAAATAGATGAGAGAATCAAGTTCATTGCCTCATCTCTAGAATTGTCTGTTCCATGTCCATAAAAAATATTTGATTGATTAAATTTACTTACTGTCCATCTAAAGACATCAAGTACAGTTTCTAATTCAAGAATATCTTCAAAATTATTTTTAATAAATTCCTCACTAATTTTTACTAAAACATCTTTTGGTCTATGAAAATATTTTAGAAAATCGGAAATTCTAAATTAATTTGTTTTACAAATCAACTATTGTTAAAATCTAAATTTGTTTTAGTTAAATATGTATTTGACATAATTTTATATTATTGATTATTTATATAAATAAAATCTAATATTTTTATATTAAAACAAAAGATTAAGCCTAATAAAATTTGTTAGTCCTCTTAGTTAAATGGATATAATAAACCTTTCCTAAAGGTTAGTTGTAGGTTCGATTCCTTCAGAGGACTATAAGAACTTTAGATTTAATTTTTTAAAAATTAGTATTAAGATTAAAATTTAAATCTATCTAACTGATTTCAACTTTTGGAAATAATTTTCATATAATATGTTAGCTTTTCCTACATCTTTCTGCCATTCTCCATTATTTATTATTTCTTTATCTGGATAAAGAATTTTATTGTTAGTTATTCTTTTTGGTAAAAGTTTTTTAGCTGCAAAATTAGCTGTTGGATATCCTATTTTTTTTATTATCTTTTCAGCTATGTCAGGTCTTAGTAAAAAATCTATTAATCTTAAAGATTCATTTACATTCTTAGACGTAGATGGAATCGCTAAACTGTCCATCCAAAAAATTCCTCCTTCCTTTGGCCAAATAAATTCTATAGGAACACCAAATCTTCTAGCTATTGAAGCTGATCCGTTCCATATCATACCTATTTCTGCTTCTCCTTGTATAAAAGGATTAGCTGGATTATCAGAATTAAATGCCATGATATTTGGCACTATTTTTTTTAATTCTTCATAAGCCATTTTTATTAATTTCGGATCACTAGTATTTCCTGAACAACCTAATTTTAATAAGGCCATTTGAAATATTTCTCTAGCATCATCAATTAATAACAGTTTCTTTCTATATTTCTGATCCCATAAGTTCGCCCATGAATTTATTCTATTAGGGTTAATAAAATCTGTATTAACTCCAATTCCTGTCGCGCCCCAAATATATGGAATAGAAAAGTTATTTTTTGGATCAAATGATTTATTTAAAAAATTAATATCAATATTTCTAAATTGTGTTAGTTTTGTCTTATCTATTTTTTTTAACATTCCTTCTTTACTCATTTTCTCTATGAAATAAGTAGATGGAACTATCAGATCATATGATTCTTTTTTATATATTTTTATCTTGCTATACATAGACTCATTAGATGAATATGTAGAGCATATAACTTTGATTCCTGTTTCTTTAGTGAACTGATTCAGAACTTCTGAAGATACATATTCTGACCAATTATAAAAACGAATAATTTTCTCTTCTTTATTTGCTAGAGAAATTGAATAAGTAATAAAAAAAAATATTTTAAAAAAAATAATCCAAAAAAATTTTTTTCTCAAATTTTCTCCTATATAAAAATTTTTACTTTTTCTTGAAAATATTCAAAGATCTACTATGTTTTACATAAATTTGTTTTATGTTTAGTATACACATTCCAAATATAGAAAATATTAATGAAATGAGAAAGAAAATTGAAGTAAGAGCATTAATTTCTTCATAAACTCCTGTTCTTATCATTGAGTAAATTTTTAGAGGAAGAACATCGTACATCGGTCCAGTTACAAAAGAAGAAATTATTACATCGTCTATTGAAATAAAGAAACTTATTAACCATCCAGATATCATTGAAGAAAATGATAAAGGAAAGATAATTTTTTGCAGAATTCTAATTTCATTCGCTCCTAAATCTTTTGCTGCCTCTAATATATTAGAATCAAAGCTTTTTAATCTTGCATATACTATAATTGAAATAAAAGGTAGACAAAATGTAATATGAGAAAATAATAAAGACCAAAATCCTAATGTAAATCTTAAAAAAATAAAAAGTAGAAGTAATCCAATTGCCATAATTATATCTGGAATTAACATAATTGCTGACAACATAGTAACCATAAATCTTTTACCAAAAAAATCGTATCTAAAAATTGCTATTGCCATTATTGATCCTATTAAAGTTGATACACTTGATGAAACAAAAGCTATGATTAAAGAGTGGTAAGTAGCTTCTAAAAGACTTTCATTTTTTACCAGCATTTTATACGGATCAATTTGTCCAAAATCTTGTAAATTTTTAGGGTTCAAATCATTGAAAGACTGAAAAACTAATATAATTATTGGAATGTAAAGATAAAGATATACGACAATAAGAAAAAAAAATTTTAAAGTACGAATAATCATTTTCTATAATAGATCCAATCTTTTTTAAACAAACTTAAAAGTTTATAACAAATAAATAAAAAAATTCCTATCAAAAAAACTAGCATTACGCTTATTGCAGATCCTAATGGCCAATCTCTAAAATTTAAAAACTGATTTTTAATAATGTTTCCAACTAGTAAACTTTTAGATCCTCCGATTAAATCTGAAACATAAAATAATCCCATAGCAGTTAGTAAAACTAATATACAACTAGAAAAAATATCAAATATTGTCATAGGAAGTATAATATAAATCAATATTTGATATGAGTGAGCCCCGAGGTCTTTCGCAGCTTCGATATAAGATTTATTTATTTTCTTTATACTTGAATAGATTGGCATGATCATAAATGGAAGTAATATATGTATTAAACATATTAAAACTGACGTATTAGTATATAGAAATCTAATCGGTTTATTTATCAATCCTATTGATAGCAAAATTTCATTTAGTTTACCTCTGATACTTAAAAACATTTTTAATCCATAAATCTTTAAAATAGAGTTTATCCAAAAAGGAATAATAAGAAAAAAAACCATAATAGTTTGTAATTTTTTATGTAAACACGATAATATGAACGCAAATGGATATCCAATAAATAAACAACAGAAAGTAACGATC
Organism: Candidatus Riesia sp. GBBU; assembly: GCA_002074035.1. Classification (GTDB taxonomy): domain Bacteria; phylum Pseudomonadota; class Gammaproteobacteria; order Enterobacterales; family Enterobacteriaceae; genus GBBU. Next base: position 386,571 of record CP012849.1, on the reverse strand, counting down.
AAAGAAATACATAACGAAGAAAATATAGATTTAAAATATAATGAGTTAAAAATTTTCATGTAGTTATTTATTGTAAAAGATATACTAATAAGATTTTCCTCACTTCTTTTTAGGAAACTAATTAAGATCATAATCATACTTGGTAAAAATACAAATATAAAAATCCAAATTATTCCTAAAGAAATAAAAAACTGAAATAATTTTTTATTCTTCATATTAAGAATTTAATCTCCAAGTCTTTTTTCCAAGTTACAGAAATTTTTTTTGACAGCGTATAATAAATATGTGAATCATTTTTATTAAAAAATTCACTTATTTTTATTTTTTTCCCTTTCTTTGTCTTTACTTCTGTATCTAACAACATTCCTTTGTAATTTTTTTTTAAAATTTGTCCTACAATACCATTAGGATTGTCTTTATCATTTATCTCTTCAATCTTTAGATCTTCTGGACGTAAGAGAATTTTAATTTTTTGTCCATTTAAAACATTAATATTTGTATAAAAAACACATTCATGTTCTTCAACTAATATTTTGATATATCTTTCATTAATTCTATGTAAAACAATAGCTTCTAAAACATTAATTTCTCCTATGAATTTTGCTACAAATAAATTTTTAGGCTTTTCGTATATTTCTTTCGGAGAACCATATTGTTCAACAGATCCATTCTTCATTACTAATATTTTATCAGACATCGAAAGAGCTTCTTCTTGATCATGAGTTACATAGATGAAAGTTATTCCAAGTTTTCTTTGAAGAGTTTTTAACTCATTTTGCATTTCTTTTCTTAAATGAAAATCTAAAGCTGAAAGAGATTCATCTAATAACAACATTTTTGGTTCATTAATTATTGCTCTAGCTATAGCTACTCTTTGTTGTTCACCACTAGATAATTGATGAGGATATCTTCTTGAAAATTTACTTATTTGCATCATATAAAGTATTTTTTTTACTTTTTTTTTTATTTCTTCAAATGAAATTCTTTTCATTTTTAATCCAAAAGCAATATTTTCAAAGACAGACATATGAGGAAACAATGCATAATTTTGAAATACAGTATTTATATTTCTATTTTCTGCTGGGATCATAGTAATATCTTTTCCATGTAAAAGTATTTTTCCACTATCTGCAAATTCTAGTCCTGCTATTAACCTTAGTATAGTTGTTTTACCACATCCTGATGGGCCCATAACAGTAACAAATTGATTATTTTCAACTACTAAATTAAAATTATGAATTATATTTTTCCCGTTAAAGCTTTTTGTTAAAGAACTCAATTTGATTAACGGAGAAATACTTTCTTTATTCATTTTAAAATTGATCAATCGACTTATGTATATTTTGTTATATATATTCTAAATAAAAAATTATGTTAACTAAACTAAACTTCAATAAAATTGATTTAACTTAAAGCAGAATAATTTAATTTTTTTTAAAAAAGTAAAATTTCTTAGTTGTTGAATAAATATTAAATAAAAACTTAAGAGTTTTATGTAGTAAATTTTTTAATCTTAAATATATAAGTTAAAAGCTTTTTGAAAAATCTGAAAGTTTTAATAAGTATTTTCTATATTAGTTATTACATCTCCTTATACAAATAATTGTATAAAAAATTTCTTATTTGAGAATTACAAATAGATCTAAATAATTATTTAATTTTTAGATAAATCTAAAAATTAAAAATTTCTATTAAATCTCCTTATGTATAAAAAATTATTAAAATTAGAAAATCTTTAGAGAAATCATTTGATTTTAAGATTTATTGATAAAATGGGCGATATCAGATTTGAACTGATGACCTTCTCCTTGTAAGAGAGATGCTCTTCCAACTGAGCTAATCGCCCAAAAACGAAAACATTATAACAATAATTGAACTATGTCAATATAATTTAGTACAATTGATGATTTAATATAGAATTTGATAAATTTATTTTGATATTTTGATAATGACAATTTAAAATTCTAGTTAGAAATTATATATAAAATTTAGAATAAACTATGAAATTTCATACTGTAAGAACAAGGTTTGCTCCAAGTCCTACTGGATTAATTCATATTGGTAATATAAGAACAGCCCTTTACTCTTGGTTATATAGCAGAAAAAAGCGTGGAAAATTCATATTAAGAATTGAGGATACTGATCTAAACAGATCTAATAATAGCAATTCTGAAGAAATTATTAAAGCATTGAAATGGCTAGGATTAGATTGGGACGAAGGTCCTTTTTATCAGTCTAAAAGAATAGATAGGTATCACGAAGTAATTAGAAAAATGATAGACAAAGGAAATGCTTATCGTTGTTTCTGTTCTAAAGAAAGAATAAAAAGACTAAAACAAGAACAAATAAAATCTGGTGATAATCCTAAGTATGATTTACGTTGCAGAAATAACTCTATATYTTTTAAAGAAAAAAAATTTGTTATTAGATTTAAGAATCCAAAATCTGGACTAGTATGTTTTGAAGATGAAGTACGTGGAAAATTGGAATTTAATAATTCTGATTTAGACGACATTATAATATGCAGAGAAGATGGTATTCCAACATATAATTTTTGTTCTATTGTTGATGATAATGACATGAATATTACTCATGTAATACGAGGTGAAGATCATATTAGTAATACACCAAAACAAATTAATATTTTAAAAGCTATTAAAGGAAATATTCCAAATTACGCTCATATTCCAATGATTTTCAATGAAAATTTTAAAAAAATTTCAAAAAGAGAAAATAAATTTAGTATTATAAAATATAAGGAAGAAGGCTATCTTCCTGAGTCTATACTAAATTATGTTGTAAAACTAGGATGGTCTTATGGAAATCAGGAAATATTCAATCTACATGAGATGATCAAATACTTCTCTTTAAGCTCAGTACAAAGATCTCCAAGCGTCATTAATTCAAGTAAGTTATTTTGGATAAATCAATATTATATAAAATCTTTACCTTCTAGTTACATTGAAAAAAAACTATCTTATCAACTTGATAAGTTAGGATTAAACATATCTAAAGGTCCAAATCTAAAAGAAATAGTGACGTTATTTAAAAATAGATGTAAAACATTGAAGGAAATGGCAAAATCTTGTGAATTCTTTTACAAAAGAATTGATTTATTAAAAATAAAAATTGCTAAAAAATATTTAAGAAAAAATGAATGTTTAATATTATCTAACATACGAAAAAGATTTAATTCATTAAAATTATGGAACAAAAAAGAAATTTCACAACAAATAAAAAAAGTTAAAAAAATTTTTTCTGTTACAATGAAAGAAGTTTGTATGCCAATAAGGATTTCTATTACTGGAATGAGTGAATCTCCTGACATTTGTTCGATTTTATATATAAAAGGAAAAAAAAAAGTTTTACAAGAGTTAGATAATGCAATAAATTTTATTTTAGTTAAAAAACAAATCTAACATTTTTATACAAAAAATAGAAACTTTATAAAAAGTATACAGAAATATTTTCTCTATATAATAGATAGAATTAGTTTAGAACTTTTAGATAGATAAACTTTTTATATAAAGCTTAAGATCTCCTGAACTTTATCAGTCTTTTCCCAAGGAAACTCGTTTCTTCCAAAGTGTCCATATACAGAAGTTTTTCTATATATTGGTTGTAATAAGTTTAACTTTTTTATTAATCCATATGGTCTTAGATCAAAAATAGAATTTATTAAATTAATTAAGTTTTTTTTAGATGTTTTCTCGGTTCCAAAAGTTTCTACCATTACTGATATTGGTCTAGGAACTCCAATAGCATAAGAAATTTGAATTTCACATCTTTCAGCTAATCCAGCAGCTACTATATTCTTTGCTATATATCTAGCAGCATATGCTGCAGATCGATCTACTTTTGTAGGATCTTTTCCAGAAAAAGATCCACCTCCATGACGAGCCATTCCTCCATATGTATCTACAATGATTTTTCTTCCTGTTATTCCACAATCGCTTACAGGACCTCCTATAACAAATCTACCAGTAGGATTTATAAAATATTCAGTATCTTTTTTAATCCATTTTTTTGGTAGAGTTGGCTTAATTATCTCTTCCATAACTGCTTCTAACAGAATATTTCTTTTAATTTCTTTTCTATGCTGTGTAGATAAAACAACAGACTTAATATCAAAAATTTTATTTTTTTTATATCGAAATGTTATTTGACTTTTTGCATCTGGAAGAAGCCATGGCAATATTCCATTTTTTCTGACTTCTGACTGACGTTTCACTAGTTTGTTCGCATAAGTAATTGGAGCTGGCATAAATGTTTTCGTTTCATTATTAGCATATCCAAACATAACACCTTGATCCCCAGCGCCTTGCATCCATATATCTTCATTATCAATTCCTCTACTGATATCTAGAGATTGTTTGCTTAATAAATTTAAAACAGTGCAAGAATCTGAATTAAAATCCGTTTCTAAATCAATATATCCAATCTCTCGTATAGTATTTCTTACTATTTCTTCAAAGTTTACTAATGCATTTGTAGTAATTTCTCCTCCTATAACAACAGTATTCGATTTTATGTATGTCTCACAAGCTACTCTTGAATCAGAATCTATTTTAATAATTTCATCAAGTATAGAATCAGAAATTTGATCAGCGATTTTATCTGGATGTCCTTCAGAAACAGATTCAGAAGTAAAAAAATGTTCATTCATTATTCTCACCTTGAAAAAACTTATCATCAGTATTAAAATTGCTTATTCTAACATCGATAATTGATAACATTTTATTTTTAATTAAATTGGTTAAATTTATTTGGATCGGAAAGTAGTAATAAATTTTGGTTCTTAAAGTTTGTTTTAAAAGATTAAATCATCCTAGAATAGTTTTTATAAATTAAATATATCTTAAATTCAATATCAATAGTAAAATCAGAAAATTTTCATATTAAAACTTAACTATAAAGTATAGTATTATAATATCGTTAAGTTATTTCAATGGTTTTACTAAAATATTGAATTTTGATTAATTACAAAAAATCAAACATATTTTAAACAAAAACATAAAGATTCAAATTGTTCTTTTAACCTATTAATTGCTAAAAAACATAAAAATATCTTATGAAACATATTGGTGTCCTTTTAAATGAATCAGTAGAAAATTTAAATATAAAAAAATATGGATACTATATAGATGGAACTTTTGGTCAAGGAAATCATTCAAAATTGATTCTATCAAAATTAGGGAAATTTGGACGATTAATAGCAATAGACAAAGATATAAATGCTGTAAAAACTGGTGAAAAAGAGATTCAAGATTTTCGTTTCTACATTAGGCATTGTTCTTTTTCAAACCTTTATAAATTAGTAAAAAAGAAGAAGTTAAGAAAAAAGATAGACGGAATATTATTAGATCTTGGAATTTCATCCTCTCAGATTGAGACGTCTAACAGAGGATTCTCATTTATGAAAAATGGATTTTTAGACATGAGAATAGATCAAACGTCTGGTATTTCAGCATATACATGGTTAAAAAAAGCAAAAGAATCTGAAATTTTTCATGTATTAAAAACATATGGAGAAGAAAAAAATTCTAAAAAAATAGCAAGAGCTATTTTTAATAGAAATAGATCTCTTAATAATAAAAATCATATAGTAAACACAAAAGATTTATCTGATCTAATAAAAAAAATTAATCCATTTAGAAAAAAAGATAAACACCCTGCAACAAGATCTTTTCAAGCAATCAGAATTTATATTAACAATGAGCTAAGAGAATTAAGTAATTTACTTTTAAGATCTTTGGACATTCTTAAAGAGAACGGTAGAATCTCAATTATTAGTTTTCATTCTTTAGAAAATAAAACGATAAAAAAATCTATTCTATATAAAAATAGAAAAAGTTTTTATTTTTTTAAATCAAGAAAATTTCAGAACGAAAAACATATTTTCTTGTTGAAACAAGTAAAAAAAATAAAACCAAGCAAAGAAGAAATTTCAAGAAATCCTAGATCAAGAAGTGCAATACTAAGAGTGATTGAAAAAATTCCTTTTAACTATGTAAAACAATTCATATAAAATCTATTCTTAAATTTTTTTAATAAAAAATAAAAATTTATTAAATGTTTACTTCAGAATAAAAAACATTTTAATTATAAATTGATACAATATTAAAATTTTTGTTAAAAATGTATATATATAATTGTTCAACAAATTTCTAAAACTTTATTTTAAGTTGTTATAAAAATACAATCTATGTACTAATTTGTTTTTAGGATTCTTTTATGATTGTTTTAATAATTAAAATAGTTTTTATGAAAAAAGAAAATAATTTGAACAAACTACTTTCTTCTATTAATTTAAAAATAAAAATACCAGAAATAATTATAAATGATATTTCTTTAAATAGTAAAAATGTAAAGAAAAATGGTTTATTTATAGCAATTTCTGGACATGAAGATGATGGAAGAAAATATATCCTTGATGCGATATCTAAAGGTGCTTCTGCAATCCTTACAGAGGATAATGAAGAAAATATCACATATAAATATGGTGTTCCAATTTTTCATATAAAAGATCTAAAAAAGTATATACCTTTTTTAGGAGCAAAATTTTATAATTTTCCGAATAGAAGAATAAAACCAATTGGTGTAACTGGAACTAATGGTAAAACAAGTGTTACATGTTTTATTTCACAGATGTTGGAAGGAATTGGAGAAAAAAGCGCAATTATGGGATCACTTGGAATTGGTAGAATTGGAAATATAAAGAAAGATGAAAATACGACTACTTCTTCAGTAGAAATACAAAAAAATTTTCATATATTTTCAAAAGAAAACATAAAATTTGTTTCTATGGAAATTTCTTCTCATGGTCTAGTTCAGAATAGAGTTTCTTTTATATCATTCGAGTCTGTTATATTTACAAATTTAAGTCATGATCACTTTGATTATCATATAAACGAGAAAGAATATATTAGATCTAAATGGTTACTTTTTTCTAAAAATAAGTCTAAAAGTCAAATTATCAATATAGACGATAATGTTGGATACTCATGGATTAAAACTTTATCAAACCCTTGTATAGTATCTATAGAAAAAGATATTCCACATTCTTGGAAAGAAAAATGGATGAAAGTGAAAAAAATAAAATTTTATTATGAAACAACAAATATTTCTTTTAATTCCTATTGGGGTGAAGGCAAAATTGTTATTCCATTAGTTGGTAAATTTAATGTTTATAATGTTATTTTATCTATGTCTACACTTTTAATGATGGGATATGATCTGAAAAAAGTAATTTCTTCAATAAAAAGCATAAAGAGAATACCAGGTAGAATGGAAATTTTTAAAAAACTAGGAAAACCAAAAATCATTGTTGATTATGCTCATAATCCTGAAGCATTAAAACAATCTTTAATTACAGCTAGTTTTTTATGCAAAGGAGAACTATGGTGTATATTTGGATGTGGAGGAAACAGAGATAAGAAAAAAAGAAAGTTTATGGGTAAAATAGCTGAAAAATATTCAGATAAAATAATTATAACAACAGATAATCCTAGAAATGAATCACAAAAAGAAATTGAAAAAGATATTTTAGAAATGTGTACTAAAAAGAATAAAATTAAATGTATCTCAACAAGAATTAAGGCTATTCAGTTTGCATTTAATAAAGCAAAAAAGGAAGATGTGATATTAATAGCTGGAAAAGGGCATGAAAACTATCAGATAATTGGAAAAAAAAAAATATATCATTCAGATAGAATGATATCAAAACAGTTAACTAATACAAAATGATTCGTATTTCATTATATGAAATTTCCGTTTTAACAAAAGGAAAGTTATATGGAATAAGTAATATTAAATCAAGAAAAACATATATTGAATCCATTGAAATTGACAGTAGAAAAAATTCAAGTAACTTCTTATTTATTGCGATAGCTGGAAAAAATTTTGACGGACATTCATTTATTGATGAAACAATAAAAAATGGTGCAAAAGCATTGTTAGTTAGTAAAAAAGTAAAAACAGTCTTTCCTCAAATTATAGTTCTAGATACTAAAGTAGCAATATATCAATTAGCTAAGTGGAACAGAGAAAAAAGTAAGGCAAAATTTGTTGGAATTACTGGATCTTCTGGAAAGACCACAGTTAAAGAAATGACAGCTTCAATTTTATCAGAATGTGGACATACAATTTTTACAAAAAAAAATTTAAATAATGATCTTGGTGTATCATTAACTTTATTAAAAGTAAAAGATTATCATAAATACGCAGTTATTGAAATTGGTGCTAATAAAACTGGAGAAATACAATTTATTAGCAAAATTATCAGACCAGATGTTGCGTTAGTAAATAATATATATCCTTCTCATTTAAGAGGATTTAAAAATTTTAATAATTTAATAATGGAAAAAGGAAAAATTTTTTGTGAGTTAAAAAGAGATGGAATAGCAATAATCAACATATCAAATAAATATTGGAAAATGTGGAAAGCAAATTTTTCTGAAAATCAAAAAATTTGTTTTTTTTCATTTAGGAAAAAAATTGAGTCTAATTTTTATGCAAAAAATATTTATATAAGATTATTTAATTCAGAATTTAATTTATGTACGACAGTTGGAAACATACATATAAATTTACCTTTTTTGGGAAAACATAATATTGAGAATTCACTAGCTGCAAGTGCTATATCAATTACTGTTGGAGCAAAATTAAAACATATAAGAAATGGGTTAAAGAAATTACTTCCACTATCTGGAAGGTTATGTCCGATAATACTCTCAAAAAATAAGGTTGTTTTAGATGATACATATAATTCTAATATCGGATCTATAATATCTTCAGTTAAGATTTTATCAAGAATGCCTGGATATCGTCTTCTTGTGATTAGTGATATTAATGAAATGGGAAACTACTCAACATATTATCATAAAGAAATTGCAAGAATTATAGATACTATTAAAATAAATAAAGTATTTTCAATTGGAAAAAAAAGTATTTTTATAAGTAAAATCAATAAATCAGGAAAACATTTCTTTTCAAAGGGAAATTTAACAGAAAAGATTTTTTCTTTAATAGAAAGAAAGTTGAAGATATCTATTTTAATAAAGGGTTCAAGAAGCTTTTACTTAGAAGAAATAATTAAATCTATTAAGGAGAAATTTTTATGTTAATTTTTTTACAAAAAAAATTAAATTTTTATATATTTTCTGAATTAATTAACTCAGTATTTTTTAGATCAATATTGAGTTTTATAGTTTCATTTTCAATATTAATTATTTCTGGCAGACCAACAATCTCTTTATTAAAGAGAATTAAATTCTATCAAATAATAAGAAAAGAAAATCCAATTTCACATAAAAAAAAAACTGGCACTCCAACAATGGGAGGTGTACTTTTAATATTATCTTCTTTTACATCTATAATTTTGTTAACAGAGTTAAATAACTCTTATATTTGGTATATAATATTAATTCTTTTTGGATATGGAATCATTGGATTTATTGACGATTTACGAAAAATAAATAAAAAAAATTCCACCGGATTCTCACCTAAAGAGAAATATATATTTCAAACAGCTATAACATTAGTTTTAATTTTTTTAATTTTATTTTTTGAAGAAAAAAGTTTTTTTCATAAAATATCTGTACCTTTTTTAAAAGACTTTGAAAAAACAATAGGGGTTTTTTTTATTCCTATTTCTTACTTTACTATAATTGGATCAAGTAATGCAGCAAATTTATCAGATGGTCTAGATGGATTAGTATCTAATATTTTAGTATCAATAATAATATATTTATTTGCGATTTCGATAATTTCAAGTGATCCAGAATTTTCTAAAAATTTCAAGGTTATCTATAATAAAAAATCAATAGATTTAATCATAATATGTTCTTCAATAGCTGGATCAATATTAGGATTTCATTGGTTCAATGCATATCCTGCAAATTTGTTTATGGGAGATGTTGGATCATTGTCATTTGGAGGTGTTATAGGAGCTGTAACAGTTCTTTTAAGACAAGAACTAATGTTGTTTTTTATTGGAGGAATATTAGTTATTGAAACAATCTCAGTTATATTACAAATTTTCTTTTTTAAAGTATCGAAAAAAAAACTTTTTCTTATGGCACCAATTCATCATCACTATGAATTATCTGGATGTCCTGAACAAAAAATAGTGAATAGACTTTGGATAATATCATTATTATTAACAATCTTAGGAATAAGTATTGTAAAAAAATATTAAAATGAACATTTATATTAACAAAAAAATAGTTATTATAGGAGCTGGTAAAACAGGTCTTTCATGTATTAATTTCTTTAGAAAGAAAAAAATCAATGTGAAAATTATGGATATAAGAAAAAATACAGAAATTAAGAATAGGATTCCAAAAGGAGTTATTTACCAATTTGGAAGTTTGAACAATAAATGGATAATGGAATCAAATCTAATAGTATTAAGTCCAGGAGTTCCTATTGGGACACCTATTATACAAAAAGCCCTTTGTAAAGGAATAGAAATAATTGGAGATATAGAAATATTCTGTAAAGAAGTAAAAAAACCTATAATTGCAATTACTGGAACAAATGGAAAAACGACTGTTACAAAAATAGTTGGAAATATTATAAAATCTTCAAAACTAAAAGTAGGAATAGGTGGAAACATAGGAAAACCAGCTTTAAATTTACTATATAAGAAATACGATATATATGTTTTAGAAATATCTAGTTTTCAATTGGAAACAACAAAAAGCTTAAAAGCTACAGTGGCAGTTGTATTAAATTTACAAAAAAATCATATTGATAGATATAATAGTTTTAAGCAATATTGTAAAAGTAAGTTAAAAATCTTTTCTAAAGCGAAAATCTGTATTTTCAATAAAAATGAAAAAAAAACTTGGCCAAAAAAATTTAAAAACGTTCATTATAAATGTTTTGGAATTGATTCTGGAGAATATAGATTTGATACAAAATCTAAAAGCTTTCTAATCTCTGGAAAAAAATTTTTAGATTTACATGATCTAAAACTAAAAGGGGTTCATAACTATGTCAATATACTAGCTGCAATAGCAGTAGCTGATTCAATTGGAATACCAACATACATTTCTATGAAATCTGTTAAAAAGATTAAAAACATTTCCAACAGATTTCAGTTTATAGGAAAAAAGATGGGAGCAACTTGGATAAACGATTCAAAATCTACAAATATAAGCAGTACATTGTCAGCAATAAAAAGCATTGACTCTAGAAGTAAGATTTATTTAATCTTAGGTGGAAAAAATAAATCTTCAGGGTTCTCAGCGTTAAAAAAGGTCATTGAGAAAAAAAATGTACAATTATGTTGTTTTGGAACAGATGGTATAAAATTTAGCAAACTAAAAAAAAATAGCTTTTTATGCAATTCACTTGAAGAATGTATAAATTTTATTAGAAAACGTTTAAACAATGGAGAAATTGTTCTTTTTTCTCCTGCATGTTCAAGTTTTGACCAATTCGAGAATTTTGCCCACAGAGGTAATATTTTCCTGAAATTATATAAAAGTATATAGATACAACTTTTTAGAAAACAAATTTATTTATGTAAACAAGTGTTATGAAATAAAAATTTATATATAAATTATTTTAGAACTCTTAAAATACTAAATTAATTTTTATTGAAATTATCTGAAATAAAATAATAATTTTTATATATTTAAAATAATTTTTAAGTTAATCTTTTGTGTTAGATATATGCTAAAAAATATATTTTAGTAAAATCAAAAATGAAAAATGTCTTTTAACACACTCTAATAATAAAACTATCTTAAGAGAAATCTTTAATTTGATTATATAATATATCTATTGACAGTACAGAACGTAAGAGATTTTTCAGACGTAAACCTATAAAAAATTTAAAAAGTTATTATGTGTAAAGCTTTATCATTATTAGTCTGATTAATTGTTTTTATTTATTAAGATTTTTAAATAAAAATTTAATCTTGTTATGAAAAAAATAGTTAAAATGATAATCGTTTCGGGAGGCAGTGGAGGACATGTCATTCCTGGAATAGAAATAGCTAAATATATGAGATTTAAAAATAAATGGAGAATTCTTTGGATAGGAGCAAGAAATAAAATAGAAGAAGATTTAGTTCCAATTCACGGCATTAATATAAAACTTATCAATGTTTCTTCTATAAGAAGAAATAACTTCATAAAATTCTTTTTCTCTATAATAGAATTAGTTAAAACAATTAAAAAAATAAGGATAATTATTAGTAAATATAGGCCAAATATTGTTTTAGGTATGGGAGGATATGTATCGTTTCATGGATGCATAGCTGCTTTATTATGTAGAATACCAATTGTATTACATGAACAAAATAGTGTTGCTGGACTATCTAATCGCTTGTTGTCAAAATTTGCAAAAACTATTTTGCAAGCTTTTCCAAATACGTTATCAAACGCAAATATTGTAGGAAATCCAATTAGAAAAAATATTATGTCTATAGAAAGCTTTGAAAAAAGAGTTAAAAAGAGAAATGGACCAATAAGAATATTAGTAACTGGAGGAAGTCAAGGTTCGATGATTATTAATAAAGTAATTCCAGAAATGATTTCAATCATAGATAATGATGTAGTAGTCTGGCATCAGACTGGAAAGAAATATAAAAAAATAACTAAAAAAATATATAATGATTTTAACACAATAAAATATGTCTACAAATTAAATGGCTTTATTAAAGATATTTTTTTAGCGTACAAATGGGCAGATGTAATAATTTGTAGATCTGGTGCATTAACAGTAAGTGAAATCATATATGTAGGACTACCTGCTATTTTTATACCATTTCAACATAAAGATCAACATCAGCATAGAAATGCAGTCTACTTAAATAAAAAGGGTTTAGCTAATATATTAAAGGAGTCTGAACTTTCTGCAAAATCCTTAAAAAGAAAGCTATATAAACTTTTATCTAGAAAGAAGTTAATAAAAATTTCTAAAAGAATAAAAAAATTACCTAATATAGATTCTTTTAAGAAAATAGAAAAATTCTTATTACAGTCTATTAAAAGAAACTAAAAATATGTTTTTAAAGAAAAAAAATCACTTTCATTTTGTAGGAATATGCGGAATCGGAATGAGTGGTATTGCAACTGTTTTAAAGAAAATGGGTTATCAAGTTAGCGGATCTGATATTTCTTCAAATTATATTTCAAAAAAATTATCTGAAATTGGTGTAAAAATCTTTTTTAATCATAAAAAAAGTAATATAAAAAATTCAGATGTAGTTGTTATATCTTCTGCTATTCCTAAAAATAATATAGAAATTGTTACCGCAAATTCATTAAAAATACCAGTTATTCTTCGTGCAAAGTTACTGTCTGAATTAATGAACTCAAAACAGTTTAATATTACAGTGGCCGGAACTCACGGTAAAACAACAACTACATCAATGATAATAGATATATTTCTTAAAAACAAACTAGACCCAACATTTATCAATGGTGGTGTATTGAAAACAATTAACAAGAGTTGTCATTATGGATTTGGAAAACACTTTATTGCAGAAGCAGATGAAAGCGATGCTTCATTTTTATATCTAAAGCCAAATTTGTCAGTAGTAACTAATATAGGATCTGATCATATTATGACATACAAAAATAGTATCAGAAAAATGAAATTTTCTTTCTTGAAATTTTTAAATAACTTATCAGATCCTGGAACTGTGATTTTATGTTTAGATGATTATATCGCCAGATCAATTTTAAAAAAAATTAATAAAAAAGTTTTAACTTATGGTTTCAATGATAACTCAAATTTCAGAATTACAAAATATAAACAAAATAAAGAAATAATATCATTCATAATTACAAAAAAAAATAAAAATATTATAAAATGTAAAATCAAATATCCAGGACGTCATAATGCTTTAAACGCAACAGCTGCAATTATCACTTCTTTAGAGATAGGATTAAGCAAAAATGACATTTTAAAATCTTTAAAAAAATTTTCTGGAGTAAAGAGACGTTTTGAAATTTTTAAAAGAATATCATTTGAAAATAAAGAAAATATTACAATTATAGATGATTATGGACATCATCCAAAAGAAATTGGATGTACTATAAGTACAGTGATGAAATGGAAAAAAAGAATTGTGTTAATATTTCAGCCACATAGATATACAAGAATTAAATGTTTTTACGAAGATTTTATAAAAGTTTTGGAAAAAGTTGATGTACTATTCATAATGGATATATATCCAGCTTGGGAAAATCCATTGGATGGAATTAATAGTCTTTCATTATTTAATTCAATTTATAAGAGAAAAAAGATGAAAAAAGTTTTTCTTGTAAATGAGAAGAACATGAAAAAAATTCTTTCTTATGTTTTAAGAGAAAATGATTTAATATTAATTCAGGGGGCTGGGAACGTGAGTGAAGTTGTTCGTAATATATTTGGAATTTGAATTATTATAGATATATGAAAGAAAAAGTAGCAGTTCTTTTTGGAGGAAACTCTTTTGAGAGAGAAATATCAATTAAGTCAGGAAAAGAAGTAGAAAAAGTTTTAAAAAAATATGGAATTGAAACATATCTTGTAGACACGAAATATTCACCAGTAAGAAAGTTGAGAAATATGAACTTCTCAAAGGCATTTATAATGCTTCATGGTAAAAATGGAGAAGATGGAATAGTACAAAGAGCGTTAGAAACATTAAATATTCCATATACTGGAAGTGGAGTATTTACTTCTTTTATATCTTTCAATAAAATAAATACAAAAAAATTTTTAAAATCGATTGGACTTCCTGTTATTCCATATTTAATTTTTCAAAAATCAAAGATTAAAAGTTTAAAATATAAGTTGCTTTCTTATATTATAAGAGATTTTAAATTCCCGGTTGTTGTTAAGCCTAATTGTTGTGGATCTAGCTTAGGAATAAGTGTAGTAAATTCTTTGGGATCGTTAAAAAAAGCTATAAAAAAAGCCTTTTTGTATGATGATAATATTTTACTTGAAAAGTATTTATTTGGTTTAGAATATAGCGTTTCAATCTTAGATGGAGAAAAGTTACCATCTATTAGAATAGAAACAGATCAGAAATTCTATAATTTTCATGCAAAATATTTTTCAAATAAAACAAGATATATCTGTCCTGGAGGAATGAATCTTAACGAAGAAAATGAGTTAAGAAAATTATCAATGTTTGTTTATAAGTCTGCTAAATGCTCTAATTTTGCAAGAATAGATTTAATAAAAGATATAAATGACGTTTTTTATATTTTGGAAATTAATACTATACCTGGAATGACTAGGAAAAGTTTATTTCCAATGTCGGCAAAGAGAGTTGGAATAGGATTCTCAAAGTTAGTTTTAAAGATTTTAAAAAACTGTTAAAATAGAAGTGGTAATTATTTTTAGAAAATATGTTTAAAAACTAAAATATATAAAAATTTTAAATGACTTTTAAAATAAGCAGATTAGTCTAAAATATTTTTAATTAATTATTACATTTTAAATAAAAAGTTTCTTCTAATGAAGAACATATAAATTTTACATGAAAATAACAGTTAATATTATTTTTAAACAAACAAATATTGCAGCATAACAAAAATTTATTTAGACGTACAGATTCACAACAAAACTATTCTTTGATTCTTTTAGAATCAAAACTTAGTTAAATGATAACTCTTAAATAAAATCTTAAAGTTAAGATAATTTTAGTTAGTAAAACCTATTTATATAGGAACTATTTTATACTATTAAGAATATTTATACTTTGAAGAACTTGTTTCATGAAAATACCATTCTTAATATAATCATATTATTTTCAGCTTTTTATTAAAAATAAGTTATGTTCTACTTAAAATCTGTAAAAATTTGTTTCTAAATTTAAATTAATGGATATATAAGTCAAAATATCTTTGTTATTAGCTTACTATGTTCTAGAATTGGAATCTTAAAATAATATTATATTTTAATAGTAAAAATTAAAAATATCTTAAATAATAATATCTTTTTCAAAATTTATATTTAATAGAGATTTTATATATTAATTAAATAATATATATTATTACTAAACAAAAAATTTATTTTTAATATTTTTTAAAAAATTATATCAATCAAATTTATAATAATTTATCAACATATTCTTAGGAAGAAACTTTTACTTTTCAGAACAATTATAAAAAATTTTCCAATGAAACAAAGAACATTAAAAAAAGCTTTAAGTATTGACGGAATTGGATTACATTCAGGAAAAAAGTAAATTTAAAAATATATCCAACACCAATAAACACAGGAATTATATATCGTAGAACTGATGTAAATCCTCCAAAAGAACTCATATTAAAAGAAAATTATATAGTGAATACAACATTGTGCACCTGTTTAGGTAAAGGAGATGTTTTTATTTCAACTATAGAGCATTTAAATGCTGCATTTTTTTGTTTAGGAATAGATAATATTTTAGTTGAAATAAACTCTTCAGAAATACCAATAATGGATGGAAGTTCTCTCCCATTTGTTTCAAAATTATTAAATTCTGGAATAAAAAATTTGAAAGATCAAAAAAAATTCATCAGAATTAAAAAGAAAATACGAGTAAACGAAGATGATAAATGGGCAGAATTATCACCGTATGAAGGATTTAAAGCAGATTTTACGATAAATTTTAATCATCCATTAATAAATAATGGAAATGATCAAAATTATAAATTCGTTTTCTCTTCTAGATCTTTCTTAAAAGAAATAAGCCCTGCAAGAACATTTTGTTTTCTTAATAAAATTGAAGAATTGAAATTAAAAGGATTTTGTTTAGGAGGAAGTTTAAAATGTGCAGTTGTATTAGGAAATACTTCAATTCTTAACAAAGAAGGCTTAAGATTTAAAGATGAATTTGTAAGGCATAAGATCTTAGATGCTATTGGTGATTTATTTTCTTGTGGACACAACATCATTGGATCATTTAAGGCTCACAAGTCTAGTCATAAATTAAATAACAAACTCTTGAAAGAAACTTTAAACGATAAATCTATTTGGGATTTTATTTCGTATAATAATAGTAAAGAAATTTCTAGAATCTTCAATTGAAAACATTCTAAATAATTTAGAAAAGTTAAATTTAATTTAACTAATGTAGTAATTAAAAACCAAAACATTTTTAGATCAATTTAAAATTGCAGAATTTTAAATCGGAGGAGGAGAGATTCGAACTCACGGATGATTTCTCATCGACGGTTTTCAAGACCGTTGCCTTAATCCACTCGGCCACTCCTCCAAATGTATAAATATAATTGATATTCAATTATTTTGCAAAACTCTTTATTTTATAATAAACTTTAACAATACATTAAATGTTAAATTTTATAAGATTTTATTTAGGTAACTTAAAAATTTTTTGTAGAAAATAAGATTAGATAAATTTTAATATGAAAAATAAATTTGATACTGATTCAAACGGATATATAAAAAATGGAAAAAAATGGAATAAATCTTTCGCTTATTTAATAGCGGAACAAGATAACATATTACTTACTGATGAACATTGGAAAATTATAATGTTTATTAGAAATTTTTTTTTAAAATTCAATACTTCTCCTACATCTCGTATGCTAATAAAAGCTATATCGAAAAATAAAAAAATTGATAGCATGTATTTATATAAGTTGTTTCCTAATGGAATAGCTAAACAAGCTGCTAAAATGGCAGGAATTCCAAAACCTACAAAATGTATTTAACTCTTAAAGTTTTTCCGGCATTTTTTAAACTAAATTCAAAATATTGATCAAGATATTAAATTATTAAAGTAAGTTAAAAAATTTAATTCATTAATAAAAAATTAAATTCAGATCTTAAGAAATTTTATAAATACATTTTTTTAAAGTCTATAAGATATAGGTTCGTCGATATCAAAAAAATATAAAATATTATAGTAATATGACAATTAGAATTCAAAATAAGTTTTCTATTAAAGACTAAAAAGAAATAAAGAATGCATAAAAAGAAAAGTTATAGCAAAGAAGATTTAAAAAAATCAGGAAAAGGTATATTGTTTGGGAAATACGGACCTCCATTACCTACAGGTAAAATGTTAATGATAGATCGTATTTTGAAAATTCAAGAGAAACAAGGAAAATTTAAAAAAGGTTTTATAGAAGCAGAATTGATTATAAAACCAAGTTTATGGTTCTTTAAATGTCATTTTAATAATGATCCTGTTATGCCTGGATGTTTAGGATTAGATGCAATGTGGCAATTAGTTGGATTCTATCTTGGATGGATTGGATCAAATGGAAAAGGAAGAGCATTAGGAGTTAAAGAAGTAAAATTTGTCGGACAAATTTTACCATCTGATCATAAAGTTACATATTTAGTTCATATGAAAAGAATTATAAAAAGAAGATTAATTGTTGGAATAGCAGACGGAGAAGTATTAATAGATAAGAAAGTAATTTATACAGCAAAAGATTTAAAAGTTGGCCTTTTCAATAGAAAAAAAAATCTACAATTATTGTAAATGTATGTATATTTATGATTTGAAGTATTAAAATTTTTGTAAATTTAAAAATAGACAAATGATATCAAAAAATAACAATTCCAAATTGCCTTAAAAATAAAAATTATAAAATATGTAAGATATTTCATATAAATTTCTATTGTTAGAACAAAATTTTATACTCTTTTATTAGAAACAAAAACGAGAAAATTATAATGAAAAGAAAATTCGTAATCTCTTCATCTTTAGGAAAGACTGAAAAAGAGTTTAATCAACTTAAAGTTCCTCCATACTCTATAGAAGCAGAACAATCAGTAATTGGCGGAATAATGTTAGATAATAAAAAATTTGATCAAACAATTGACAAAATAGCTAATAAAGATTTTTTTCATATTCAACATAGAATAATATTTTCTGAAATTCAAAAGCTTTTTGAAAAAAATCAACCAATTGATTTAATTACACTTTCTGAACATTTAGAAAGAGAAGGACTCTTAGAAAAAATCGGAGGGTTTGCATACTTAGCAGAATTGATAAAAAATACTCCTAGTGCAGCGAATATTAACGCTTATATTAACATAGTTCGAGAAAAATCTGTTATTAGAGATATAATTAATGTAGCAAATCAAATAGCTGATTTAGGATATTATCCTCAAGGAAGAGAAAGTGAAGAACTATTAGATTTAGCTGAATCATTTGTATTTCAAATAGCAGAGAATAGAGTAAAAAAAAATGATGGTCCAAAGAATATTGAAGAAATTTTGTCAAATACAATGGAGACAATAAAAAAAATTTATCATAATCCTAAACAAGTAGTAACTGGAGTTTCTACAGGATATCACGATTTAGATAAAAAAATCACTGGTTTACAAAATTCTGATCTAATTATCATAGCAGCTCGTCCATCAATGGGCAAAACGATGTTTGCAATGAATATATGTGAATATGTGTCTATGATAAGAAAAAAACCAGTTCTTATTTTTAGTTTAGAAATGCCAGCGAATCAAATCATAATCCGTATGTTATCTTCTTTATCAAGAGTTGAACAAACAAAAATTAGAACAGGTAAATTAGATGATGAAGATTGGGCAAGAATTTACAGTACTATACAACTGTTAATGAAGAAAAAAAATATGTATATTGATGACTCTTCTAGATTAACGCCATCTGAAATTCGTTCAAGAGCAAGAAGAATATATCATGAACATAGTGGATTAAGTTTGATTATGATTGATTATCTTCAACTTATGCGAGTATCTTCGTCATTTGAGAATAGAACTTTAGAGATTGCTGAAATATCTAGATCTTTAAAATCTTTAGCAAGAGAACTAAAAATACCAGTAATAGCATTATCTCAACTTAATCGTAGTTTGGAACAACGATCAGACAAAAAACCTGTTAATTCAGATCTTAGAGAATCTGGCTCAATTGAACAAGATGCAGATTTAATTATGTTTATTTATAGAGACGAAATGTATAATGATCGTTCTAATTTGAAAGGAATAGCAGAAATTATTATTAGTAAACATAGAAATGGACCAACTGGGAAAGTAACGCTAACTTTTAATGGTAAATTTTCAAGATTTGATAATTATACTGAAGTTATATAGAATAACAGACTATTCAAAATCCAAGAGATTACTTTGAAAAATCCTATCACTGTTATAATTCACAAAAAATTGCTACGTAATAATTTAAAAAAAATTAGAAATTTTGTTTGTAATACAGGAATAATTTCTATAGTAAAGTCTAATGCTTATGGACATGGTTTGTTGGAAACATCTAAAATTATTCAAGATCTTACAGAATATTTCGGTCTTATATATATTGAAGAAGCTATAGAATTAAGAAAAAATGGAATTGTAAAACCAATTATCTTATTAGAGGGATTTTTTGATATCGAAGAAATATTTTTGATTAGCAAATATAACATTGAAGTTGTCATACACAATGAAACACAAATTAAATATTTAGAAGAAGTACGTCTAGATAAACCTATATGTATTTGGATGAAATTAGATATTGGAATGCACAGACTAGGTTTTAGAATGGAAGAACTGGAACTCTTTTATAAAAAGTTAAAAAGTTTAAAAAATGTAAAAAAACCAATAAATTTTATAGGACATTTTGGATACTCTAAAATTAACTTTTATAGTAAAATTAATAAAAGACTTAACTATTTTAATGAACTTATAAATAAAAGAAATGGTAGAAAATCTATAGCTTCTTCATTAGGTATTATATTTTGTAGAAATTCTTATTTGGATTTTGTACGTCCTGGAATAATAATGTATGGAGTATCTCCGATAATTGAAAAAAATTGCAAAAATCTTGGACTTAAGCAAGCAATGACATTGAAGTCTGTTTTGATTTCTATTAAAAAATGTAGAATTGGAGATTCAATTGGATATGATGAAGCATGGATAAGTAGTAAAAATACATATATTGGAATAGTTGCTATTGGATATTATGATGGTTATCCTAATATAAAACATGGATCATATGTATTAATAAAAGAAAAAAAAGTTCCTATAGTTGGAAAAATATCAATGAATATGATATCTGTAAATTTGGGAAATAAGAAAAATTTTTGTATTGGAGATGAAGTAATTATTTGGGGTGATAAGTTACCTGTTGAGAAAGTTGCATCTTACACAAAGATTAGTCAATATGAATTACTTTCTGGAATAAATCCTCTTATAAAGAGGAAATACATATAGAAGTTGTTTAAAAAAACAAGAAATTTATTTCTTGTCTTATGGCATTTAAGATTTTTTTTCTTTCAACTAAAGAAGGTCTTGACAACACAAAATCTGCAATATTAGTATTATTGAGTAATTTGTTTCCTATACCTATCTTTAATCTATAAAAATTTTTTTTTTCACCTAATTTTTTTTTTATGTTTTTTATTCCATTATGCCCATTACTAGAACCTCCAATTTGGAAATAAGTTCTCCCAAAGCTTAAATATATTTCATCATGAGCTATAAGTATTTTGTTAGGATCTATTTTGTAGATATACGAAGCTTTTAAAATTGAATTTCCACTCAAATTCATATAAGTATTAGGAACTAACAATTTAATCTTTTTATTTTTGAAAAATATTTCTGCTGTATATCCATGTAATTTTTTATCTATTTTTAACTTTTTATTAAAGACTTTCGAAAGCATTTGAACGTACCAAGCACCAACGCTATGTCTAGTTAAAGCGTATTTCTTTCCAGGATTAGATAATCCAACTATTAATTCTATCTTAGAAAGAAAAAATTTTTTTAAATTTTTTAGATAAGTTTTTTTCATATAGAATAATAATTTTCTTAAAAATATAAAATTATTTAAGACTCAAACATTGCAGAAATCGACTCTTCATTATTTATTCTTCTGATAACTTCAGCAAGCATTTTTGATAAACTAAGAGAACGAACTTTTTTAATTTTCTTAATATCTGAAGATAAAGGAATTGTATCACAAACTACTACTTCATCAATACAAGACAAGTTCAAATTGTTTTTAGAGTTCCCTGAAAAAACTGGATGAGTAGCATAAGAAAAAATATGATTCGCACCATTTTTTTTCAAAATTTTTGCTGCTTCACAAATTGTAGTTCCAGTATCTATTATATCATCAACAATAATACAATCTCTATTTTTAACATCTCCAATAACATGCATAACCTGAGATATGTTAGCTTTAGGTCTTCTCTTGTCTATAATTGCTATATCTGTGTCATTTAACAACTTAGCAATTGCTCTAGCACGTACAACTCCGCCTATATCAGGAGAAACTACAACTTGATTATTCAATTTTCTTTTTACGAGATCTTCTAGAAGAACCGAACTTCCAAATACATTGTCAACTGGAACATCAAAAAATCCTTGAATTTGTTCAGCATGTAGATCTACTGTTAGTATTCTATCTACTCCAACGTTTGAAAGAAAATTTGCTACAACTCTTGCTGTTATTGGAACTCTAGCAGACCTAACTCTTCTATCTTGTCTGGCGTATCCAAAATATGGAATTACTGCAGTGATTCTTTCTGCTGACGAACGTCTTAGTGCATCAATCATAATTAGTAATTCCATTAAGTTATCATTTGTAGGAAAACAAGTAGATTGTATAATAAAAATATCTTTTCCACGAACGTTTTCATTAATTTGTACATTTGTCTCACCATCGCTAAATCTTCCTACTGAAGACTTTCCTAGTGAAGTAAAAAGATGACTAGCTATTTTCTCAGCTAATTCCGGTATAGAGTTACCAGAAAATATTTTCATATCCGACATATAAACGTCCTTTTCTTGAATTAAAAATTTCGAACAATTAAATTTCATTCTTTTAAAAAATCAGAACGAAATGAATGTAAAGTGGAAATATTTGTAGATTCTGTAATAAAGCAATACAGATGTTTTGATATTTTTTTGAAAAGTTCATTAGCATCTAATTTATTTTGAAAACTTAAAAATATACAAGATCCTGTACCTGTAATACTTGGTTTTTTATATTTTTCTAAAAAAAGAATTATCTTTCTAATTTTAGGAAATTTTTTCTTTATAAGATCTTCGCAATCATTCTTAAATGGTTTGTTTAACAGTTCTTTTAAGGAATATTTTTTTGAGTTTCTTTTCAAATCTGGATCAGAAAAGATTTTTTTTGTTAAGATTTTTATTTTAGGATATATTATTATATACCATTTTTTCTTAAGTTTTATTGGTATAGATTTGTCTATACTTATAAAAGATGAAAAACCTTTAATAAAAAATGATACTTCAGATCCAATTTTCTTAGATATATCAATAAGTTGAATATCATTAAGATTTGTTTTCCAATAATAATTTAAAGCAAATAAAATTGTAGCTGCATTAGATGACTCTCCTCCTAAACCACTACCGATTGGTATAGATTTTTTTATGTAAATATCTGCTCCTTGATATTTATATCTACAGTAACTTTGTAATAAACTAGCAGATTTTATGATAGTATTTTCTTTTAATAAAACTTCTGGTATTGGAGTAATTAATCTAATATTTCTATCTTTTCTTGGAATAATTTTAATTTTATCTCCGTATTTAAGGAATTGAATTAATGTCTGTAAATTATGAAAACCATCATATCTACGACCTATAATATATAAAAATAAATTAATTTTTGCTGGTGACGGCCAAAAAACTGTCATTTTATTTATAAGATATATTTTAAAAAAATAACTTCTTAAACAAGAATATTTCTGTTTCTCAATAGCAGTATCTTATTCTAAATAAGAATTTAAATTTTTGCATAAAACTATACATAATAATATTTTTTCACATTTGATATATGCAAGTAAAGATCATTTTAGTAAGTCTAGGAACTTCAAATTATTTCTATAAATGAACCTTTTATGTAACTTTTCAATAATTTATGTAAAACCATTAATATTTTTAAGAAAGTTCTAACAAAATTAAAAATTAATTATAAAATATTTGTACATTAGAAAATTAGAGCATTAAACATAAAGTTTGTTTTAATAAATTGAAAATTTTGAATAAACTTAGTTAAAAGTTTTAAGTATAATTCATGTTTGTGTTAGTTTTTGATTTTATGTAAAATGTACTAATTTATTCCTTTTGATATCAAAATGAAGTCATCAATAATTAAAAAGTTACAATACATTAAAAATAAATATGATAACATTCAATCAAAATTATTAAATTCTTCTGTTTCTTTAGATACTAATCAAATCTCTCATTTACGTAAAGAATTAGCAAAAGTTTCAACTTTGTCCTATCTGTTTTCAAAATGGCGTAGAATTGTAAAAGAAATAGATTCTATAAAAATACTACTTAATGATCAAGAAATGAAAGATATGGCTGAGAAAGAACTTAGAATTTTTCAAATGGAAAAAAGAAATATAGAAAATAAAATAAAGTTCTCATTGATTTCAGAAGACATTGAAGACAAAAGAAATTGTTTTTTAGAAATCAAAGCTGGAACAGGAGGAAAAGAAGCTTCTATATTTGTTGGAGAGTTATTCAGAATGTATTCAAAATATTCAGAAATTTGTGGATGGAAAACAGAAATTATTAGTATGCAAGTTAGAAATCAATATGGAGGATATAAAGAGATTGTTGCAAAAATACTCGGAAAAAATTCCTATGGAAAACTAAAATTTGAGTCTGGAGGTCATAGAGTTCAAAGAATTCCTGAAACAGAATCTCAAGGAAGAATTCATACGTCTTCTTGTATGGTTGCTGTTTTTGCAGAAGTTGAAAGAAGAGAAATTTATAAAATTAGAAGTTCTGATTTAAGAATTGATAAATTTAGATCTTCAGGAGCAGGAGGTCAACATGTTAATACTACAGATTCAGCAATTAGAATTACACACATACCAACAAAAATTGTAGTTGAATGTCAAGATGAAAGATCGCAACATAAAAATAAGT
This sequence comes from Candidatus Riesia sp. GBBU, assembly GCA_002074035.1. Taxonomy (GTDB): domain Bacteria; phylum Pseudomonadota; class Gammaproteobacteria; order Enterobacterales; family Enterobacteriaceae; genus GBBU. The sequence continues at coordinate 361,718 of CP012849.1, read as the reverse complement.
CAAAAGCATTATCAGTTTTATTAGCAAGAATTAAATCTCTTGAAGAGAAGAAAAATCAAAAAAAACATTCTTTAGAAAAGAAAATACTTTTTGGATCTGGTGAAAGATCTGACAGAATAAGAACATATAATTTTCATAAGAATAGAATCACTGATCATAGAATTAATTTAACACTTTACAAATTATCAGAAATAATGAATGGAAATTTAGATATGTTAATTGATCCAATCTTGAAAAGATATCGTGATGAAAAAATATCTTCACTATTTGGAGAATAATGCTAATGAGGTATTACCAATGGATAAAAAAAGCAGAGAATTATTTATGTGATTCTGAAGATCCATTTATGGAATCTCTAATTTTACTTAAAAATGTAATAAATAAATCATATGCACATATCATAACATTTCAGGAAGAAAAACTGAAAAAAAAAAATTTTAAATAAAATGCTAATTGAAAGAAAAAATGGAAAACCAATCTATTTATTAATAGGGAGAAAGGAATTTTGGTCTTCTAATTTTATTATTTCAAATGAGACTTTTATTCCAAGATCAGATACAGAACGTCTTGTAGAAATATCTTTAAACTTATTAAAAGATTCTTTTATAAATAAAGTTCTAGATTTAGGAACTGGAACAGGAGCAATAGCTATCTCAATTGCAAAAGAAAGAAAAAATTCCAAAGTATTAGGCATAGATAGAAAGAATTCTATAATAAAAATAGCAAAACTTAATGCAAGAAGATTAAAAATAAAGAATGTAAGATTCATGAAAAGTAATTGGTTTAAATCAATTAACAAATATAGGTTTCATCTTATTGTTAGTAATCCTCCATATATATGTAAAAATTATCCAAATATTAAAGAATATTCAAAATTTGAACCAAAACATTCTTTGGTATCTTCTAGTTCTGGATTAAATGATATAAGAATTATTATTAAAAAATCTTGTAAACAATTATTTAATAATGGATGGTTAGTATTAGAACATGGATATAATCAAGGTAAAAGTGTTAGAAAGTTATTTTGCGATTTTAATTATAAAAATGTTGAATCATTTCTAGATTATGGTGAAAAAGAAAGAGTTACAATAGGTAGAAAACCATAAGTTAAGAACTATTATTCTAGATTTTGAAATTTTACTTAAAAATTAATAACAACATAGAAATATAAAATTGTTTTTTTAGTTCTTAAAGATACTTTAGAAAATAACATAAAAATTTAATACCAAAATTTATATTATTTTATTTAATTATAAACAAATCTAAACTGATTATATAACAACTATTTAGATTAGAAATTTTATGACATTTTGAATAAAATTTTTATAAATTCGGTGAGAAAGGGATTCGAACCCTTGATACACGGATTTCATGTATACATGATTTCCAATCATGCTCCTTAATCCTCTCGGACATCTCACCAGAATTTTAAATATTATCAGACATTTTTTAATTTGTTAAAATTATTTAAATTTTTATACTTAATTTTTAATATGTTAAAATAAGAACTCTTCTTTATTTTAAGAAGATAATCTCGATTTTTTTTCGGAATGAATTCAATTAAATCTTATATTTTTATTGTTTTCACAATTATCTTGTCTAAGATATCTGGTTTAATAAGAGATATAACAATAGCAAGATATTTTGGAGTTGGGTTTTCAACAGATTCTGTTCTAATCTCTTTTAGAATTATAAACATTTTCAAAAATATATTAATTGAAGAAATATTTTGTCAAGCTTTTTACTTAACAATATTAGATTACAAATCTTCAAAAGACAATAAGTTCACTAGAAATTTTATATCCATGATGTACGGAATAATATTAATCATTTCAGCTATTTTATTCATTATAATATTATTAATACCTGAAATTATCGTTAAATTTGTTGTTCCTGGATTTATTGGAAAAATTGAAAAATTCAAACTCACAGTTTTTTTACTGAAATTAATATCTCCTTATATACTAATTTCATCATTTTCTTCTTTAAACAATATTATACTAAATACTTGGAATAAGTTTTTTATATCTTACTTGATTCCAATAATATTGAATCTTAGTATAGTATTTTCAATAATGTTCATTTCAAACCATTTAAACAAAAAAATTATTTCTATAGGTGTTGGGGTTATATTAGGAGGACTCGCTCAGATTTTATTTCAAATCTTTTATCTTAAAAAGATCAATATGACCACATTCCCTATAATTTCATTTAAACATGATGGAATACATAAGATTCTAAAAATAATGAAATTCACAACAGCTGAATCAATCATTAATCAATTGTCTTCTTATGCTAACATTATTTTAATATCATTTCTAGAAAATGGATCCGTATCTTGGATTTATTATTCTAGTAGAATAACAGAGATACCGACAGGTATACTGAACATTTTATTAAATATATTTTTTAAATCCAAAATAGATATTAATTTAACAAATAAAAATTACTGTAAGTCTGAAAGTTTTATCTTTCATGGTGTAAAATTGTGTTTTTTATTTTCTCTTCCATGTACTGTTATATTTATATGCTTATCCGAGCAAATAATATCATTTCTATTTGAATATAGAAGCTTCAATAATCATGATATGAAAATGATAGAAAAATCTTTGATTTTGTATTCAATTGGAATTATAAGCTTCGTTCTTACAAAATCATTAAACTTTGTGCTTCATTTGAAAAATAAAATTAAAGACTCAATAAGATTATTAATATTTATTACTATTATTTCTCAGATAATGAATTACTATTTCATTCAAAAGTTTCAGTATATAGGATTAATTCTTTCAATTATTATTTCTTCTTATTTACGTACTTTGCTGCTATTTTGTAAGTTAAAAAAAGAAAAAATATTAAAATTATCTTTAAATTTTTGTATATTTGTATTTAAAGTGATTTTTTCTTCATTTTTTATGTATATAACTATGTCTTTTCTTAAGAAGAATGTCTTAGAAATAATTTTTTGTTCTTCTCTTAGAAAAGAGATTTTTGAAATACCTATAACTATAACTGTTGGACTCATTGTTTACTTTTCCAGTTTATCCGTTTTTAGAATAAGTTTTAAGAAATTACTTAAATTTATTTTATAAAAGTTTTATGTCGAAATATTTAAAGTAACAAAATCGTAAATACGTCCGAGTGGATTTGAACCACCAACTTTCACCATGTCATAGTGATACTCTACCAGATTGAGTTACGGACGTATAAAAAACTAAAGTAATACTTTAAAACTCATATAAACTTAAATTGATACACAGATTACTTGTATTCTATTATCGAATTCTAAAATAGTTAAATTTATTCAATAATATACAAATAGAAATTTCTAAAATCAGATCATATTAAAAAATTTATAAATACTTAAAATAAAGTATTACATAATATACTATTGAAATTAATATTTATTATAAAATATTTAAAGTAAAATTCATTAGTTCATTTAAATGCAATTATATAAGAGGACATGATGTTTACCGGTATAGTTGACGGAATTGGCAAAGTTTTAAAGATAAAAAATATGAATAGTTTTCGAGAATTGACTGTAGAATTTCCAAAAAAACTTACAAAAGATTTAGAATGCGGATACTCAGTTTCTTGTAACGGATGCTGTTTATCTGTTACAAAAATAGATAATCAAAAAGTAAGCTTTGAAGTTATTCGAGAAACTCTAAAACTAACAAATTTAAAAGAGTTAAAACAAGGAGAATTTCTAAATTTAGAAAGGTCCATGAAAAGTAGTTCAGAAATAGGTGGACATATAATGTCTGGACATATTTCTACAATTGCTAAAATGAAAAAAACAAAAATCAAAAATGATAATAGTATTTGTTTTTTATTACAAAATAATGTGTATATGAAGTATATTTTTTATAAGGGATTTATAGGAATAGACGGAATTAGTCTTACAGTTGGTAAAATATATGAAAATTGTTTTTTTGTTTATTTAATTCCTGAAACAATTAGAAGGACAACAATTATGAAAAAAAATACAAATAGTAGTTTCAATATAGAGATTGATTTCTATACTAAATCTCTAGTAGATACTGTAGAAAAATTTATAAAGGAAAAAAACTTTATTTTTACAGATAAAAACAAAAATTTTTAAAATTGAATTGACGTTTAAATTATAATAAGTTATTAATAAGTTAGTGCCTAGATAGCTCAGTCGGTAGAGCAGAGGACTGAAAATCCTCGTGTCGGCGGTTCAATTCCGCCTCTGGGCAAAAGTACCATTGTTACTTTACAAAAACATTTTAAATTTCTATGAAAATTAATTTAGAATCTGTTAAACATAAGTAGAAAATCTTGAAAATTTTAAAATTTGTTTAAAAAATATATTAAATTTGATAGAATTCAACGATAAAAATTTTTAAGTATGAAAAAAGAAATTAATACAAGCAATCGTTTGAAATATTGTATAATAATAACAAGTTTTTTAAAAAATGAGGTTGCTTTAAAATTTTCAGAAGCTTTAGTAAATGAACATCATATACTCAAGAGTGTCTTTTTTTACAAAAATGGATCTCAGAATAGTAACAAAAAATTTTTTTTCAAAAAAAGTAAAAATAACTTAGTAGAAAGGTGGAAAACTTTATCAAAAAAATCTAAATGTAAGTTAGAAGTTTGTGTTTCTTCTGCTTTAGAAAATAATATTATTCATTCAGAAAATGTTGATAGAAATAATTATGAATCTTCTAACTTAGAAGAATTTTTTGTTTTAAGCACTTTAATAAGTCTAGTTGAATCAATATTTAGCTGTGATAGAGTTATGAAATTTTAAAATGAAAAAATTAGCCTTCATAATTGGAAATTCATATTTTCATAATAAATCTTTAGAGTACATTGATATTATTCTAGCTTTTTCTATGGTTGGAACAGAAATTGGTGTATTTTTTATATCAAAAGGAGTGTTACAAGTTTTAAAAAACAATGATAGAAAACTTTCATCTTTTGAAACTAATAGAAAGAAACTATATGAAATGTTATTGTTTTATGGAATAAAACTATTTTATGTATGCGAAGAAGACTTAAAGAATAATAAAAGATTCGATTTAAAATTTTTATTTCCTGTAATGATAAAATCTTCTTCAAAGATAAGAAAAATTATATCTAAATATAATTTAACTTTAAATATTTAATTTACAAAACATGTTACATATTATTTTTACGTTTCCTTACTATTTTGATTCATGTTCATTTAAAAATTTTTTGCAAAAAAAAGATAAAGTTTTATTAATCCAAGACGGAGTATTCATTGGAAATTTCGAAAATCCAACTTATAAAAGGTTTGGTTATTTTTTATCGAAAAAAGATATAATGATCTTTGCAATAAAAGAAGATGTAAAAAAAAGAAGATTAAGGATTTCTTCAGAAATTCTTCAAATTTCTTATAGAGGATTTGTGAAATTAACTGAAGAAAATGAAAAATATTTTGTTTGGTAATAAATTACTTATATATTTAATTAAACTATAAGTACATATTTAAAATTTTAAAAGTCTTGGAGAAAAAATGCCGACGATCAACCAATTAGTTAGAAAACCAAGAAGTTCAAAAAAATTTAAAAGTGATGTACCAGCCCTTAATTCATGTCCTCAAAAAAGAGGTGTTTGCACTAGAGTTTACACTACTACTCCTAAAAAACCAAATTCAGCTTTAAGAAAAGTTTGTAGAGTTAGATTAACAAACGGATATGAAGTTGCATCTTATATCGGTGGTGAAGGACATGATCTACAAGAACACTCAGTAGTTTTAATTCGTGGAGGAAGAGTAAAAGACTTACCAGGAGTTAGATATCATACAGTTCGAGGAGCATTAGATTGTACTGGAGTAAAAGGCAGAAAAAATTCTCGTTCTAAATATGGAACGAAAATGAAAAAAGTCTAACTTGAAACTTTAATATTTTATTAAACAGGATATTAGATGTCTAGAAAAAAAATAATTAGTCGTAGAAAAATTTCTCCTGATCATAAATTTGGATCAGAAATTTTAGCAAAGTTTATAAATATGGTAATGGTGCATGGCAAAAAATCTATTGCCGCTTCTATAGTCTATGACGCACTTAATATCGTATCAAAAAAAAGAAAGAAAATTCATCTCAAAGTTTTTGAAAAAGCTTTAGACAATGTAAAACCAATAGTAGAAGTAAAATCACGTAGGGTAGGTGGATCAACATATCAGGTTCCAGTTGAAATAAGATCATCTAGAAGTAATACATTAGCAATGAGATGGATAATTGAGTCTGCTAGAAAAAGAAAAGACAAATCTATGTCAATAAGATTAGCTAACGAATTGAATGAATCATATGATAATAAAGGAATGGCAGTTAGAAAAAAAGAGAATGTGCATAAAATTGCTGAAGCAAATAAAGCATTTTCTCATTACAGATGGTAAAATTAAATTTTTTTTAATGAAAATATAATATTATGAATAGCAAAATTTCTACAAAACAATATAGAAATATAGGAATCAGTGCACATATAGATGCTGGTAAAACTACTACTACAGAAAGAATATTATTTTACACAGGAATTAGTCATAAGTTAGGAGAAGTACACGATGGTACAGCAACAATGGATTGGATGGAGCAAGAGCAAGAACGTGGTATAACAATAACATCAGCAGCAACAACAACATTCTGGTCAGGAATAAATAATCAATTTGAAAAACATAGAATTAACATAATTGACACACCAGGACATGTTGACTTCACAATAGAAGTAGAAAGATCAATGAGAGTACTAGATGGAGTAATTATGATTTATTGTGCTGTAGGAGGAGTACAACCACAATCTGAAACTGTATGGCGTCAAGCTAATAAATACAAAGTTCCTAGAATAGCATTCATAAATAAAATGGATAGAACTGGATCAAACTTCTTTCGAGTAATTAAACAAATGAAAGAAAGATTGTTCACTAAACCTATTCCAATTCAATTACCAATAGGATCAGAAGAATCATTTTCTGGAGTAGTAGATTTAATCAAAATGAATGCTATTTACTGGACAAAAGGAGATGATGGAACAAAATTTTCTTTAAAAGAAATTCCTAAAACAATGATATCTATGGTAAAAAAATGGAGAAATAAACTTATTGAAGCTGCTGTAGAAAAGTCAGATATACTAACAGAAAAGTTTCTTAATGAAGAAAAAATTTCTGAAAAAGAAATAAAAAATGAATTAAGAAAAAGAGTTATAAACAATGAAATTATCTTGATAACTTGTGGTTCAGCTTTTAAAAACAAAGGAATTCAACCATTATTAGATGCAATTGTAGAATATCTTCCATCACCAGAAGACTCATTTTTTTATAAAAATTTATCTAAATGTATTAAAAAAACAAAACCAAAAAAAAATAATAAAAAATTATTTTCCGCTTTAGTATTTAAAATATCTACAGATCCTTTTGTCGGAAATTTAGCTTTTTTTCGTGTGTATTCTGGTTTACTAAAATCTGGAGATACAGTATTAAACGCAGTTAAAAACAAAAAAGAAAGATTTGGAAGAATTGTTCAAATGCATGCAAACAAACGAGAAGAAATTTCTACTGTTAGATCTGGAGATATAGCAGCAGCTGTTGGTTTGAAAAGTGTTACTACAGGTGATACGTTATGTTCTTTAGAAAATCCAATTATACTAGAAAAAATTGACTTCCCTAAACCTGTTATTTCAATAGCAATTGAACCAAAAACAAAAGTAGATCAAGAAAAGATGAGTGTAGCACTTAATAAACTAACTCAAGAAGATCCTTCATTTTCAGTACTATGTGATGAAGAATCAGGTCAAACTATTATTGCAGGAATGGGAGAATTACATCTAGAAATACTTGTTGATAGAATGAATCGTGAATTCAATGTACAAGCGAACATAGGTAAACCTCAGGTTGCATATAGAGAAACTATAAAAAACTCTGTTAATCAAGAAGGTAAGTTTATCCGTCAATCTGGAGGAAGAGGTCAGTTTGGACATGTATGGATAAAGATAGAACCATTAATAGATGATAAAAAAGATTACGAGTTTCACAATAAAATTGTCGGCGGTGTTATTCCAAAAGAATATATACCATCGATAAATAATGGAATCAAAGATCAAATGAAAAATGGAGTATTAGCAGGTTACCCTGTAACTAATGTAAAAGTATCTTTATATGATGGATCATATCATGAAGTAGACTCTTCTGAAATAGCATTTAAGATAGCAGCTTCTTTAGCTTTCAAGGAAGGATTTATGAAAGCTAATCCAACTTTATTAGAACCTTTTATGAAAATTGAGATAGAAACTCCTGATTCATATATGGGAGAAGTAATAGGAGATCTGAACAGAAGAAGAGGAACAATAGAAGGTATAGAAGAAGTAAATTTAGTAAAAAAAATAAAAGCGATTGTTCCGTTGTCAGAAATGTTTGGATATGCGACTGATTTAAGATCTTATACACAAGGTCGTGCTTCTTATTCAATGGAATTTTATAAATATAAAGAGGTTCCAAAAAATTTGGTTAACAAAATAATAGAAAAGAAATTTAAAAAATAATTAAAAATAATTTATTAATTTTTAGAAAATGTGATTTGAAGGAATTTATTATGTCTAAAAAGAAATTTGAACGTTTAAAAACTCATATAAATGTTGGGACAATTGGTCATGTAGATCATGGTAAAACAACTTTAACATCTGCTATAACCACTGTTCTCTCAAAAAAATTTGGCGGAAACTCTTACGCATTTGATCAAATTGATAATGCACCTGAAGAAAAAGCCAGAGGAATAACCATTTCTGCATCTCATGTAGAATACGATACTGAAAAGAGACATTATGCACATGTAGATTGTCCAGGACATGCAGACTATGTTAAAAATATGATTACAGGCGCAGCTCAAATGGATGGAGCTATACTTGTAGTTGACGCGACAGACGGTCCAATGCCACAGACTAGAGAACACATTCTATTGGCTAGACAGGTTGGTGTTCCATATATTGTAGTATTCTTAAATAAATGTGATATGGTAGATGACAAAGAATTATTAGAACTTGTAGAAATGGAAATTCGAGAACTATTGTCCCAATATGAATTTCCTGGAGATAAAACTCCAATAATTAAAGGATCTGCTCTAAAGGCATTAGAAAGTATCAAAAAATGGGAAGATAAAATAATAGAATTAACAGAAAAATTAGATCAATATATTCCAGATCCAAAGAGAATGATTGATCAACCTTTCCTTCTACCTATAGAAGATGTGTTTTCTATATCTGGAAGAGGCACAGTTGTAACTGGAAGAATTGAAAGAGGTATAGTAAAAATAGGAGAAGAAGTCGAAATAATAGGAATTAGAGAAACAAAAAAAACAATTTGTACTGGAGTAGAAATGTTTCGTAAACTATTAGACGAAGGAAGAGCTGGAGAAAATGTAGGAGTTTTGTTGAGAGGTATAAAAAGAGAAGACGTAGAAAGAGGACAAATTTTAGCAAAACCTGGATCAATAAATCCTCATACAAAATTTAAATCTGAAGTATATATTCTAACAAAAGATGAGGGAGGAAGACACACTCCTTTTTTCAAAGGATATAAACCTCAGTTTTACTTCAGAACAACTGACATAACAGGAACAATTGAACTACCTAATAAAACTGAAATGGTTATGCCTGGTGACAATATTAGTATGAACGTATCTTTAATTGCTCCAATAGCTATGGATGAAGGATTAAGATTTGCAATTAGAGAAGGAGGAAAAACAGTCGGTGCAGGAATAGTAACAAAGATTATTTCTTAAAAGTTATTTCACTATTCACTTTTGTAAAAAAAACATCAAATTTTTTTTGATTTGTATTAAAATTACTTTGAGAAAATGATTCAGTTATATCTCATTTGATGGATTTGTTTCAAATATTCTTTTTATTTTACTTAAGATATAGAAATGATGTAAAACTAATATTATAAGTAAATTTTAAAATAATTATTATTTTATTTTTAAAAAAATATAAAAAATTTATACAAGAGTGATTTGGAGAAATATATGCAAAAAAATCAGAGAATTAGAATACGATTAAAGGCATTTGATCATAGATTAATTGATCAATCTACTATAGAAATAGTAAAAACCGCTAAAAAAACTGGAGCCAGAGTAAAAGGACCAATACCTCTTCCAACTAAAAAAGAAAGATTTACGGTATTGATTTCTCCTCATGTAAATAAAGATGCTAGAGATCAGTATGAAATCAGAACTCACAAAAGACTTATTGATATAGTTGAACCAACTGAAAAAACGGTAGATGCTTTAATGCATTTAGATTTAGCATCTGGTGTAGATGTTCAAATTAGTTTAGGATAGAAAATGATTGGAATGATTGGAAAAAAAATAGGTATGACAAGAATTTTTGACAAGAACGGAATTTCTATTCCAGTTACTGTTATAAGATTGCATGATAATCAAATAATTTATATAAAGAATATTTCTGATAAGAATTGTAAAGTAATTCAAGTTTCTGTAGAAGAAAAAAAAACCAAGTATATAAAAAAATCAGAAATAGGATATTTTTCTAAATTTGGATTAAAAGTAGGAAAAATTGTTCGAGAATTTAAAACTAAGGAAAATAAAGTCTATTCAATTGGAGAAAAGATAAGAATTTCAAATTTAAAAAATGTAAAAGTAGTTGATATTACAGGTATATCAAAAGGAAAAGGTTTTTCCGGTACTATAAAACGTTGGAATTTTCGATCTCAAGATAGTTCTCATGGTAACTCTCTGTCTCATAGAGCTCCAGGATCAATTGGACAAAATCAAACTCCTGGAAAAGTATTCAAGGGAAAAAAAATGGCAGGAAGAATGGGAAATAATCGTGTAACAATACAAAATTTAAAAATAATTCATATTGATTCAGAAAAAAATATTTTGTTAGTAAAAGGATCAGTACCAGGAAGAAAAAATAGTGTAGTTTTAATAAACAGATCTATAAAAAAAGGATCATAGAATGAAATTATGTACACAAGATACAAAAGAAGAAGTAAATGTTTCTGATGATATTTTTAAGAGAAAATTTAATAATTCTATTGTTCACCAATTAGTAGTTTTTTATAGAAACTCATCTAGAACTGGAAATAAATCTCAAAAGAACAGATCAGAAGTTTCTGGATCCAAAAAAAAACCATGGAAACAAAAAGGAACTGGAAATGCTAGAGCTGGATCTAAGAGAAGTCCTATATGGAGATCTGGAGGAGTAACTTTTGCAGCAAAACCGAAAAAATATAAACAAAAAATAAATAGAAAAATGTACCGTGTTGCTATGAGAGTTATTTTATCAGAATTGATCAGAGAAAATAGGATAATTCTGCTATCAGAAATTTTTATAGATAGTCCAAAAACAAAAATTTTCTTAAAAACTATAAGAATGTTTTCTAAGAAAAGAACAATTGTAATTTGTGAAAATATTGATAGGAATATATTTCTAGCTTCCAGAAATTTAAACGAAATAAAGGTATACAATATAGATTGTATAAACCCTGTAAAATTGATTCAATTCGAAAATACAATTTTAACAATTAAATCCATTAAAAAGATAGAAGAGAGATTATCGTGATTCAAAAAGATAAATTATTCAATGTGTTAAACTCGTTTCATATTTCTGAAAAATCGTCTTCTTTGATGAAAGAAAATACATTTTCTATGAAAGTTTCTAAGAATTCTAATAAAATTGAGATTAAACGGGCAATTATTAACTTTTTTTCTGTTAAAGTCAAATCTGTTAATACTCTTGTTATAAGAAAAAAAAATAGAAAACATGTAAATAAAAAACTCTTTAGAAAAAGAACTTATAAAAAGGCATATATAACTTTAGAAAAAAATCAAAATTTAGATTTTATAGAAAAAATCCAATAACACTGAAATAAGAGAGATGAAATGACTGTAATCAAATGTAAGCCTACATCTCCAGGAAGGAGACATATGGTAAAGGTCAAAAATAATAAATTATATAATGGTAGACCATATAGTTTATTAACTAAAAATCATAAAAAAAGAGGAGGGAGGAATAATAGCGGTAAAATTACAGTTAGACATGTTGGAGGAGAACATAAAAGAAAGTATCGTTTGATAGATTTCAAAAGAAATAAAGTTAACATCATAGGAACTATACAAAGAATAGAATATGATCCAAATCGTTCTTCAAATATCGCTCTTGTCTTGTATAAAGATGGAGAAAGGAGATATATTCTGGAACCTAACCTTTTGAATGTAGGAGATAAAATTCAGTCTGGACCTGAAGTTCCCATAAAAGTAGGAAATACAACAAGCATCAATAGAATTCCTGTAGGATCTAACATACATAATATAGAGTTAAAGCCTGGAAAAGGTGGTCAAATAGCTAGATCTGCAGGATCTTACGCGCAGGTTTTATCTAAAGATAAATTTTATGTAACTGTGCGCTTAAAATCAGGAGAAATAAGAAAAATATTTCATAGATGTAATGCAACAATAGGAGAAATAGGAAATAAGGAACATATGCTGAGATCGTTCGGAAAAGCTGGATCAAAAAGATGGATAGGAATTCGTCCAACCGTACGAGGAACAGCAATGAATCCAGTTGATCACCCTCATGGAGGTGGTGAAGGAAAAAATTTTGGAAAACATCCAGTCAGTCCATGGGGTAAAAAAACTAAAGGTAAAAAGACTAGAAGAAATAAAAGAACAGAAAAATATATTATTCATCGTATGACAAAAAAATAAAAGGTGAAATTATGCCACGCTCTATAAAAAAAGGTCCTTTTGTCGATTTTCATCTTATTAAAAAAGTGGAAAAAGTAGTTCGTAAAAATAGGAAAACTGTTATAAAAACTTGGTCTAGAAGATCAACTATTTTTCCAGAAATGATCGGACTAACTGTTTCTGTACATAATGGAAAACAACATATTCCAGTTTATATAACTGAAGAAATGGTTGGACATAAGCTAGGTGAATTTTCTCCAACAAGAAATTTTCGAGGACATTCTGCAGACAAAAAAGTTAAAAAAGTATAAAATAAACATTCTAGGAGAGATCGTTGAAAGCTATAGCAAAATATAAGTATGCAAAATCTTCTGCTCAAAAAATTAGACTGGTAGCCAACTTAATTCGAAATAAAAGTGTTTATGAAGCAAATAATATTCTTGAAAATTCTAATAAAAAATCTGCTAGACTAATTAAGAAACTTCTAAATTCAGCAGTTGCAAATGCAAAACATAACAATAAAATGAAATCCGAAAAATTAAAAGTTTATAGTATTTTTGTTGATGAAGGATCTCGTTTTAAAAGAATTATTCCAAGAGCAAAAGGTCATGCTGATAACATTCTTAAAAGGACAAGTCATATTACTTTGGTTATTTCAGACTAATATTTTTGGAGATAAAAATGGGGCAAAAAGTAAATCCGAACGGAATTAGACTTGGAATTATAAGAGATTGGAATTCCTCTTGGTATGCAAACAAAAAGGAGTTTTCAAATAATCTTTATAATGATTTTAAGATAAGAAAATTTTTAGAAAAAAAGTTATTTAAAGCTTCAGTTTCTCATCTCTTTATAGAGAGACCAACAAAAAGTATTAAAGTTACAATATATACTTCACGTCCTGGAATAATAATAGGAAAAAAAGGAGAAGAAATTGAAAATTTAAAAAAACAAATTATGATAATTTCTGGAGTTCCTGCACAGGTTAACATATCAGAGTTAAGAAAACCAGAATTGAGTGCTAAATTAGTGGCTGAAAACATAGCATCTCAAATTGAGAGACGTATTGTTTTCAGAAGAGCAATAAAGAGATCAATACAGAATTCTATTCGTATGGGAGCTAAAGGTATAAAAATTAAGATTAGCGGTAGATTAGGAGGAGCAGATATTGCTAGAAAAGAATGGCAAAAAGACGGAAGAATACCTCTTCATACATTTCGTGCAGATATTGATTATAGTAGCTCAGAAGCTAAAACAACATACGGAGTAGTAGGAATTAAAGTATGGATATTTAAAGGTGAAATATTAGATCATACAAAATATACAAGAAAAAAAATAGTGTCACCTAAGAGATTCTTCAGAAGAATAGTAAGAAAAAATATTAATAAAATGGAGAACAAATAAATGCTACAACCAAAAAAAACAAAATTTTTTAAAGTACAAAAAGGTAGAAATAAGGGACTATCAATAGATATGAAGATAAATTTTGGGAATTTTGGATTAAAAGCAATAAGTCGAGGAAGAATTACATCTCGTCAAATAGAATCTGCTAGAAGAGCTATGACAAGAGCAATAAATAGACAAGGAAAGATCTGGATTAGGATATTTCCAGATAAACCGATTACTAAAAAACCTCTCGAAGTAAGAATGGGAAAGGGAAAGGGAAATGTAGAATATTGGGTTGCATTGATAAAACCAGGATCCATTTTATATGAAATGGACGGAGTATCTGAAGAATTAGCAATTGAAGCGTTTAAATTAGCTTCAGCTAAACTTCCAGTTAAAACAATATATATAAAAAAGTAAATTAAATGAGAGGAAACAGAATTGAAAAAGATATATAAATTAAATGAAGAACTTATAATTTTATTTAACAAAATGTTTAATTTGAAGATTAACAGGTTTAATAATCAGAAAAAAGATTTTTCTTTGTTCAAGAAAACACGTCGTCAAATAGCTAGAATTAAAACCGAAATTACTAAAAGGAACAGACGCATATGAAGAAAAAAAGAAAAGTTTTTCAAGGAAAAGTTATTAGTGATAAAATGGAAAAATCTGTTATCGTTCTTACGAGTAAACTAAAAAAACATAGTAAATATGGAAAATTCATACTTAGAAACAAAAAATTTTTTGTACACGATGAGAAAAATCAATGTAAAATAGGAGATTTCATAGAAATACAAGAGACTCGTCCAATCTCTAAGAAAAAACATTGGAAAGTTGTCAAAGTAATAAAAAAAAACAATTTTTATTTTAAGTAAAATTTTATGGTCTTTTTTTATGATACAAGAGAGAACTATATTAAATGTCGCTGATAATTCAGGAGCTCGTACAGTAATTTGCATAAAAGTATTAGGAGGGTCTAAGCGTAGATATGCAAAGATTGGAACTGTTATAAAAGTAGCTGTTAAGGAAGCGATACCAAGAAGCAAAGTTAAAAAAGGTGACGTACTTAGAGCAGTTGTTGTTAGAACAAAAAAAGGGATCTTTAGAAAAGACGGCTCTATTATTAGGTTCGATCATAACTCATGTGTACTTTTAAGTGATACAAACGACCAGATAATTGGAACAAGAATTTTCGGACCTGTTACAAAAGAATTAAAGAGTAACAAGTTTACTAAAATTATATCTTTGGCAAAAGAGGTTTTGTAAAAAATTGCTATGTCTAAAAAAATCAGAAAAAATGATGATGTAATAATATTAACTGGAAAAGATAAAGGAAAAATAGGGAAAGTAATAAATGTTATTTCTAATAAAGTTATTGTACAAGGAATAAACATTGTTAAAAAAAGTCAAAAACCTGAACCTACTTTTAACAGACCTGGAGGAATTATAGAAAAAGAATCGAAAATACATATTTCAAATGTTGCTATTTTTAATAAAAAAACTGGAAAATCTGATAGAATAGGATTTAAATTTGAAAACAAAAAGAAAATCAGATTTTTTAAAAAAAGTGGGGAAAAAATAAATAAATCTTAAAGGTAATACATTGAGTTTACATAAACTTTATATGACTGAAATAGCTCATAATATCATGAATAAATTTCAGTATAATTCTATAATGCAAGTTCCGAAAATAAAAAAAGTTACTTTAAGTATTGGAGTTGGAGAATCTTCTCTTAAAAAGAGATCTCTTGATCTAGCTATATCTGATTTAATGTTAATCAGTGGACAAAAACCTAAAGTTACAAAAGCAAAGAAATCTATAGCAGGATTTAAAATCAGACAAAATGATCCAATTGGATGTAAGGTTACTTTAAGAAAAAGTAGAATGTGGGACTTTTTAGACAGACTTATATATATTGCAATACCAAGAATTAGGGATTTTCGTGGACTTTCCACAAAATCTTTCGATGGAACTGGAAACTATAATATAGGTATAAAAGAACAAATAATTTTTCCAGAAGTTGATTATGACAAAATAGACAAAATTAGAGGATTATGTGTTTCTATTATAACAACTACACTAAATGACAAAATATGTCTTTTTCTTTTAAGAAGTTTAAAGTTTCCTTTTCGTAAATAAAGATTATGGAGTGTTAATGTCAAAGAAATCAACACAAGAAAGAAATAAAAAAAGAATAAGATTAGTGAAAAAATTTTTTTCTAGAAGAGAAAAACTAAAATTTATTATTTCTAATATTAGATCTTCAAAAGAAGATAAATGGAACGCAATGATTAATTTACAGAAACTTCCAAGGGATTCAAGCCCTTGTCGTTTAAGAAACAGATGTAAAATAACAGGTCGTTCTAATGGGTTTTTAAGAAAATTTGGTCTCAGTAGAATAAAATTAAGAGAACTTGCTATGAAAGGAGAAATTCCAGGTTTAAGAAAATCTAGTTGGTAGAGCTTAAGGAAAACAATGAATATTCAAGATCCAGTATCAGATATGATTACAAGAATAAGGAACGCTCAAAAAGCAAATAAAGAATTTGTATCAGTCCCTTTTAGTAATCTGAAAGTTTCTATATCTTCTGTGTTAAAAGAAGAAGGATATATCAAAAATTTCTCTATTAACAGAGAAAAAAAAAATATATCATATATAATAATACAATTAAAATACTTTAATGGAAATGGAGTTATTGAAAACATAAAGAGGATTAGTAAACCAGGGTTAAGAATCTACAAAAAGAAAGATCAAATTCCTCTTATTATGGAAGGATTAGGCATAGTAATTATAAGTACTTCACAAGGAGTAATGACAGATAGAAAAGCTAGAAAAAATAGGTTAGGAGGAGAAGTAATTTGCTATGTATCATAGTAATTTATCCAAAAAAAAGAACTCTGTAAAAAAAATAGTGATCAAAATACCTGAAAATGTTCTTATAAGAATAAGAAATATGAAGATATCAATTAAAGGGCCTAAAGGTGAAATTTTTCATTTTATACATCATTCTATTTTGTTAGAAAAAGTAAAAAATAACATTTTTCTAAAATCTAGGAATGAATTCGATTATTCAGAAATGCAAATTGGAACTATGTGTTCATTAATAAAAAGTTCTATTAAAGGTGTTACATCAGGATTTAAAAAAAGATTACAATTAGTAGGAATTGGATATAGGTCATTTGTTGAAAAAAAAAGATTAATTTTATCAATAGGATTTTCTCATAATATTTTTTATGATATTCCTTCAGACATAGAAATTAGGTGTAATTCACAAACAGAAATTTTAATAACAGGAATAAATAAACAAAGAGTAGGTCAAATCGCTGCAGAAATAAGATCATATAAAACACCAGAACCTTACAAAGGAAAAGGAATCAGATATCTTAACGAATTTGTTAAAATCAAAGAAACAAAGAAGAAATAGTTTCAGCTATGAATAAAAATTTATCTCGTATAAAAAGATCATTAAGATCTAAAAAAAAATTTGAAAAGCTTAATAGAGCTCGTCTTGTAGTTCATAGAACTTCCAGACATATCTATGCACAAATTACAATTCTAAATGGTTCAAAAACTTTAGTTAGTGCTTCGACTACAAGTAAGAAAATGAAATTATCTCTAAAGTATACTGGAAACAAAGAAGCCGCAAAAATTATTGGAACATTAATAGCAAGAAAATCTATTGATATTGGCATCAGAAAAATTTCTTTCGACCGTTCTGGATTTAAATACCATGGAAGGATTAAAACTCTAGCAGAATCTGCAAGGAAATCTGGACTGAAATTCTAAGGTAAAGATCAGATGAGTAACATTAAAAAAGATGAGAATGAAATAATAGAAAAATTAGTTTCTGTTAATAGAGTTTCAAAAACTGTAAAAGGTGGAAGAATATTCAGTTTTACTGCTATAACAGTAGTTGGAAATGGAAATGGAAAGGTTGGGTTTGGATATGGTAAAGCAAGAGAAGTACCATCAGCGATACAAAAAGCAATGGACAAAGCCAGGAAGAATATGAAAACAATTTTTTTACACAATAGAACATTGTATCATACAACATATGGGAAGCATACTAAATCTATCGTTTTTATAAAGCCTGCTAATGAAGGCACAGGAATAATTGCTGGTGGAACAATTAGAGCAATTTTAGAAGCTGCTGGTATCAGAAACATACTTTCAAAGACTTATGGTTCAACTAATCCTATTAATGTTGTAAAAGCAACAATGAAAGCATTAGAGAAATTAAGATCTCCATCATTAATAGCATTGAAAAGAAACAAATCTATTATAGAAATCATAAACTATAAAAAATGAAAAAATATATTGAAATAACACAGTTCAGAAGTGAAATAGGTAGATTGCCGAAACATAAATCTACTTTAGTATGTTTGGGTCTAAAACATATAGGACATACCGTGATATTACAGGATACAAAATCTGTTCGTGACATGGTTAAAAAGATTTCTTATATGGTGAAAATAAATGAATAAAATATATTTAAACAACATCTATCTAGATAGAAGTTCTAAAAAAAAAAGAAAAAGAAAAGGTAGAGGGGTTGGATCAGGTTTAGGAAAAACTTGTGGACGTGGTCATAAAGGACAACTATCTAGGTCAGGAAAAAAAATAAGAAGAGGTTTTGAGGGAGGACAGATGCCTTTATATAGGCGTTTACCGAAATTTGGATTCAAATCAAGATCATCTATAAAGAAAAAAGATATTAGGTTATCTGATCTTAACAACATACGTTCAAAAAAAATTGATATAAGTATTTTAAAGAATGCTAATATAATAAATAAAAAAATCAAATATGTGAAAATTTTTCTTTCTGGAAGTATATATAAACCTTTTATCATACGTGGTATAAAGGTGACTAATGGAGTTCTACAAAAAATTAAAAGTTTTAATGGAAAAATTGAGGAAAAAACCTAGAAATGAAAAAGAAGATGAATATGTATTTCCAAAGTTCTAAAAAGGGTTTAGAAGAACTTAAGAAAAGATTTGTTTTTTTAATATTCTCTATATTTATTTTTAGATTAGGATCATTTATACCTATACCTGGAATAAATACGGAGATTTTAAAAAAAATCCTTGAACAACATAAAGGAACTATTGTTGAAATGTTTAATATGTTTTCTGGAGGATCATTCAGTAGAGCGTCTATTTTCGCTTTAGGAATTATGCCATACATTTCTTCTTCTATAATAGTACAGTTACTTACTACTATTAGTTCAAAACTTTCTGATCTTAAAAAAGATGGAGAAACTGGTAGAAAAATAATTAATCAATATACTAGATATGGTACTTTATTCATATCAATTGTACAATCTATCGGTATAACTGTAAGTTTAGCAAATATTAGTGCAACACGTGAATTAATCTTTAAGTTAGATTTTCTATTTTATTTTGTTTCTATAATAAGTTTGGTGACTGGAACTATGTTTCTTATGTGGTTAGGTGAGAAAATAAGTGAAAAAGGAGTTGGAAATGGAGTTTCAATAATTATTTATACTGGAATTGTTTCTGAAATTCCATCTTCATTTAAATACTCAGTAGAGCAAATAAGATTAGGAAATTTAAGTTATTTCACAATATTATCAATAATTATATTGATATGCTCCATAACGTACTTTGTATCCTTTGTTGAAAGGGGCCAAAGAAAAATAACTGTCAATTATGCTACTAGACATCATATAAGAAAAATTTATTCTTCACATTGTAATACACATTTACCTTTAAAGATTAACATGTCTGGAGTAATACCAGCAGTTTTCGCTTCTAGCATAGTACTGCTTCCTAGTACGATAGCTTCTTGGTTTATTAAAAATGGAATAAAATCAAAAATTTTAAGTGATTTTTTATATTTTTTACAACCAGGGCAGTATGTTTATATATTTTTATACTCAATATCAATTGTGTTTTTTTGTTTTTTCTATACAAATGTTTTGTTTAATCCAAATGATACAGCGGAAAATTTAAAAAAATCTGGTGCATTTATTCCAGGTATACGTCCAGGAGAGAAAACATCTAAGTATATTAGTAAGATTATGAATCGTCTCACAATAATTGGTTCTATATATATTACATTTATATGCTTGATTCCAGAAATTCTAAGAGAAACTATAAAAATTCCTTTTTATTTTGGTGGAACTTCATTATTAATTGTTGTTATAGTTATTATGGATTTGATTTCACAAGTTCAAACTATTATGATTTCTAGTCAATATGAATCTATAATGAAAAAAGCTAATCTTAAAAGATAATAAATTTGGTATCTATTGAAAAATGAAAGTTAGAGCTTCTGTAAGAAGATTATGTCAACATTGCAAAATAGTTAAAAGAAATGGTTATGTAAGAGTTGTTTGTTATAATGACTCTAAACACAAACAAAGACAAGGATAAAAATTTACTAATCTATACAAGGAGAAAGAATGACTCGTATAGCTGGAATTAACATACCTGATCATAAGCATATTTTAGTAGCATTAACTTATATTTATGGAATAGGAATAAGTCGTGCGAAATCAATTTGTTTTTCTAGTGGAATATGTTCAAAAAAGAAAGTTAATGAACTATCAAGGAACTGTATTGAAAAACTAAGAAAAGAGATTGCTAAATATACAATAGAAGGTGATTTAAGAAGAAAAGTGTCAATGGACATTAAAAGACTTATAGATTTAGGATGTTATAGAGGAATACGTCATCGTGTTGGCACTCTTCCTGTAAGAGGACAACGAACAAAAACAAATGCAAGAACTAGAAAAGGATCTCGTAAACCTGTAAAAAATAAAAAGACAGTTTCTTATGAAAAAAATAAATAGAATTATAAAAAAAAAAAACAGACAAATCACAGACGGCATAGCACATATTCATGCTTCTTTTAACAACACTATTATCACAATAACCGATCGTCATGGCAACACATTAAGTTGGGCGACTTCTGGTTGTTCTGGATTTCGTGGATCTAGAAAATCTACTCCATTTTCTGCTCAAGTTGCTGCTGAAAATTGCGCAGAATCAGCTAAAAAGTATGGTGTAAAAAATTTAGAAGTCATGATAAAAGGGCCTGGTCCAGGCAGAGAATCGACTATTCGTGCTCTTTATTCATCAGGGTTTAAAATCATTAATATAATAGATGTTACTCCAATTCCTCATAATGGATGTAGACCTCCAAAAAAACGTCGAGTTTAATTGTCAAATAAAACAACTGGAGATATAATGGCTAGATACTTAGGACCAAAACTAAAATTAGTTCGTCGTGAAGGAACAGATTTATTTCTAAAAACCGGAGTTAGATCAATATCTACAAAATGTAAATTAGAAAATTCACCTGGTCAACATGGTACGAAAAAATCTCGTTTGTCAGATTATGGTTTACAACTTCGTGAAAAACAAAAAGTTAGAAGGATTTATGGCATATTAGAAAAACAATTTAAAAGATATTATGAAAATGCGTGTAAATCTAAAGGAAATACTGGAGAAAACTTATTAATTTTACTTGAAAGACGTCTAGATAATGTTGTGTATAGATTAGGATTTGGAGCTACACGAGCTGAATCTAGACAATTGATTAGTCATAAATCAGTTTTGGTTAATAATAAAATTGTAAATATTGCTTCTTATAAAGTATTCCCAAATTCTATAATAGCAATTAGAAATAAATCCAAAAATCAAGTCAGAATTAAAGCAGCTTTAGAACTTTCAAAACAAAGAGAATTTCCTAAATGGTTAGAAACTGACGTGTATAAAATGGAAGGTAAAATAATAAATTTTCCAGAAAGATCTGATTGTCCTAGAGATATTAATGAGAGCTTAATAATAGAATTGTTTTCGAAATAAACATTATAAAATAAATTTTTGAACATATAGGAAACATAATGGATTTTAAAAGAGAATTTCTTAAACCTCGTCTAGTTAATATCAAACAAATTGCGCAAAATCATGCTAAAATAACATTAGAACCTTTAGAAAGAGGATTTGGTCACACTTTGGGAAATGCATTACGTAGAGTTCTTCTGTCATCAATGCCAGGATACGCTGTGACTGATGTAGAAATAGAAGGAATACTTCATGAGTATAGTACAAAAGATGGTGTAAAAGAGGATATAATAGAGATAATTTTAAATTTAAAGGAATTATCAGTTAGGCTTAATGGAAAAGACGAAACTATACTAACTTTGAAGAAGTCTGGAATAGGTCCAGTAACTGCTTCAGATATAGAGTCTAGAGAAGATGTTGAAATTGTTTATCCAGAACATGTAATTTGTAATCTTACATGTGAAAAATCTGACATTAGTATGAAGATAAGGGTACAGAAAGGAAGAGGATATTCTCCAGCTTCTAGTAGAATTAATTCTGAAGATGTTAGACAAGTTGGACGATTATTAATCGATGCATGTTATAGTCCAATAGAAAGAATTGCATATAATGTTGAAGCCACTAGAGTAGAAAAAAGAACCGACTTAGATAAATTGATTATAGAAATAGAGACAAATGGTACTATTAACCCAGAAGAGGCAATACATAAAGCTGCGTCTATTTTAATAGAACAGTTAGAGTCGTTTGTATGCTTAAGAGACACAGAAAAAAAAGAAATTAAAGAAGAAAAACCAGAGTTTGATCCTATATTGTTATCATCAGTGGATGATTTAGAGCTAACTGTTCGTTCAGCAAATTGTCTCAAAGCTGAATCTATACACTATATAGGGGATCTTGTACAGAGAACTGAAGTAGAATTACTAAAAACTCCAAATTTAGGCAAAAAGTCTCTTACAGAAATTAAAGATGTTTTAGCCTCGAAAGGATTATCTCTTGGCACAAAAATAAAAAATTGGCCGCCTAAAGATCTAGAAAAAATCTTGTAAAGGAAAATAATGCGTCATAAAAAAATAGGTAGAAAATTAAATAGAAAAAATAGTCATAGAATTTTAATGTTTCGTAATATGGCAGTTTCTTTGTTTAATTATGAAATTATTAAAACAACTTTACCAAAAGCAAAAGAACTTAAAAATTTTGTAGAACCAATTATCACTCTTTCCAAGAAAGATAATTTGACAAACAGAAGAAGAGTTTTTAAAAAAATAAAAAGTAAAATAATGATTTCAAAATTATTTAATAATATTGGTAACAGATTTTCAAAGAATTGTTCTGGTGGATATACAAGAATTATAAAGTGCGGATTTAGAATTGGAGATAATGCACAAATGGCATATATAGAAATTCTAGGTAGATCATAAGTATTCACTGATAATTTCTTCTAATTGAATTTCTTGACTTTCTTTCTTTATTAAAAGAATTATATGATCGTTCTCAGAAATAATTTTTTCGTTTGCATATAAAATAACAGATTTCTTGCTAAGAACAGCTATGATCTCTATATATCTTGGAAGGTTTATTTCAGAAATCTTTTTTCCAATTAGTTTTGAATTCATAGTTTTTTTTACGATTACCTCTATAATATCAATCATGTTCTCTCTTAAAGAAAAAGTATTAACAAGTCCAGTTTTCTTAAAAAAACTTAGAAATGTAGAGACTGTAATAAGTTTAGGAGAAACAATTATATCTATTTCTTCATCTTTTAAAATTTCCATATAAACAGAATGATTCACTATTGCTACAACATTTTTGGCTCCCATTTTTTTTGCTAGCATAGCGTACATTATATTTGATTCATCTTCGTTAGTGACAGATATAAACATATCTATCTGAGAAATCTTTTCTTCGTTTAAGAATTCTATATCAGAAGTATCTCCGTGAAGTACAACAGTTCTATACAGAATTTCTGATAGTTTATTAGCTCTTTTTTTAGAACGTTCTACTAATTTTATTATGTAAAATCCTTCTAGTTTTTTTGCTAGTCCAACACCTATATCTCCTCCTCCAACAATCATGATTTTTTTATATTGTTTCCTGAAATTTTGTAATTTTACTATAATATGTTGAATATCTTTCTTTCTTGAAATAAAAGAAACTTCGTCACCAGAGAAAATAATTGTAGATTCAGTTGGAAATATAATTTTCCCTTCTCTATAAATTAGAATGATACGAACATTTAGTGAAATCAAATAACTATTTATTCTTAAAATAGAAGTTCCAATCAGTGAATTTTCACAATGAATTTTTAACGTAACAATACTTATTTCATCATCTGCAAAATCTACTACTTGTAACGATCCTGGATATTTAATAAGTTTACAAATATAATCAACAATTAGTTTTTCTGGCAACAAAATATAATCGATAGGTATGTTTTTAGAATTGAAAAGATTTCTAGACTCATTAATGTACTCAGAAGCTTTAAGTCTAGCTATTTTATTAGGAATATTAAATAAAGAATGTGCAATCTGACAAGTTATAATATTTATTTCATCTGAGTTTGTAACAGCAAATAATGTATTTGAATCTTTTGCTCCAGCATTTCTTAATACGCTTGGATACGATCCATTTCCATTGATCACTTTCATGTCTAATTTATCTTGCAAATAACATAAACGTTTATTATTTAAATCTATAGCAGTAACATCATTTTTTTGACTTATTAGTATATCTGCAAGAATTAATCCAATTTTTCCAGCTCCTACAATAATTACTTTCATTATTTATGATTTTTTCAAAACTTGAAAATTTTTATTTATTAATGTACAAAAACAGTTTTTCATGATAAATGGAAAAATTAGACATTTAAAATTAAAAAGAATTTTTAAAATATTAAAAATATTTTTTGATATCAATTAATAATATTATAAATTAGACATAATTAATACGAATTAAGTTGTAGAAAGTTAAAACCTATAAAATATTATTATTTAAATAATTTAGACTCTTATTATAATGTAAATATATTAAAAAAGTAATTTTTCTCCAGAATAGAAAAATTTCTTATTTGAATTTAAGAATTCTTTAAAATATAAAATTTTCCTTCCAGGAAACTGTAATTTAACAATTCTTAAAACGTTTTTTGAAGTAACTATATCTAATCCATCCTTTGTTACTGAAAATATTGTACCAGGACTAAGAGATGTCGATTTTTTTATCACCAACGATTCGAATATTCTAATATTTTTATTTTTAAAAACAAAAAAGCTTACTGGCCAAGGATTAAAAGCTCTAGTACGTCTTTCTATTTCACAAGCAGGAAGCATCCAATTAATTTTAGCATCAATTTTTTTAATTTTTCTTGTATAAGAACTAAGAGATTCATCTTGTTTTTTAAATGATCTTTTTTTGTTAAAAATTAAATTTATCGCTTTTAAAATTGCAATTGAGCTAATTGATTTTAATCTTTCTGTTAATGTTTTTGTAGTATCATTTTTTTTAATTATACAAACTTTTTGATAAATTATATCTCCTGAATCAATTTTTGGACTTACTTGAATAATACTTACTCCAGTAATCTTATCATTATTCATAATTGCATATTGAATAGGCGAAGGACCTCTCCACTTCGGTAAAAGTGAACAATGAACGTTTATACAACCGAATAAAAACTTATTTAATAGATCATTTGGAATGATAAGTCCGAAAGAAGAAATTATCATAATATCTGCTTTTTTATCTTCGATCCATTGAAATGATCTTTTTTCTGTAAGATCTTTAGATTCAAAAAACGAAATTGATCTATCGTTAGCAAGAAGTTTTATTTGATTTGTAAATATGTTTTTTTTTCTATTGGAAGAAATACTTTGTTTTGTCAGTATTCCTACAACACTAAAAATTTTCTTGTTCTTTAACAAGAAAGACAAATTTTCTAAAGAAAAATCACTATTTCCGGCAAATATTACTCTTAAAGTTTTCAAAAATCTAATCTGTACCTTTTTGTTATTTTATTATAGTTCTTATCAAGAATGTAACTAATAAATTTTAGAGATATAATCAATGAAAAGTTTACCATTCAGATGATCTACTTCATGTTGAATACAAATTGAAAGTAAGTTAGAAGCTTTTAACTTAATTTTTTTACCTTTTGATTCAAAAGCACTAATTTGTATATACTTAGATCTAGAAATGTAAGCACTGCGACCTGGTATAGATAGACAACTTTCCTCAATTGAAATTTCTCCATAAGCTTTCAAAATAATTGGATTGATAAATACTAATTTCTTAGCACCTACTGAAGAAATATCTGTAACAATAATTCTTTTTTGAATATTGATTTGTGTAGCCGCAAGACCAATTCCATTTTTTTTATACATAACGTTAAACATGTGATTTATAATTTTTCTTGTATTTCCATCAATTATTTGAACAGGTTCAGCAATCATTCTAAGTCTTACATCAGGATAAAGTAAAACATTTTTTTTAAACATATTTATTTCTTCAGTAAAAATCAAATATAATAAAATTATATCTAAAAAAATTATTAAGCACCATGAAAATTTATTTTTAATCTAATTAAAAATTGAATAAAATCAGTATATCTTATAACAAACAATCAATTATATTTTTAATTTCTAAGAAAGATTGGTTTACTTTGTGAAAATCAATCATATTAGAAAGTTTCTAAGAGTAGAACTAATTGAATATAATAAATAAACTATTGTAAAAATAATTACGTTTTATTGAAATTCTTGTTTTTATTTATATAAAATCTTTAAAACTTACTAAAAATGTTAAAAAAAATAAGAAATTTTATAAAATTCCTTAAAAATGGTAAAGTAATAGCATATCCTACAGAATCTGTCTTTAGTTTAGGATGCGATCCGGATAATATAAAAGCAATTTTAAGTCTAATTACAATAAAAAAAAGATCTATGAAAAAAGGATTTATTCTAATATCAAGTAGGTATGAATTTTTAAAACCATATATAGATGAAAATAAAATAACAGAAGATCAAAAAAAAACTATTCTTTTTTCTGCTCCTTACTCTATAACTTGGGTAGTTCCAGTTAAAAAAGGTACAACAAAACTATTGACTGGAAAATTTAAATCTATTGCAATAAGAATAACTGAATTTAAAGTAATAAAGGAACTATGCGAGTTATACAAAAAACCTTTAATCACTACTAGTGCAAATATAAGTGGTTTCCCTCCATGCAAAACAAGAATAGACTTAATTAATCAATTCAAAAATAACATACCAATATTAGATGGAACTTTAGGAACGAATATTAATCCAACAAAAATTATAGATATATCTAATGGATACATTTATAGATAAAGTTAACAAATCAATGAAAAAATTTGCATTATTTGGAAATCCAATACAATATAGTAAGTCTCCATTTGTACATCGTTGTTTTTCTAGACAAACCGGTGAAAAATATAGTTATAAAAAAATACTTGCAACACACGAAAATTTTGATGAATTAGTATTTAAATTTTTTCGCGAACAAGGATTTGGAGCAAATATTACAGCACCATTTAAAGAAATGGCATATAAGATAATAGATGAAAAGACAAATGTAGCAAAAATATGTAAATCTGTTAATACAATTAAGCTAATGAAAAATAAAAAATTGTTAGGTGACAATTCAGACGGAATTGGATTGATAACAGATCTAAAGAGATTGTGTTTTATAAGAAATGGTATGAATGTATTAGTAATAGGAGCTGGAGGAACAGCTAGAAGCATAGTTTTTTCTATTTTAAAACAAGGATGTAAAGTTGTGATTACTAATAGAACTATCGAAAAAGCTGAATTGATTGCTAAAAACTTTAGAAGGTTTGGTGAAATTTCTGTACTAAAACAAAATTATATCTTTTCCAAGCAATATGATCTGGTAATTAATGCTACGTCTTCAGAGATAGAAAACAAAGCCCCTGATATACCATATAAAATCTTTAATGAAAATGTTTTTTGTTATGATATTTTTTATAAAAAAATAGACACTAAATTTTTAGAAAAAGTAAAGAAAATGGGAGTACTGAAATATTCAGATGGAATTGGAATGTTAGTAAGTCAAGCAGCATTTTCTTTTAAATTATGGTATGAATATCTGCCAAATATTAACTCAGTAATAAGAAAATTAAGAAAATAAAAAACTAATTCATAAATTTTATTTTAAAATTTTTACTGAAATTAATTTTCCTAATTATCAAAATGTATAATTTAAAAAATTACAATAGTTTTAAAATTAAAGCTAAAACTAGAGAAATACGAACAGCATATTCATCTAATGAATTGATTAATTTTTATAAAGAATCAAGAAAAAAACTTTATCCAGTTATTATTTTAGGTGAAGGTAATAATACATTATTTTTAAGAGATTTTAATGGAACTGTTATTTTGAATAAAATAAAAATTTTAAAAATAAAAAATTCTCGAAATAAATGGATTATACATGTTGGATCTGGAAATAATTGGCATAAACTAGTTGTTAAATTATTAAAAAAAAAAATTTATGGACTAGAAAATATGGCTTTTATTCCAGGGTCTGTTGGAGCGGCACCTATACACAATATAGGAGCTTATGGAGTAGAGTTCAAAGATTTTTGTGAATACGTAGATATAATAAATTTAGAAAACGGAGAAAAAAGCAGATTATACAAAACAGAGTGTAAATTTAATTACAGAACAAGTATTTTTCAAAGTAAGCTCAAAAATTTTGCTATTATTTCAGTTGGCCTTAAAATTAAAAAGAAATGGAGACCTATTTTAACAAATTATGAAATAAGAAGTTCTGCAAAAGAAACACATAAAGCTATAGATATAGCTCACATAGTTCATAAAATAAGAAAAAAGAAAATACCTAATCCAATTTTTTTTGGAAACTTTGGTAGTTTCTTTAAAAATCCAATCATTCCAGACATTCTCGCTAAGAAAATTAAGAAAGAATACCCACTATGTCCAATATTGTATCATGGAAAAAATAAATTTAAAATTTATGCAGCGTGGTTAATAGAAAAATGTAATCTGAAGGGATATAAATATGGAGGAGTTTCAGTTTACAAAAATCATGCTTCTATATTAATAAATGTAGGAAACGCCACTTCAAACGATTTATTATATATTTCTCTCTATATATATAGAGAGGTATTAAAAAAATTCAAAATTTCATTAGAACCAGAGGTTTCTATTATAGGAAAAAATGGAAAGATTAACTCAAAAAAAATTTTTAATAAAAAAATTAGTTACTTTTGATATAGTTTTAAGTGAAAAATTAAAATTTTGTATTTATTTTTATGTATATTAATATCCTATAAAGGAATTATTGTAAATTTATTTTTAAAGTAAAATTAAAATGAACAGAAGAATGAACCTTTTTAGTTATTCAAAAATTAAAAGAATAGTAAAATATGGAAAAATAATTATAAAACGAGTTATTGATTCAACTAATCAATATTTTTTAGATTCTATTAACAATCTTAAATCAGGAGACACATGTATATCAGAATTTCAAACTAATGGAAGAGGAAAATTAGGAAAACAGTGGTACTCTTCATTTGGGAAAGATATATGTATGTCATTCTATTGGTTATTTTATGGAAATCATATAAAAATAATGGGATTAAGTGTTATTGTAAGCATTATAGTAGCAGAAGTTTTGAAAAAAGAAATAGGTAACACAATAACAATAAAATGGCCGAACGACATATATTTAAATAAAAGAAAACTTGCTGGAATTCTAGTTGAAACAGTCAAAGAAACAAGAAACTTAACTCATGTGATTATTGGAATCGGAATAAATATGGAACATTGTAAATACAAAGAAAAAATTAACTGTTCTTGGATAAATTTTAAGAACTCTAATATAAAAATAGAAAAAAATTTTTTAGTAAGTAAAATAATTTTAGCTTTAAGAAAAGAATTGAACACATTTGAAAAGTACGGTTTTTACAGTTTCATTGAAAAGTGGAGGAAATTAGATATTTTCTTTAACAAGAAAGTTAAAATCTTTTCAGAAAATTATTATGATGTAGGTGTCGCAAAAGGTATAAATAAATCTGGAGAAATTCTGATAGAAAACAATAATGGAGAAATAATCTCGTATCATAAAAACATATCAATTTTAGATATAAATCATTCTTAGTATATTCAATAATAAAATTATTTTTTGAGTTTAATATCAGTAATGATGTGATTATCTTCTTTTGTAATAACCAAATTTGCTCTATCCTTAATAGGAAGAATGTTCTTTTTTAAATTAACAGTATTAATTTTATCCCAAAATTTTTTAGCTTCTTTAATTATATCTTCTTTCCGCATTTTTGAATATTTACATGAATAAATGTTCTTTCTATTTGAAGAAATCTTGCAAAAGTCTAGAAATCTATCTATGTACCATCTTTTTAAAAATCTTTCCTTTGCATCTATATAAATAGAGAAATCAATGAAATCTGAAAGTATAAAATTACGATTTTTACCATATTGTATCTGAAAATTTTGTAAGATATGTAATCCTTCTATAATTAGAATATCTAAATTTTCAATTTTCTTTTTCCTATTCGGAACAATATCATAAATTAAATGAGAATAAATTGGAACTGAAATTCTTTTATTTTTAGATTTTATCAAATAAAAAAAGTTCATAAGTTTTTTAATATTATATGAAACAGGAAAACCTTTCTTGTGAATTATTCCCATCTTCTCCAAAAAATAATTTGGATATATAAAACTGTCTGTGTTAACAATATCTACTTTTTTTTTAAGTAAAACACTAAGAAGAAATCTTATTAATTTAGATATAGTGCTCTTGCCAGAAGAAATGCTTCCTGTAACTCCTATGACATATGGAGCTTCATTACTATTAGTATTTATTAGATCTTTTAAAGATTTTTTAATGTTGAAAAAAAAATGTATATTAAGAATCAAAAATCTTTCAACTATAAAACAAATTTTTCTAAACTCTTCTTCAGGTAAATTACAAATAGTAAGATTATTCTTTAAGAAACTGTTTTTTTCTATTTGTTTAAATAATTTAGAAGCACCTAATCTTTTCAACTTTTTCAGATTGAATCTTATATAGAGTGTCATAAAACATTATCTTTTAAGATTATCTAATAATCATTTTAAATAATCTAGTTAATTGAAATGAAAACAAATTTGAATAATAACATTTTTATTTTTATTAAAAAATAAAAAATATTTGATTTTTTTTGAAAAACAGTCTACTGTGATATAAAGTCTTATCTTAAGAACTTTTATAAAAATTGAATAAAGGTGGGATTCCTGAGTGGTTAAAGGGAGCAGACTGTAAATTTGCCGTCAAAAGACTTCGAAGGTTCGAATCCTTCTCCCACCATGGAATATGTGAAGTTAAATTTACTAAGATATAAATTTTCTAAATTATTTGCGGGTATCGTATAGAGGAAATTACCTCAGCCTTCCAAGCTGAAGATGCGGGTTCAATTCCCGCTACCCGCTTAGCTGATATAGCTCTGAGTGGGAAGAGCACACTCTTGGTATGAGTGAGGTTGGCAGTTCGAATCTGCCTATCAGCACTGATCAAATTTTTTTGATTTTAAAATAATATTATTTTTTAAATTATAGATTTAGTATAAATATCTCTGCATCTCATGTAGAATACGATACTGAAAAGAGACATTATGCACATGTAGATTGTCCAGGACATGCAGACTATGTTAAAAATATGATTACAGGCGCAGCTCAAATGGATGGAGCTATACTTGTAGCTGACGCGACAGACGGTCCAATGCCACAGACTAGAGAACACATTCTATTGGCTAGACAGGTTGGTGTTCCATATATTGTAGTATTCTTAAATAAATGTGATATGGTAGATGACAAAGAATTATTAGAACTTGTAGAAATGGAAATTCGAGAACTATAATCTCAGTTTTACTTCAGAACAACTGACATAACAGGAACAATTGAACTACCTAATAAAACTGAAATGGTTACGCTTAGTGACAATATTAATATGAACGTATCTTTAATTGCTCCAACTATGTATAAATTCAAGATTTGAAGAATTATGAAAAATATCAGGAACAACTGATTTTTATTAAACAATATTTTTATGAATAGGAAAGATTAATTTATGAAGTTTGATCTAATTAAAAAAAGAAAAAATAAGTATGTAAGACTAATTAAATATATATTTATTTCTTTAATTGTTTCATTGGCTATTTTAATAGGATATCAATTGAGGAAACACAATTCTTTTTTAAAAATTATTTTTCTTTTTTTTATAATTTTATCTGTAATATTTATTGGACTTTATACTAAAGAAGGAAAGTCAATTTTAAGAACTGTTAAAGAGTCTATTCTAGAGGTAAAAAAAGTTATCTGGCCTTCTTACACAGAAACATTTCAAACAACTTTGATTATTTTATTTTTTACTGCAGTTATGTCTACTATACTTTTTTGTACAGATTGTATTTTAATTAAATTAATTTCTTTAATTCTTAAATAAGGAGAAAAATGTCAGATCTAGCAAAAATGAAATGGTATGTCATACAGTCTTTTTCTGGATTTGAGACAAAAGTTCTTCAATCTTTGAAAAGACATATATTACTTCATTCAATGAAAAAAAAATTTGGTAAAATATTAATACCAAAAGAGGAAGTTATAGAAATAAAAAACGGACAAAAAAGGAAAAGTGAGAGAAAGTTTTTTCCTGGCTATATATTGATTAATATGATCATGGACGAAAAAAGTTGGTATTTAGTAAAAAGCATACCAAAAGTTATAGGTTTTATTGGAGGAACTCCAGATAATCCAACATCAATTGACGAAGAAGAAGTAATTTCAGTTATGAATAGACTAGAGCAATCAGGAAATAAACCAAAACCAAAAATATTATTTGAACCAGGAGAAGTAATTAGAGTTAATAGCGGACCATTCGCTGACTTCAATGGTGTTACAGAAGAAGTAGATTATGAAAAGAGTCGTCTAAAAGTTTCTGTTTCGATATTCGGTAGATCTACACCTGTAGAACTAGACTTTAATCAAGTAGAAAAACTTTAAAATTCAAGTAGTATTTTGAAATACTAATAACATAAAATGTTAATCTAAAACTTTTATCTATATGAACAAAAAAATACATTCTTATATTAAACTTCAGATTGAATCTGGAATGGCTAACCCAAGTCCACCAATCGGACCTGCTCTCGGACAGAAAGGAGTTAACATTATAGAATTTTGCAAAAAATTTAATGAAAAAACTAAAAATTTAGAAAAAGGTTTGCCAATACCAGTGATAATTACAGTTTATTATGATAAATCATTTACTTTTATTACAAAAACTCCAACAACAACTTTTTTGCTTAAAAGAGCCGCAAAAATAGATAAAGGATCAAGTTCTCAAAATAAAGTAGGAAGAATAACAATAAAAAAAATCAAGGAAATAGCAGAAATAAAATTTAAAGACATGACTGGATCTAATATTACATCAGTAATCAATTCTATTAAAGGCACTGCTAAATCTATTGGAATAGATATTATTGAATAAATACAATGAAAAAAACTAAAGATAAAATACAAAAAGAAAAACTTGACATTCATAGTGCAATAAATTTTCTAAAAAAATCAAAAAATTTCAATTTTTTAGAAAGTGTTGACGTATCAATTAAACTCAATATAAACAAAAAAAAACTAAAGAAAAATATATATGAATTTGCATATCTTCCAAATGGAACTGGAAGAAAAACTAATATAGTTGTTTTCTGTAATAAAAAATATATAAAAGACGTAATAAATCTTGGAGTAAAATATGCTGGAGGAGAAGATATACTTGAAAAAGTAAAAAAAAATAAAAGAAATATTGATATAATTCTTTCTTCTAAAGAAACCGTAAAAATAGCAAAAAAAACAAAAAAATATCTTGGATCGAAAATAGAAATTCTTAATAAAGAACTTGGAACAATAACAGAAAATTTTAAGAAATCTATTGAAGATATAAATTCAGGGAAGATATATTATAAATATGATGATTATGGAATAATTCATGCTTCAATCGGAAATATAAACTTTTCTGATAATGAAATAGCTGAGAATCTAGAATCATTTTTAAAATCTGTAAAAAAATCACACTTTTATTCTCAAAAAGTAGATTTTTTTAAAAGTGTGTATTTATCTACAACTATGGGTAAATCAGTTAGAATAGATTTCTATAAGTTGATCTAATGAGTATACTTTACTTTTTATCAAAATATTTTATAATACTTTAGTTTTTTAAATAAATACCAATTGGATTTATTTTGAAGAACTTATTTTTATTTTCTAAATCTAAAAAGATTTATTTTTATCTGGAAATCTAATGAAATTGAAACGTAGTAAAAAAAAAGATTTAGTTCAAAAAATAAAAAAATTAATAGAGTTATCTAAATCGATTGCAATTTCTAATTTTTCTAAAGTTACAGCAAACTCTTTTAATGACTTAAGAAAAACTTGCAGAAAAGAGTTAATTACTATTCAAATTTTTCCAAACTCTTTAATGAAAATTGCATTTTCTAAAACACAACATAAATTCTTAAAAAAAGAGTTCTCTGGGCCTATTGTTGTAGCTTTTTCTCAAAAAGTTCCAAAAATTTTGATTAGTTTATTAAAGGAATTTTCAAAAAAAAATCCTACATTTTCGATTAAATCTGTTTCTTTTGAAAATAAGTTGATAAAAGGTAACAAAATTTCTTTATTATCAAATATATCAACTAAAAAAGAATCGATTTGTTTATTTTTGTCGTTTCTTATAGAAACTTCTGTCATTAGATTAATCCGTATTATGTTCATGATACAAATTCTAAAGTCAAAAAGCTCTCGATAATCCATTTGAACACAGTATTACTTACATAGAGGTTGAATTATGCCTATAACTAAAGAACAGATCATTGAAACAGTTTCTAACATGTCTATAACAGATGTTATTGAATTGATTGATATGATGGAAAAGAAATTTGGTATCTCAGTGTCTTCTTCTATTCAGTCTAATATTAAGTCTGAAGAAAATAAAAAAACTATAGAAGAAAAATCGGAGTTTAAAGTGATTTTATCTTCTATTGGAAAAAATAAAATTTCTGTTATAAAAGCAGTTAGATCTATTACAGGATTAGGGTTAAAAGAAGCAAAAGATACTGTAGAATCTGCCCCAAAAGTTATCAAAGAATCTCTTAGTAAAGAGGAAGCAGAAAAAATCAAAAAATCTTTAGAAGAATCTGGAGCTTCTGTAGAAATTAAATAAAATCACTGTTAAAAACCTAATAATTAAAAATTTAAATCTCTAATTTAGAAGAATATTTTAAACTATTTTCTCATATGTTTTTCTACAAAAATTTTTAGTAAAAATTTATCTTAAAGATAAATCAAATTTTCAATACAAAAGGAAGTTTATGATCTACTCTTATACAGAAAAGAAAAGAATTAGGAAAGATTTCAGTAAAAGACCAAGAGTTTTAGATATACCGTACCTTTTATCTATACAAATTGACTCTTTTTCTAAATTTATTAAAAGTTATAAAAATAGATCAAGTGGAATAGAATGTGCTTTAAAATCTGTTTTCCCTATAAAAAGTTACAATAATAGTTCTGAAGTTCAATATATAAGTCACAAACTTGGAAAACCAATCTTTAGTGCTAAAGAATCTAGAATTAGAAGTACTACTTATTCTGCATCACTAAAGGTAAAACTTAGACTAATAATATATGAAAAATCAGATGAAAATAGAAAAATAAAAGATATAAAGGAACAAGAAGTATACATGGGAGAAATTCCTTTAATGACTAATACTGGAACTTTCATAGTAAACGGTACAGAGAGAGTTGTTGTCTCTCAGTTACATAGAAGTCCAGGAGTTTTTTTTGACAGCGATAAAGGCAAAACACATTCTTCTGGAAAAATATTATATAACGCTAGAATAATTCCATATCGTGGATCTTGGTTAGATTTTGAATTTGATCTAAAAGATAACTTATTTCTTAGAATTGATAGGAAAAGAAAACTTCCAGCAACAATCATCATGTACGCAATGAATTATAACACAGAAGAAATATTAGAAATTTTTTTTGAAAAAACAACGTTTTTTATTCGAGAAAGCAAGATTTTCATGAAGTTAGTACCAAAACGTTTTCGTGGAGAAACAGCAACTTTTGACATAACGATAAATGGAGATGTATATGTTGAAAAAGGCAGAAGAATTACTGCAAAACATATATATAGATTAGAAGAAGAGAACATAGATTTAATAGAAGTTCCAATAGATTATATAATAGGTAAAACTGTATCAAAGAATTATAAAGATATTTATGGTGAAATTATTTGCAAAGCTAATACATATTTGTCTTATGATATAATACAAAATTTATTAAAAAACAATTTTAAGACATTTGAAACAATTTTTACAAATGATTTAGACCATGGACCTTATATATCAGAAACACTAAAAATTGATCCTACTGGAGATAGAAATGAAGCTCTTTTTGAAATTTATAGAATGATGAGACCTGGTGAACCTCCAACAAAAGAATCTGCAGAAAACTTGTTCGAAAATTTATTTTTTTCCTCAGAAAGATATGATCTTTCACCTGTTGGAAGGATGAAATTTAATAAATCTCTAAGAAGAGATGAAACTGAAGGTAATGGAACACTTAGTAAAAATGACATCATAGAAGTGATGAAGAAGCTAATTAGTATTAGAAACGGAGAAGGAGAGGTAGACGACATCGATCATCTTGGTAATAGAAGAATCAGATCAGTTGGAGAAATGGTTGAAAATCAATTTAGAGTTGGACTAATAAGAGTCGAAAGAGCTGTAAAGGAAAGGTTATCTTTAGGAGATTTGGATATATTAAAGCCACAGGATTTGATAAATGCAAAGCCAATATCAGCTGCTGTAAAGGAGTTTTTTAGTTCTAGTCAGTTATCACAGTTCATGGATCAAAATAATCCATTATCTGAAATAACACATAAAAGAAGGATCTCTGCGTTAGGTCCTGGAGGTTTAACAAGAGAAAGAGCGGGATTTGAAGTTAGAGATGTTCATCCAACACATTACGGTAGAGTATGCCCAATTGAAACACCAGAAGGACCAAATATTGGATTAATAAACTCTTTATCTGTTTATGCTAGAACAAATAAATATGGATTTCTAGAAACTCCATATCGTCTTGTAAAAAATGGAACAGTAACAAACGAAATTCATTATCTGTCTGCAATAGAAGAAGGTAATTACATTATTGCTCAGGCAAATACAATTTTAGACAATGAAAACAAAATATTAGAAGATTTAATAACATGCAGGAACAAAGGAGAGTCAGGTGTTTTTAACAAAAATCAAGTAGAATATATGGATGTTTCAACACAACAGATCGTTTCGGTTGGAGCTTCTTTAATTCCTTTTTTAGAACATGATGATGCTAATAGGGCGTTAATGGGAGCTAATATGCAAAGACAAGCAGTTCCTACACTATATTCAGAAAAACCTTTAGTTGGAACTGGTATGGAGAGAACTGTTGCTGTAGATTCAGGAGTTACAATAACAGCTAAAAGAAATGGAATAGTTCAATATGTTGACTCTTCAAAAATTGTTATAAAAGTAGAAGAAAAAAAATCTTATTTTAATGAGTCTGGAATAGACATATATAAATTAACAAAATATGTTAGATCTAATCAAAATACGTGTATAAATCAAAAGCCATGTGTTTCTCTATTTGAGAAAGTTAAAAAAGGAGATGTTTTAGCAGACGGACCATCAACAGATCTTGGAGAATTAGCTCTTGGACAGAATATGAGAGTAGCGTTTATGCCTTGGAATGGATATAATTTTGAGGATTCTATATTGATATCTGAAAGAATAGTTCAAAAAGATTGTTTCACAACTATTCATATTCAAGAATTGTCTTGTATATCAAGAGATACAAAATTAGGCCAAGAAGATATTACATCAGATATTCCAAATGTTGGAGAGTCAGCTCTTTCTAAACTTGATGAATCTGGAATTGTATATATAGGCGCTGAAGTTTCAGGAGGAGATATATTAGTTGGTAAAGTTACTCCTAAAGGCGAGACACAACTAACACCTGAAGAAAAGTTGTTGCGTGCAATTTTTGGAGAAAAAGCATCAGATGTAAAAGACTCTTCGTTAAGAGTTCCAAATGGTATGTCTGGTACAGTGATAGATGTTCAAATATTTACAAGAGAAGGAATAAAAAAAGATAAGAGATCTATAGAAATAGAAGAAATGCAATTGCTTTCTGTAAAAAAAGATTTAACAGAAGAATTTAAAATACTAGAAAAAAATATTATTTCTAGAATTGAGTCTATTTTAATTTCAAATAATATCGATAAAGAAGTATTTAGAAAAATAGATTATAAAAAATTAGAAAATATTGAATTCAAAGATAAAGAAACAAAAAATAAAATAACAGATTTATTATATCAATATGAAAATTTAGAGTCTAAATTTGAAAAAGAATTACACGACCAAAAAAAGAAGATTACGCAATGTGATGAATTAGCTCCTGGTGTACTAAAAATAGTAAAAGTTTTTTTAGCTATAAAAAGACAAATTCAACCTGGTGATAAAATGGCAGGAAGACATGGAAACAAAGGAGTAATATCTAAAATAAATCCAATTGAAGATATGCCATATGATGAAAGTGGAAATCCTGTCGATATTGTTTTGAATCCTCTTGGTGTTCCTTCTAGGATGAATATAGGTCAAATTTTAGAAACTCATTTAGGTATGGCTTCAAAAGGTATCGGTGATAAAATCAATAAAATGATAAAGGAAAACATAAAAGTTTATAAGATAAAGAAATTCATTCAAAGTGTTTATAACATAGGATCAGATCATTGCCAAAAAGTAAATCTTGATGAATTTTCTGACGAAGAAATAATAAGATTAGCACAAAATTTAAGAGAAGGAATGCCAGTTTCTACACCTGTTTTTGACGGAGTGAAAGAAGAAGAAATAAAGGAATTACTAAGTCTAGCAGATTTACCAAAATCTGGACAAATTACTTTATATGATGGTTGTACAGGAGAAAGATTTGAAAGAAAAGTGACAGTAGGATACATGTATATGTTAAAATTGAACCATCTTGTAGATGACAAAATGCATGCAAGATCAACAGGTTCATACAGTTTAGTAACACAACAACCTCTAGGAGGAAAAGCCCAATTTGGAGGACAAAGATTTGGTGAGATGGAAGTTTGGGCTTTAGAAGCATATGGAGCTGCTCATACTTTGCAAGAAATGTTGACAGTTAAATCTGACGATGTCAGTGGAAGAACTAAAATGTACAAAAATATAGTTGACAACAACTATCATATGGAACCAGGAATGCCAGACTCTTTTAATGTATTATTAAAAGAAATTAGATCATTAGGAATTAATATAGAGTTAGGAGATGAATAGAAAAGCATATTGAAATCTTATTTCAAAATACAAAAATATAAATATTGCTTTTAGGAGAATCATTTTTGTGAAAGATTTAATAAAGTTTTTAAAATCTAGAAATAAAAAAGAAGAGTTCAGTTCAATAAAGATTTCTCTGTCTTCTCCAGATATGATTAGATCTTGGTCTTTTGGAGAAGTAAAAAAACCAGAAACCATTAATTATAGAACTTTTAAACCTGAAAGAGATGGTTTGTTTTGCGCTCGTATATTTGGCCCAATAAAGGACTATGAATGTTTATGTGGAAAGTACAAGAGACTAAAACATCGTGGAGTTATTTGTGAGAAATGTGGTGTTGAGGTTACACAAACAAAAGTAAGACGAGAAAGGATGGGACATATAGAATTAGCATCACCTACGGCACATATATGGTTTTTAAAGTCTTTACCATCTAGGATTGGATTACTATTAGATATACCTTTAAGAGATATTGAAAGAGTTTTATATTTTGAATCATACATAGTTACACAAGAAGGAGTCACTAACTTAGAAGTTGGACAAGTTCTAACAGAAGATCAATATCTAAAATCATTAGAAGAATTTGGAGACGAATTTGAAGTAAAGATGGGTGCAGAAGCAATACAGTATTTATTAAAAAAAATAGATATGAAAAGAAAATGTAAACTTCTTAAAAAAGAGTTAATTAAAACCCAATCAGAAACAAAGAAGAAAAAACTAACTAAAAGAATAAAATTATTAGAATCTTTTATACAATCAGAAAATAGACCAGAATGGATGATTCTAAACGTTTTACCAGTACTTCCTCCTGATTTGAGACCTTTAGTGCCACTAGATGGAGGAAGATTTGCTACTTCAGATCTAAATGATTTATACAGAAGAGTTATTAATAGAAATAATAGACTAAAAAGATTGTTGGATTTATCTGCTCCAGATATAATTATAAGAAATGAAAAAAGAATGCTTCAGGAAGCAGTAGATGCTCTTCTAGATAATGGAAGAAGAGGAAGGGTAATAACAGGTTCGAATAAAAGACCTCTAAAATCACTAGCAGATATGATTAAAGGAAAACAAGGAAGATTTAGACAAAACCTCTTAGGAAAAAGAGTTGACTATTCTGGAAGATCTGTTATCACAGTTGGACCATATTTAAGACTTCACCAATGTGGGCTGCCGAAAAGAATGGCTTTGGAATTGTTTAAACCATTTATATATGGAAAATTAGAATCTAGAGGATTAGCTAATACAATTAAGTCAGCTAAAAAAATGGTAGAACGAGAAGAATCTATAGTTTGGGACATATTGGACGAGGTTGTTAAAGATCACCCTGTTATGTTGAATAGAGCTCCTACATTGCATAGATTAGGAATACAAGCTTTTGAGCCAATTCTAGTAGAAGGTAAAGCAATTCAATTACATCCTTTAGTCTGTGCTGCATATAACGCAGACTTTGACGGAGACCAAATGGCAGTGCATGTTCCTCTTACAATAGAAGCAAAACTAGAATCTAGATCTCTTATGATGTCTACAAATAATATACTTTCTCCAGCTAGTGGAGATCCAATTATAGTTCCATCACAAGATGTTGTACTAGGCTTATACTATATGACAAGAGAATGTGTTAATGTTAAAGGAGAAGGAATGATATTGTCAGATCCGAAAGAAGCAGATCGTTTATATCAGATTGGATTGGTTTCATTGAATGCTAAAATAAAGGTTAGGATTAAAGAAGAAATATTAAAAGACGGTGTTATTAGAAAAAGAACTAAATTAATTAATACTACAATTGGGAGAGCAATACTTTGGATGATAGTCCCAAAAGGAATTCCTTATGATCTAATAAACACAACATTAGGAAAAATAGAAATCTCTAGAATGCTTAATACATGCTATAGACTTTTAGGATTAAAGTCTACAGTAAAATTCGCAGATCAAATTATGTATACAGGATTTTTCTATTCTGCTAAGTCTGGATCGTCAGTTGGAATAGATGATTTAGTAATACCTAAGAGGAAATCTGAAATAATCTTAAAAGCGGAAAAAGAAGTTGCAGAAATTCAAGATCAGTTTCATTCTGGACTTGTAACAGCTGGAGAAAGATACAATAAAGTTATTGATATATGGGCATCAGCAAACGAGCAAATAGCAAAGGAAATGATGAAAGAAATATCAGTTGAGGTTAAACAAAATAGAAAAAATAAATATGAAAAACAAACATCTTCTAATAGTATATTTATGATGGCTGATTCAGGTGCTAGAGGATCTGCAGCACAAATTAGACAACTTGCAGGAATGAGAGGTTTGATGGCGAAACCAGATGGTTCTATAATAGAAACTCCAATAACCGCAAATTTTAGAGAAGGATTAAATGTTTTACAATATTTCATATCTACGCATGGAGCAAGAAAAGGATTAGCTGACACAGCATTGAAGACAGCTAATTCTGGATATTTGACTCGTAGATTAGTAGACGTTGCCCAGGATTTAGTCATAATAGAAGAAGATTGTAAAACCAAAGAAGGGATAATAATGACTCCAGTTATAGAAGGAGGAGATATAAAAGAACCTTTAAGAGAAAGGGTGTTAGGAAGAGTTGCGGCAGAAAATATATTAATTCCTGGAACACAAGAAGTTCTTATATCTAGAAATACTTTACTAGATGAAGAAAAATGTGATAGATTGGAGATGAATTCTATAGATGTTATAAAAGTAAGATCAGTAGTTTGTTGTGAAACTAACTTTGGAGTTTGTTCGAATTGTTATGGAAGAGATTTAGCAAGAGGAAATTTAATTAAAAATGGAGAAGCAATTGGAGTAATAGCAGCCCAATCTATTGGTGAACCAGGCACTCAACTTACTATGAGAACTTTTCATATAGGTGGTGCGGCTTCTAGATCTGCATCTGAGTCTAATATACAGATAAGAAGTCATGGAAAAATTAAATTAGTTAACGCTAAGTTTGTACAAATAAAAAAGAACCATTCAGTGATAACTTCTAGAAACGCAGAACTAATTGTAACAGATGAGTTTAATAGAACTAAAGAAAGTTATAAAATACCATACGGAGCACATTTAATAAAAGATAACGAAGAATACGCTAATGGTGGAGAAATAGTGGCTTATTGGGACCCTCATACAGTTCCTATTATTAGCGAGGTATCAGGAACTATACAATTTTTAGATATGATAGATGGACAATCTATAATAAGACAAACAGATGAATTAACAGGATTATCTTCTTTAGTAGTAATAGATACAGCAGATAGAACAACAGGTAGTAAAGACTTAAGGCCGTCTTTAAGAATTATTGATGAAGAAGGTAAAAATATTTTTATACCTTTTACAGATACTCCAGCCCAGTATTTCTTACCAGGAAAATCAATTGTACAGTTAGAAGACGGCGATTTTGTAAAAAGCGGAGATATTCTAGCTAGAATTCCGCAAGAATCTGTTGGAACTAAGGATATTACAGGAGGATTACCAAGAGTGGCTGATTTGTTTGAAGCAAGGATTCCAAAAGATCCAGCTATTTTAGCAGAAATAAGTGGAGTTGTTTCATTTGGAAAAGAAACAAAAGGAAAACGTAGATTGATTATTAATAGTAAAAATAAAAAATCACATGAAGAAATGATTCCTAAATGGAGAAACTTAAATGTTTTTGAAGGAGAAAAAGTTGAAAAAGGAGATGTAATTTCTGACGGTCCAGAATCTCCACACGATATCTTAAGATTAAGAGGAGAAAATGCTGTGACTAGATATATAACAAATGAAGTTCAAGAGGTTTACAGACTTCAAGGAGTTAAAATAAATGACAAACATATTGAAGTAATTATTAGGCAAATGTTAAGAAAAGCAACAATAATAAATCCAGGAGACTCTGAATTTCTATCAGGCGAGCAAGTAGAATATTCAAGAATTAGAATTGTTAACAAAAACCTGAATAGCTCAGGAAAGAAAATTGCTTCTTTTAGTAGAAACCTTTTAGGAATTACGAAAGCTTCATTATCTACAGAATCTTTTATATCAGCTGCTTCTTTTCAAGAAACTACTAGGGTTTTAACAGAATCAGCAGTAGCAGGTAAAATAGATGAATTAAGAGGTTTAAAAGAAAACGTAATTGTTGGAAGATTGATTCCTGCTGGTACTGGATATGCGTATCATAAAGAAAAAGAAAAATATAAATTGAACCGTCAACTTTCTTTATCTAAAGAAGATAAAAATGAAAAAACTGCAGATAACTTCACAGAATTATTAAATGTTACAAATAAAGAAAACTAAAAAAATAACATAAATTTTTTATAAAATATTATTTAATAATTTATCAATTTTTGTAACCATTAATTTTCTTAATATTATTCTTATCTTATCTGGATAAGACTTTATGTCGTCTATTTCTTTGAAATTTTTTATAATTTTTGTGTATTTTTTAATATGTTTTAATTCTGTTTTTTTTTGATGTTTCAAAATTTTATTTGGATCATGRATCAGTATAGCGTTTTCTAAATCTAGTCTCCAACTTCTTATATTCAAATTATTGCCAGTAATTAACTGCCAGTTTTCGTCTATCCACATTCCTTTTAGATGACAACTGTTAATTCCATTTTTCCAAACTCTTATTTTTAAATCTTGTGTATCTATAAAATATTGTAGTCTTTTTACAAAAAGTCTTAAATTATTTTCGTACAAATAAGGAATTATATGTATGTAGTTAAACTTTTTTTTAAAAGAAAAAAAATCATTTGCGGTTTTATCAGCAGTAATGATTTCTATTTTTTTACCTTCAAATAATAGTTTTTCAATTATTTTCATCAAAAAATTAGGAAAATTGAAGTAAGGAGTACATATTACCATAATCTTTTCAGTACTGTACATTAAATTTAAAATTGTTTTATTTAAAAAATTTTTTTTTCCAAGACCAATTAATGGAGTAACAGACAATTCATCGTTTGAAGCAAATCTTGTGAAAGTATAACAACAATTTCTTAGTTTCTTTCTAAGTTTTTGAATTGAAATATTTAACATGAAATTTTTTTTAGATATTCTTGATTTATCTAAACGTTGAACAACTTTTGAAGAAATAAAATAATTGTCTATAAAAGATTTCATGGTAATGGCTAGTTGACGATTTTTTATTAGATGATATCTATCATATCTATATTGGCATTTTTGTCTTAGATAAGAATTGTTTATGTTCGCTCCACTGTAAACTACAAAATTATCAAATATGAATCCTTTTAAATGAAAAACACCAAACGTTTCACTAATACTTATTGGAACCCCGTAAATTGGAATTTCAACTAGAGGATTTTCTACAGAAATCTGACGATACAAATCAGCATTAGTGCTTTTAGATCTTTCTCCAACTCTATTTCTTTTAGCTCTATTTAAATCAACTATAATCTTTATGTCTAATTTAGGAGTAATCCTCTTAGATTTATATAAAGCTTTTATTATATCTTTTCCTGCGCCATCCATTTCGAAATATAATGCAACAATATAAATATATTTTTTAGAATTAGCTATTTTTTC
This sequence comes from Candidatus Riesia sp. GBBU, assembly GCA_002074035.1. Taxonomy (GTDB): domain Bacteria; phylum Pseudomonadota; class Gammaproteobacteria; order Enterobacterales; family Enterobacteriaceae; genus GBBU. The sequence continues at coordinate 316,871 of CP012849.1, read as the reverse complement.
TAGTAAAATTTTTCTAAAACATTTTGTTTTATAAATTGTAGATATTCCAGAAATAGATTGAGGTAACTTCTTTAATTTTTTTAAAAAACTATGATAATTTCCAGTGAACTTTTTCATAAAAACAAACTTTTTTATAAAAAACCAAGAAAATAATTTTAAAGTTATTTAAATAATATTTACTAATAAATAAAGTTTAATTTTTAAACTAAAGCTTTTTTTAAAAAAAGATCAACAAAATTTTTTGTTGTTATTTCAGAAAATTTTTCTATTTTGATCATTTTAATTTTAGAAATCGTATTAGCTATATATTTAAGATATGCGGGTTGGTTTTCTTTTCCTCTAAAAGGATTAGGGGACAAAAATGGAGAATCTGTTTCTATTAACATTCGATCAACAGGAACAAATTTTGCAGTTTGTCGAACTTTTGCAGCATTACTAAAAGTAATGATTCCAGAAAATGAAACATATAAACCTAAATCTAGGAATTTTCTTGCTTGACTTATGTTACCTGTAAAACAGTGAACTACACCTCCGCAATTATGAATTTTTTCTTCTCTTAAAATGTTTAATGTTTCTTTATAAGAGTTTCTACTATGTATAATTAAAGGTTTACAGAACATGTTAGCCATCCTAACATGTTTTCGAAAAACATATTTTTGTAAATCTGGATAGATTTCAGCATTTAAAGAAAAGTCTAGTCCAGTTTCTCCAAAAGCAACAATCTCATCGTAAGATATCTTATTAATAAGTGAAGAAATTTCATTTTCTGATTTTATTGCTAAAGGGTGTATACCAAATGAATAAAATATGCTTTTATTACTGATATTTTTGACATATTTTTTAACAATAAAAAAATCTGAAGGTTTTACAGAAACACAAAGAATATACTTAACATAATTCTTACGAGAAAAGTTTATAATATCTTTCAAATTATTAGACTTATTTTTGTCTATAAAATATCTTAAATGGCAATGAGAATCTGATAATATCAAAATATCTCCTTGAAACATAAAAAATTAAATAATAATAATTTGTCAAAAATCATAACTTCTTGATTTTTATAAAAATCAAGAGCAACTTCCTTTTTAAATGAAATTAAAGAGCATATCATCTTATATAAAGACGAAAAACTCAAATTTTTCAAATTCTTGATTAAATTAGTTTGATCATAATTTGTTATGTCTTTTATGTTACACAGAAATTTAACTGTATCAAGTAAAATACTTATCATCCAGCAAACTTTTTCATGTGTGTCTTTAAGAAGTTCGAAATATAAACTCAAAACATCTCTATGTAAAATTTTTTCATTTAAAATATTAAAAAATCTTAATCTATCTTTCAATTTATTCCTTTCTAAGAAAAGGAAAGCATAAACTGGAGATCCAGAGTATAAATCAACAGCCATTTTAATATCTAAAGAAGAAACTTCTTTTTTCTTTACACGTTTTAAGAATGAAATAATAAACTTTTTCTTAGGTCTCTTTAACGAGAGAAACAAACTTCTACTACGAACTAAACTAACTAAATCGTTCATATTATGAGAATCAAATAAAAAATATGTGTTTACAAATAGTTTATCTATCATTTTTATTAAAATGTGTAAAATAGATTCTCGAACATTTTCTGTATTATAAACACAAATTACTTTATTCATATTATGTGAGAAAAAATGTAATTTTCCAATTAATGAACGAACATAACTTATATTTAGATATGAACTATTTCCATCAATGTTATACCAATGTGGATAAGTCTTTGAAATAGACAAATAACAATTTTTACATGTTTTACAGCTTTTTACACCGTTTCTATTATTACATACTAACCATCGACCTATTGCATAAACAATCGATTCACTCCCTACTCCGTAATCAGAAAACAATAGTAAAGAATTTTTTTTATACTTCTTTTGAAAGCATGAAATCAATTTTTTGTAATAAGAGTTAAGCCAAGGATACCAATTCATTTTGTTGAAGTAACCATTTCATAACATTTATATAGATATGTTTTTCTACAATTTCTATTGGATGATTAGAGTTTATTCTGATAAAAGAACTATATTTTGTTAATAAAGATAAATAACAATTTCTAACTTTCTTAAAGAAATATAAAGGATTTTTTTCCATTACATCAATATTTTTTCTATTTTTTATCCTATTTAGCCCAATCTCAGGTAAAACATCCAAATATATGATTAAATCTGGATTAAAATCATTCAACATAATATTCTTCAATTTTTCAATTAACTCTAAATCAATTCCTTTTCCACCTCCTTGATAAGCATAAGATGATAAATCACATCTGTCACTTATTATCCAAATCCCTTTTTCTAATAAAGGTGATATAACTGTTTTAACTGTTTGTACATGTGCAGCGTAGAAAATAAGAAGTTCAGACTTTTTTTCGATTTTCTCTTTATTCTTATTAAGAACTAATTTACTAAGTTCTTTTCCTAAATTTGTTCCTTTCAGTTGTTTTATGATTTTTATTCTTTTAATTCCAGCACTTTTTAAAATATTGAAAACAACTTTAGTTGCTGTTGTTTTTCCAGATCCATCAATTCCTTCAATTGCTATATACTTGCTTTTCATATTTATTTCATATTTAAGTAAAAATAAACATTCAATATATTCTATTAATCTTAATAACTAAAATACATTTTCATAATTATATCTAATATAATTTCTCAACAAGATATAATAAAATCTAAGATTTATTTTAAATCTAAACAATAAGAAGAGAGAGTATAGAATAAACTTTTAGATTTATATGTCCAAAATACCTTATTTTTATTAAAAACTTTTTTAACAAAAAAAACAGGCATTAAAGAATTAGTAACAACTATTTCTTCAGCATTATTTAAAGAGTCTTTTTTATGTGAAACAAATTTAATTTTATATTCACTTTTTTGAATAAAATCAATAACCATTTTTCTCATAACTCCACTAACTCCAGCATAAAATAAACTTGGTGTATAAATTATATTAGACTTTCTCCAAAATATATTAGATGAACAACAACTTATTATTCTTTTTTCATTGTCTAAAACTATTGCTTCATCAGCTTTAGAATATAATTCTATTTCTCTTTTTATTAAAATTTGTTCTAGTCTATTAAGATGTTTTATTTGAGATAAATGCTTACTAACACAAATTAAAGTCTTGCTAAAAATTAAATTTATACCAAAATGTCTTTTTTTTGAATACCATGATGGATATTCGCTAAGAATACTTATTACATTTGGACTCTTACATCCAATTACGCTATATCCTCGTCCAGAACTAGTTCCACGACTTATAATTATTTTAATCACAGAAAAAGTGTTTTTGCTGATGAAGGCTATTTTTTTTATATCATATTTTAGTTTTTTCCAATCAAGTTCAGGAATAAATAATTTTTTCAATCCATTTTTTAATCTTAAAATATGTTCATCCAATAAAATTGGAGTTCCTCTTTTTATCAAAATGGTTGTAAAGCATCCATCTCCGAATTGAACAGCTCTGTCTAAAACTGAAATGTTATTTCTTTTAATGTTATTAACAAAAATTTTCATATCTATTGTTTACAAAACTAAATATAACATTTTTTCTTAAGATACTTAATTGTAAAACTTTTAGAAAATTCAAAAATATTATAATAAATCTAAAATTTTTAAGAATTTATTAAAAATATTATTTTCTAAAATCTTTTCGATTTTTGCAATTACTGATATAAGAAATTGCAGATTGAACTGTAGTTATTTTTTCTGCTTCTTCGTCAGTAATTTCTATATTAAATTCTTCTTCAAGAGACATGACTAGTTCAACTGTGTCGAGAGAGTCTGCTCCTAAATCTTCAACGAATGAAGAACTGTTTAATATATCTTCTTTTTTTACTCCTAGTTGATCAGATATTATTTTTTTCACTCTTTCTTCAATATTATTCATCTAAATAGACTCCAAGTAAGCAATTAAATTGAACTTTAAAACTATTAATTTAAAATGATAAACTTTCTATTTAAAAAATTCGATTTAGATCATATATATACCACCATTAACATTTATAGTTTCTCCAGTAATATAAGAAGACTTTTCTGAAGCAAGAAATAAAACTACCTCAGCTACTTCTTTAGGATATCCAAAACGACCAATTGGTATTTGAGATTCAATAATTTTTCTTTGTTTCTTTGTAAATTTTTTGATCATATTTGTTTCTATAAATCCAGGAGAAACTACATTTACTGTAACCCCTTTTGATGATATTTCCCTGGCTAATGATTTACTAAATGCAATAATTCCAGCTTTAGAAGATGAATAATTCGTTTGTCCAATGTTTCCACTAATACCAGAAACTGAACTAATTGAAATTATACGACCGTATCTTTTTCTAATCATAGGTTTTACAACAGCTTTAGATAGCATAAAAACAGAAGTTAAATTTGTTTTAATTACTTTATCCCAATGTTTTTTTACCATCTTTACTAAAAGATTATCAATTATAATGCCAGCATTATTTATTAAAATATCAATTTCTCCAAATTCGTTTTTTACTTCAGAAACAATTTTACAAATCGAATTTAATCTTGTTACATCAAGTATATATCCTTTACCATTCCCTTGTAAGAAATCATTAATTATTTCTACTCCTTTTTTACTTCTTGAGGTTCCAATAACTACTGCCCCTTTTTTCATAAAAGAAGTTGATATCTCCATTCCAATTCCTTTGCTTGCTCCAGTAACTAAAACTATTTTTTTAGTAAAATTCACTTTCACCTCATAAAAATTTCAATAATGCTTTATTCAAAGATTCAAAATTATTTATTTGAAAGGCAAGAACTTTCCTTGTTATTCTTTTTGATAAGTTAGTTAACACATTTCCTGGTCCAATTTCGAATAATATATTACAACCTTGTTTTTCTATAAATCTCATTATTTCTAACCAACGTACCGGAAGATATAAATGTTTTTTTAAAGCTTGTTTAATTCTATTCTCATTCTTCTCAACTAAAACATCTACATTATTTACTACATCAATTTTTGGAGATTTAAAAACAACTTCTTCCAGAACATTAAACAATTTTTTCGCAGCAGGCTTCATAATATCACAATGTGAAGGAACACTAATTGATAAAGGGAAAAAATATTTTCTTTTAGAAAAATAACTACAGTATTTTAGTACATTTCTGACGGCTTTTTTATCTCCAGATATTACAACTTGTTCATCAGAATTAAAACTAGAAATAGAAACAATTTGAGACTTAGAAGAGACGTGAAGACATATATCTCTTATCGTAGACTTATCTATTCCAATAATAGCATAAGTTTCTGTTTCTCTATCTTCTATAGATTCTTGCATCAGTTTACCTCTAGTTTCTACTAATCTAACAGCTGATCTAAAATCAATAACTCCAGAACATACAAGAGCTGAGTATTCTCCAAGACTATGACCCGCCATAATTCTTGGAAGTATAAATACTTTTTTCATAAATAGACGAAAAATAGAAACAGAAGCTGTCAAAATAGCTGGTTGAGATCTCCATGTCCTGTCAAGTTCTATTTTTGGACCATTTTGTATTAAATTCCATAAATTATATCCAAGTACTTCAGAAGATTCATTAAATGTTTCTTGAATTATAGAAAATTTTTTAAACAAATCCGATAACATACCGATATGTTGAGATCCTTGTCCAGGAAAAATTATAGCAAAATTTTTCATTCGCTTTCAATTCTCTAAAATTGTATTAATGATGATCCCCATGTAAATCCACCACCAAACGCTTCTAACAAAACTATATTACCTTTTTTTATTTTTCTATCTCTTATCGCTTGATCAAGAGCAGTTGGTATCGAAGCAGATGAAGTATTTCCATATTTGTCTAATGTAATGATGATTTTGTCCATTGAGACAGACAACTTTCTTGATATTGCTTGAATAATTCTTAAATTAGCTTGATGTGGAATTAACCAGTCTAATAAATTCCATTTTAAATTATTTTCTTTTAATGTCTTTTGAATAGTTTTAACAAGTTCATTTACAGCAATTTTAAACACTTCACTTCCAGACATTCTTATATAAGAAGGTTTCGTATCTTCATTATATTCTTTATTTTGAAGTGTTAATAAATCTCCATAATTTCCATTTGCACATAGATAAGTTGATAAAATTCCTGGACTAGAAGAACAAACTACAACAACTGCTCCAGCTGCATCTCCAAATAAAACCAAAGTGTTTCTATCGATTGGATCTAAAAATTTTGATAATACATCAGATCCAATTATTAAAGCTTTTTTCACCATACCAGTTTTAATATATTGATCACATATACTCAAAGCATAGATGAAACCGGCGCAAGCAGCAGATACATCAAATGCTATACAATTATTTATACCTAATATCTTTTGAATTTGACATGCTGTACTAGGGAAAGCATGACTTGATGATGTAGTAGCAACAATAACTAAATCTATTTCATTTTTTTTTACTCCTGACATTTCTAATGCTTTCTTAGCTGCATTTGCGCCCATCATAGAAACAGTTTCATATTTTTCAGCTATTCTTCTTTCTTTTATTCCTGTTCTAGAAACTATCCATTCATTTGAAGTATGAACCATTTTTTCTAAATCAAAGTTCGTACGTATCTTCATTGGAAGATAACTTCCAGTTCCTAATATTTTAGTATGCATTTTTTTAATTCTTTATCTATAACAAAAATAAACTTCTATAAAATCGTTTTTTCTGTTCATTAGAAATTTTTAAATTTTTGATAAAAAACAAAAAATTTTAAAGAAACTAAAGAATTCTCTATGAAAAACAAGTCTAATAAAAGTACGAACATAAATATTACAAACAAAATAGAAAGACTACAAAACACTCAATTTTAGCTTAATTGAATATTAAAACGAATTTTAATTTATTCTAGGAACAGATTAATACTCTAGTGTTAGAAACTACAATTATATAATTTTTATTTATCGAAGATAAAGAAATTAATTCTTTGAACTAGAATCATTCTTTAATATGAATTTTTTACCTCTATAATATCCATTTCTTGTCATATGATGTCTTATATGTATTTCTCCAGATACCTTTTCTCTAGAAAGATTGAATATCTTTATATTATCATGTGAACGACGCATTTTTTTCTTTGATCTAGTAGACTTATTTTGTTGAACTGCCATAGTGTTTCCTAGTGTTTAAAATTTAAAATATTAAGTTTTTACAAAAATATTTTATCTGTAAAAGATAAAAAAAGTCAAAATCAATTATTAATTTAAACAAATAATTAAATGTTATAAAAATATAGTTACTTAAAAAAGTTAACAAAGTATTTAAAGAATTTAAACAAAATTAAAATAAACTTAATTTTATCTAATCATTTTATTCTTAGTAAACATTCTATTAAATTATCATCTAAAGGTGAAACAAGAGCTAGATTTTTTTTTGTATTTGGATGAAAAAATCTTAAATAGTAAGAATGTAGAAACAACCTTTTCAAGCCAATTTTTTTTAGTTCTTTATTGAACTTTTGATCACCATAACTTTTATCTAATGCTATTGGATGAGAAAGAAATTTAGAATGTAATCTAATTTGATGAGTTCTTCCAGTAACTGGTTCAACAGACATTAAAGTTGCAATAGAAAAATTTTTTTCTATTTTGAATTTCGTTTCTGCATGTTGAAACAATTCCTTAAATTTAAATGTTTTAAAATTAAAAGTTTTTTTTAGTATAGGTAATTTAACTGTTTTTATATTCTTAGGCCAACTTCCTTTTACTAAAGCGAAATATTTTTTCTTAACTATTTTATTTCTTATTTGTTCATGCAGATTTCTAAGAACAGACATCTTTTTAGCAATTAATAAAATTCCTGAAGTATCTTTATCAAGTCTATGAGCTAGTTCTAAAAATTGATTTTTTGGATAAGTAGATCTTAAGAATTCAATTATACCATAATGTATTTTACTTCCTCCATGTACTGGAACACCGGACGGTTTATTTATAGCTAGTAAATGATTATCTTCATATATAATTCTTTTTATAGTTGCACTATTTTTCTTTATTAAAATTTTTCTTCTTTCATCTTTATAACTTCCAAATGACTCATTTGGTAAGCTAATTATATCTCTGTAAGATAACTTATATTTATGTGAAATTTTCAAATTATTTATTCTAATTTTACCTTTTCTTAAATTTTTATAAATAAAATGTCTTGGAATTTTTTTATACCTTTTAAATAAAAAATTATCTACTCTTCTGTTTAAGTCTTCTGTACTTACTGAAATTAATGTTCTATTTCTTAGAAACATAGATTTATTATATTAAAATTTTGTAGAATCAAAAATGGAACTGAATTCATAATATTCTTTTAAATATTATTTTTCAATTTCATTTTAGTGCTAATTTTTTTTGAACTGAAAGTTTTATAATCTATGAATGTAAAGTAATAAATGTTATCTTTCGATAGAAAGTAACTCATTGAATTAGTATACTGAAGATCTATTTTACATTCATATTGTTAAGAATACCTAAAACTTCTAATAATGATTTTAAAAAATAAATAAAATTTTGATAAATTTACGTTACGAAACTGATGAATTTATTATGAAGAAAATGTTAATTAATGCAATACAACAGGAAGAGCTCAGAGTAGCTATTATAGATGGAAGATATCTTTGTGATTTAGATGTAGAAAACGTAAAAAATGAGCAAAAAAAATCAAATATTTATAAAGGTAGAATAGTTAAAATCGAACCAAGTTTAAATGCAGTATTTGTTGATTATGGATCTAGAAAACATGGATTTCTTCCAGTCAAAGAAATTTCAGATGAATATTTCTTCTTTAAAAGAAGTAGCAAAGAAAACTTGAGTATAAAAGAAGTTTTGAAAGAAGGTCAGGAAATAATCATACAGGTTGATAAGGATGAGAGAGGTAATAAAGGGGCTGCATTAACTACTTTTATAAGTTTGGCAGGAAGTTATCTTGTATTAATGCCAAATAATCCTAAAATAGAAGGAATATCTAGAAAAATATTGGGAGAAGACAGGATAGAACTAAAGGAGATCATATCTTCTTTAGAAGTCCCGAAAGAAATGGGACTAATAGTCAGAACAGCAGGATTAGGAAAATCTGTAAAAATTTTACAAAGAGATCTGCAATATAGAATAAATCATTGGAAAGCAATAAAAAGATCTGCTGAAAGAAATTCTGCTCCTTTTCTAATACATCAAGAAAGCAATGTAATCATAAGAGCTTTCAGAGATCTTATTCAGGAAGATATAGAAGAAATTATTATAGATAAGTCAGAAGTTGTAATATTAGCGCGTAACTATATAGAAGAAATTGGATTAAGTGGATTTTCTAAAAGAATTAAATTTTATAATAAAAAGATCCCTTTATTCAGCTATTATGGGATCGAATCACAAATTGAATCTGCGTTAAAAAGAGAAGTTAGACTCCCGTCTGGAGGATCTTTAGTAATTGATTCAACTGAAGCATTAACAGCGATTGATATAAACTCTTCTCGCTCAACTACTGGAGTAGATATAGAAGAAACAGCTTTTAATACTAACTTAGAAGCAGTAGATGAAATATCTCGTCAACTTAAAATCAGAGATCTAGGAGGATTGATTGTAATAGATTTCATAGATATGAGCTCGACATCTCATATAAAAGAAATAGAAAATCATTTTAAAGATAAGACTAAAAATGATCGTGCTAGAATCCAAATTGGAAAAATATCTCGTTTTGGATTACTTGAAATGTCTAGACAGAGACTTAGCTCTCCACTTTATAAATCTATTTGTTGTATTTGTCCTAGATGCAAAGGAGAAGGAATAGTTAGAAATAACTCATCTATTTCGTTGTCAATTCTAAGAACTATAGAAGAAGAAATTTCTAGAGAAGATATAATAGAAATACATGTTGTAGTACCTATTCCAATTGCTTCTTATTTATTAAATGAAAAAAGACATTTTGTAAATGAAATGGAAAAAAGAAAGAAGAATTTACGAATTGTCATAATTCCTAATGAGAAAATAAAATCACCAAATTATAACTTTATAAAAATTTTAAAAAAAGAAAAAAATCTTTCTTTCAAAAAAAAATTTTTTGCATATAAACATCATAAAAAAGAAATTTTTAAGAAAAATGAAAAATTAATGATAAACAATTATTTTGTAAAGTCTATACTTAGACAGAAACTACAAAAAAAAAGTGATACTTTAAGTAAAGAAGGATCTTTTTCTAGAAAAAGAATTTCAAAGAATATATTCAATCAAGCATTAGTTCTTCTAAAAGATTTTTATAAAAAGTTTTACATACTACTTAAAAATGGAGAAAAAAATTGTAAATATTCAAAAATAAATCAAGACAGATATAAAAGCTCAAACTATCTTAACAGAAGAAAATTGAAAACATTTGATGTGGATTTCTTAGAACATGATTATTCAGAAATTGAAAAAAATAAAGAGAAAGTAAAAAAAGATAAAAAAAATATCTTTGTTGCAACTTATAAAAAACAATCTACTTCATGTAAATCAAAAAAAAAGATATAATGTAGAATTTTTTCTCTAAACAGTTAAAATAAATCTTTTTTTGAAAATTTTTTATGTTAAAACTAAAAGTAAATAATGTGAAATAATATAAAATATTTTCATGTAAATAAATTTAAAAAAAATTTAAATTATCTTAGACAATTTTAATAAAAATTTTTAAGTATTTATTATTTTAACATAAAATCAACAGGAGAAAATTTTTGAAAAAAAGCAATAAAAAAAGTTTCTTATTGTATGATTATGAAACTTTTGAAAATAATCTTATTAAGATTAGACCAGCAAAATTTTCTTTTATAAAAACTAGTTTAAATTTAAAAAGAAAAAATAAAATAAAATCTTTGTTTTGTAAAATATCAGAAGATTATATTCCATCTGTTGATAGTATACTGAACATTGGAACTGATTTAAAACTTTTCAAAGCCAATGAAATTAAAGAGTCAGATTTTTCAAGAAAAGTTTATAAAACTTTTTTATTTAATAAATATACTATATGTTATGATAGTGATTTTAACCAATTAATTACAGAAGAAATACTCAATAGAAATTTCTATGATCAAAATATAATTCAAGAAAACAAAAAGTTTGAATTGGATATTTTAAAAATTTTGGCTACATGTTACTTATTTCGTCCATATGGAATAAAATGGAAAAAAAATAATGGAGTTCCAAATTTTGGAGTAAAAGATTTTTTTTTGAAAAATAAAATAAAAAATTTTAATTCCAATTTGAATATTTTAAATCTTATTAAGATAATTCAGTTTATTAAAACAAGAAAACCTAAAGTATTCAAATATTTTTTATATACAGCGGAAAAAAAATCAATCATAAACATAATAAATAAAAGAAAAAAAAATCCATTTTTGTATATATCAAAAATTTCCAGAATACATAATCCTAAAGTTGATATGTTAATTCCATTATTTTGGAACTCAAATAAAAAAAATTTGCTAATATCTTTAAAACTTACAAGAAATATTGAAAAATTTATTCATTTTTTAAGCAAAAAATTAGAAGATATATATTATTTAGAGGATAAAATTATGAAATTTATTCAATTTATAGATGTGAGTAAATTTCCTGTTTTATTACCAATAAATATATTAAAAAATGAAGATCTTAATAAGATATGTTGTAATTTTGATAAATGTTCAAAAAATCTTTTTTTATTTAAAAAATATCAAAATATTAATAATAACTTAAATAGAAAACTAAAAAATTTAGTTTTATCTTTTCTTGAAAGATCAGAAAAAAAGACTAGAAACAGAATAGTTTTGTCAAAAAGAGACAGAATGATTCTTGAAATATTTCAACAAACTAAACCAGAAAGATTGTACGAATTAAACCTTTGTGATAAAGATATTAAACTGAGCAAGTCGTTTTTTTATTATAGAGCAAGAAATTATTTTGAATCTCTTACAAAAAAAGAGAAAATTTCATGGAAAGTATATAAAAATAATATTATCAAAAAAGAGAATATAATACTTTGTTTAAAGAAAATTGAAAAACTGTTAAAGAATAACATGTATAACAAAAAAAAATATAAAAATTTAGTAGAAATTAAAGAATATTTTGAAAAGTTGTTAAAATAAAGAATGAATACCTAGAGCGTTTATAAAACAATTATTAATTTATCTAATTAAAAACTTCTTATTTTGTATAATAGTAAGCAGAAATATAAGTTTAATCTTAAAAATTTCTTGATTTTTTATGGTCCTATTTTTTTTTAATAAAAGGTGATATATTAAATTTTTTATTAAATTTATCAATTCTTCCACCAGAAGTTATGTCTTTTTGTCTTCCTGTATAAAACGAATGGCACGAATAGCAAACATCTAAAGAAAAGTTCTTGTTTATTGTAGATTTTATTTTAATTGATTTTCCACAAGAACAAGTTGCAATACAATCATTATATTCAGGATGTATTTTTTTTTTCATAAATTTATCCAATTTCTACATTAGAATTAATAATTTTATCAGTATTAGGTAAAATATATAAAAAATTTTTAAAAAAATCTACAATAAAATAAAGTTTAACTATGAAAATTATTCAAGTAGCCTTACCAATTCCAGTTTACAATCCGTTTAATTATAAATTACCAAATAATTGTTCTATTATTAAACAAGGATGTAGAGTTTTGGTACCTTTTAGAAAAAAGATAATTTTAGGAATTACTATTACATATCACATTAAAAGTAAAGTTAACTTAAAAAAAATTAAAAGAATAAAAAAAATTCTTGATAAAAACCCATTATTCTCAAAAAACTTGCTATCAGTTTTAATATGGATGTCAAAATATTATCATAAACCAATAGGTGAAATATTATTTTATTTTCTTCCTTTACAGTTCAAAAAAAATATTTTAGAAAACATACAAATAGAAAAAAAGTGGAAAATTACAAGAAAAGGAATATTTTTTAAACCAAAAAAAAAAATTTCTTTAAATATATACAAAGCATTGAAATTAATAAAAAAAATCAGAGTTATTCATGATTATGAATTTCAAGAACAAAATATACATTCAAAAACGATTTTATCTTTAAAAAAGAGTAATTTAATTTATGAGATTTATGATAACAAGATAAAAAACTGGATGTCAAAATTAAGAATTAGTAAAAACAGACCAAAACTTAACTCTGAGCAAATCAATATAATAAAAAAAATTAACTCAAAAAACAAATTTTTTCCTTGGTTATTAGCAGGTATAACTGGATCTGGAAAAACTGAAATATATTTAAATGCTACAGAAAAAATATTAAAGATTGGTAGACAAGTTCTAATTTTAGTTCCTGAAATTAATTTGATCCCACAAATAAAAAAAATGTTTGTTCAAAGGTTTAATGTCCCAATTGATATATTTCATTCATATTTAAAAGAGAAAAAGAAGTTAAATGTTTGGATTCAGACTAAAATTGGAAATAACGCTATTATCATAGGAACAAGATCTGCTTTATTTACATCTTTTAAAGATCTAGGATTAATTATAGTAGATGAGGAACATGACAGCTCTTATAAACAAAAAGAAAGATGGTGTTATCATGCAAGAGATGTGGCTGTTGTAAGAGCTAAAAAAGAAAATATTCCAATTATTATGGGAAGTGCTACACCTTCAATAGAGAGTATTCTTAACGCTAAAGTTGGAAAATATTTTAGAGTAAATCTAACAAAAAAAACTGGAAAATCAAAAATAGCTAAGAGCAAAATCATTGATCTAAGCAATCAGATTGTTAGAAATGAAATGTCCATATATTTAATTTCTAGAATAGAATTTCATTTAAAAAAGAATAATCAAGTAATGCTTTTCTTAAATAGAAGAGGATATGCTCCATTGATAATATGTTATGATTGTAAATCATCAAAAAAATGTTTTAGATGTAGTTCTTTTTATACACTGCATCTAGAAGAAAAATATTTAAAATGTCACTATTGTGAATCTGTAATATTAATTCCAAAACAATGCTCCAACTGTGGATCAACTAATCTAAATACAATTGGGTTTGGAACAGAAAAAATAGAAGAAATCATGAGATCAATATTTCCAAAAATTCCAATTACTAGAATTGATAAAGACACAGCAAAAAACTTTGAAAAAATAGAAGAAAAGATTAATAAGATTCATGAAGGAGAATCTAGAATTTTAATTGGAACACAAATGATAGCAAAAGGACATCACTTTCCAAATGTAACACTGGTTGCACTTTTAAATATTGATGGAGCATTATTTTCGAATGACTATAGAGCAACTGAAAAATTAGCACAATTGTATACTCAAGTTTCAGGTAGAGCTGGAAGAGGAAAAGATTCTGGAGAAGTTATTTTACAAACTTGTTTTCCGAATCATCCATTTTTACGAACTCTTTTAAGAGATGGATATTATAAATTCATAGAAAAATCTTTAAAAGATAGGAAAGAAGCTTCATTACCTCCATACAGCGGCCAAATTTCAATATATTCTAAATGTCATTCTAATAAACTAGCTATAGATTTCTTAAAAAAGATTAAAACTTTTGTAGAAAGAAAAAAAAAAGAAAATCTTTTAGTACTTGGGCCAATACCTTTTACTTTATTAAAAAAATCAGGTTTATTTAGATGGAAATTAGTATTTCAACATCCATCCAAAACATCTCTTTGCAATTTTTTTTCTAAACTACTATTAAACTATAGAAAATATTTAAACGATAAAAAAATAAGATGGATCATAGATGTAGACCCTATAGAAGATTAATATAAAATTTATGTTTAAAACCAAAATATCATAATTTTTTCATGAAAATCTTTCAGAATCTTATTAAGTATGTTTTAGTTATACAATAAAAAATATTTTAAACTTTTAAATTATGATTGTAACTAGATTCAAAAATATTTTAATAACAGATTCTTAAAAAGAAATTAAAACCAAATTAATCTTTCTGACTAATGTACAACTTTATACATTTTTATATTTAAAAATTAATTTGTATTTTATTAAAAATAATTTATCACTTTAGAATTTAGTTGAAGAAACACATTTTATATTTTATTATGAATCGAAAAGATATTTTATAGGTTTTTTATTTAAAACAAAATCAAAATCTTTCTAAAGGAAAGTAAAATGACTACAATTGTTAGTGTAAGACGTTACAACTCAGTTGTAATTGGAGGAGATGGACAAGCTACAATTGGAAACACTGTTATGAAAAGTAATGTAAAAAAAGTTCGTTGTCTTTATAATGAAAAAGTTATTGCTGGATTTGCTGGAGGTACTGCAGATGCTTTCACTCTTCTTGAACTATTTGAAAGAAAGCTTGAATATTATCAAGGACACTTACAAAAAGCAGCTGTTGAACTTACAAAAGATTGGAGAACAGACAGAGTACTAAGAAAGTTAGAAGCAATTTTAGCTATTGCAGACAAAAACATTTCTCTAATTGTAACAGGTAACGGAGATGTTATCCAACCAGAGTCTGATTTAATTGCAATAGGATCAGGTGGAATGTATGCACAAGCAGCGGCTTTAGCAATGATAGAAAACACACAGATGAATGCAAGAAGTATTACTGAGAAATCTTTAGATATAGCTAGTAGAATATGTGTATATACAAATAATAGTTTTAATTTTGAAGAACTCATAACAAATTAAAATATCATGAGGACAAAAAAATGTCTGAAATGACTCCACGTGAGATTGTTAGTGAATTAGACAACTACATCATTGGTCAAGAAAAAGCAAAAAGATCCGTAGCTATTGCATTAAGAAATAGATGGCGTAGGATGCAACTAGACGAATCATTAAGACAAGAGATAACACCAAAAAATATTCTAATGATTGGTCCAACTGGAGTTGGAAAAACAGAAATTGCTAGAAGATTAGCGAAACTAGCAAATGCACCTTTTATTAAAGTAGAAGCTACAAAATTCACTGAAGTCGGATATGTTGGGAAAGAAGTAGATTCGATCATTAGAGATCTAACTGACACAGCAGTTAAAATGGTTCATTTACAATCTATAAAAAAAAATAAACATAAAGCCACAGAGATAGCAGAAGAAAAAATTCTTGATATATTATTACCTGTTCCTAAAAAGAATTTAGGAGAAAAAGATAATAAAATAGAGTTTAATTCTACAAGACAACTATTTAGAAAAAAACTAAGAGAAGGAAAATTAGATGAAAAAGAAATAGAAATAGAAATATCTACCAACCCTATGGGAATTGAAATAATGGCTCCTCCAGGAATGGAGGAAATGACTAATCAATTACAATCTATGTTTCAAAATTTAGCGGGACAGAAGCACAAAACAAAAAAAATGAAAATAAAAGAAGCTTTTAAAGTATTAAAGGAGGAAGCTGCAAAACTTGTAAATCCTGAAAAACTTAAACAAAAAGCAATTGATTCTGTTGAGCAACATGGGATTGTTTTTATTGATGAAATAGATAAAATCTGTAGAAGAGAACAAACTCCAGGTTCAGATGTATCAAGAGAAGGAGTTCAAAGAGATCTTCTCCCATTAGTAGAAGGATGTACTGTTTCTACAAAACATGGTATGGTGAAAACAGATCATATTCTTTTTATTGCTTCTGGAGCATTTCAGATAGCTAGTCCTTCAGACTTAATTCCTGAACTTCAAGGAAGACTCCCTATAAGGGTAGAGCTACAAGCTTTAACAACAGAAGATTTTAAAAGAATTTTAACTGAACCAAACGCATCATTAACAACACAATATAAAGCTCTTATGGCTACAGAAGGTTTAAATATTGAATTTACTTCATGTGGGATTGACAAGATTGCTCAAATAGCATTTCAGGTTAATGAAAAAACAGAAAATATAGGTTCTAGACGTTTACATACAATACTAGAGAGATTAATGGAAGAGATTTCTTTTAATGCAAATGAGAGAAACGGACAATCTATAAAAATAGATGAAATGTATGTTATAAACCATCTAAATGAACTAATACCAAATGAAGATTTAAGCCGTTTTATAATATGAAATATAAATTATAGTAAAAATTATAACTTAAAAGTTTTCAAATTTTTTTCAAAAAATATTCATTGCTGTATGAGTATAATATTTAAGATTCATGAAAATTATATCATTATAAATAGTTTTATAACTTTAGAAGTTTTCTGAACAGTTATGAAATTCTTTAAGTTATAAAATACATATAAATATCTATTAATATGACTTTATGTTTCATATACAGTATAAAAAAAAATATATTTTGATTATAGATCAAGGTACAACAAATCTAAAAATTGTTATATTTGATCAAAGTTTGAAGATTATCAATATCACAAGATTCAATATCCCTTTAATTTTTCCAAAATCTGATTGGGTAGAACATGATCCAATAAAAATTTGGAATGTACAGAACATAGCTTTAAAAAAAGCTTTAAATTCTTCAAATATTCAGATAAAACAGATTTCTAGCATAGGTTTTACAAATCAAAGAGAAACATTTATTGTATGGGATAAAGAAACTGGTATTCCAGTGTATAACGCAATTTCATGGAAATGTAGACGAACAAGAAAATTATGTGAGTCTATAAAGAAAAATAATCCTGAATTAAAAAAATATATTAAAAAAAATACTGGATTGATAATAGACTCTTATTTTTCTGCAACTAAACTAAAGTGGATTTTAGACAATATATATGGAACAAGTTTAAAAGCTAAAAACGGAAAACTTCTTTTTGGAACTATAGATACTTGGCTTATTTGGAAGATGACAGATGGAAAGGTTCATATTACAGATTATACAAATGCGTCACGAACTATGCTTTTCAATATACGAACTCTAAAATGGGATCAAGAAATATTAAACGAGTTTAAAATTCCAGAAATTATGTTGCCAAAAGTCTCTTCATCTT
This sequence comes from Candidatus Riesia sp. GBBU, assembly GCA_002074035.1. Lineage (GTDB taxonomy): Bacteria > Pseudomonadota > Gammaproteobacteria > Enterobacterales > Enterobacteriaceae > GBBU. The sequence continues at coordinate 298,992 of CP012849.1, read as the reverse complement.
TAAAAATCCTTGATATAATAAAGTCCAAAAACACTAAAATAAGAATACCAATATCTAGTGTTATTGGAGATCAACAGTCTTCATTATATGGACATTTTTGCGTTAATTCTGGAATGGTTAAGAACACTTATGGAACTGGATGTTTTTTATTAATGAATATAGGAGAAAAAATAAGAATTTCTAAAAATGGAATTTTGACAACTGTTACCTATGGGGAAAATGGAAAGATAAATTATGCATTTGAAGGATCTATATTAACATCAGGATCTGCTATAACATGGATGAAAAACAAACTTAATTTAATCAAATCTTTCAAAGATTTGGACAAAATGATAAAAAATTCAATTACACAAGAGAATTTGTATTTTATACCTGCATTAAATGGATTAGGATCACCATTTTGGAATCAAAATATAAGAGGTGTATTTTTCGGAGTAACAGAAAGTACTAACAAAAATCATATGATTCGTGCAATATTGGAATCTACTGCATATAGGACAAAAGATGTTCTAGATGTTATGCAAAAAGATTTTAAAGTCAATATTAAATCATTAAGTGTTGATGGAAGATTGGCAAACAATGATTTTTTAATGCAGTTTCAATCTGACATATTAGGAGTGCAAATAAAAAGATATTCTATTTATGAAAGAACAGCTTTAGGCGCTGCTTTATTAGCAGGAGAAAAAATTGGGTTTTGGAAAGATCTAAAAAAAATTATATCAAATATTAAAATAGAAAAAGTTTTTTCTCCAAAAATGAAAGAATCAGAAAGATTTCGTAGATATAATAGATGGAAAAAGGTTATTTTTTTTATTAATAGCTTGAAGTAAATTATTCTACGATTTTATGAAAAATTTTTAGTTGATCAAATATTAAAATTCTTATAAGATCTCAATTCGACGATTTTTATATAAGTGAAAATATACAGAATGTTTTTAAATCAATATTTAAATACTTAAAAGTTACAAAGGTATTTCAAAATGACAACTTGGATAAAAGGAAAAGTGATTGCTAACTATAAATGGACTGAATCATTGTTCAGCTTAATAATAATTGCTAAAACTAAAAAGTTTCTTGCTGGACAATTCACAAAATTAGCACTTAAAATAAATGGAGAAAAAATTCAAAGAATTTATTCTTATGTAAATTCTCCTGAATCTAAAAAATTAGAATTCTATATATCAAATATAGAAAATGGAATATTAAGTCAAAATTTAAGAAAGTTAGAAATCGATGAAGAAATTTATATAGATAGAGATTCATATGGAAATTTTACAATTTCAAGTATTCCTGAATGTGAAAATTTGTGGATGCTATCTACTGGAACAGCAATCGGTCCTTTTTTATCGATTCTACAATATAGAAAAAATTTAGAAAGGTTTAAAAAAATAATCTTGGTACATTCTGTAAGATATGTTAAAGATTTAAACTACATTTTTCTAATGAAAAATTTAAAAAATGAGTTTAATGGAAAATTGAAAATTCAATCAGTTGTAAGCAGAGAAAAAATTTCACATTCGTTGTATGGAAGAATAACAACACTAATAAAAAGCGGTGAATTAGAAAGTTCTTTAAAAGAGAAAATAGAAAAAAATAATACTCATATAATGTTGTGTGGAAATCCAAATATGATTCAAGATATGATAAAAATTTTACAACAAGAAAGAAAAATGAATGTACACTCTAACAGAAATAGAGGGAATATTACTTTTGAAAGATACTGGTAATTTTCTCTTAAAATACCTTAAACTTAATTAAATATCTTTGAGATAAACTATATGAAAAGTCCATTGATAATAGGAAATTTAAAATTACATGGAAAAATCGAATTGATAAAAAACTTAATTCAAGGATTAAACAATATAAGTATATTCAATTCTAATGTTTCTATTGCTCCTCCAGAAATTTTTTTACAATATGCATGCAAAATCTCTAAAAATAAAAACGTATCTATATGTGCACAAAATGTTGATGTTCATTTAGATGGACCATTTACAGGAGAGACATCAGCAAAAATGTTAAAAGAAATTGGTGTAAAATATGTAATAATTGGACATTCTGAAAGAAGAAAATATCATTTTGAAGATGATTTAACAATTTCAAAAAAAATTGAAGTTACTAAATCACAAAATTTGATACCTATTTTATGTATAGGAGAAACAAAAAGAAAAGATTTTTCTGAATCTATAAAATTCTGTAAAAAACAGATTGATAATCTAATTATTCTTGGAACAGATATTAAAAATGTAGTTTTTGCTTATGAACCAATATGGGCTATTGGTACTGGAGTTTCTGCTGATCCAAAAGAAATTCAAAATATAAGTAAATTTATTAAGTCATATGTATCAGAGAAATCTAAATGTTCTTATGAAAATATTATTGTGCAGTATGGTGGATCGATAAATGAAAAAAATGTTATTAATTTTTTAAAACAAAAAGACATTGATGGTTTACTTATAGGAAGTTCTTCTATTCAATATAAATTATTTTCAAAAATAATTCTTTGTATAGAAAGATTTTTAGAATCTGATATATAAAAGTTTATTAAGAATCAATCTTAAAACTTTTTCATATTTTTCTGGAAAGAAAATATTATTGTATGTTCAAATATTTCAATACAAATTCGTTACTTTTAATTTTTAATTTTGAATAATATACTTCAGAGCCTCTTCTTAATAAGAAATAATTTTAGATTTTTTGTACAGAATTACTCTTGATACATAAAAACATTTTTGTATAATTAACTGACTTTATAATAAAGATTACTTAAAAAGTATAGTGAATTTTTATAATTGAATATTGAGAGTTATGCTAATAACTTATATTGAATATAAGTTTACATGAATTATGGATTATGCGATACGTAAAGTTTTGTTTTATTAAAATAAATTTCTTTAAGAACAAGTTATTTTTTTAAAAAAATTTTAAAAATAGATAAAACAGTTTTGAGGATAATAATGAATCAAACATTACTTTTTGCTGACAATTTTATAGATAGAATAAAAATTGCAATTAGTTTCATTAGAAAAGGTAAGGGAATAATTATATTAGATGATAAAAATAGAGAAAATGAAGGAGACTTAATATTTTCTGCAGAAACTATGACTGTTAAACAAATGGCATTAACTATCCGTCATGGAAGTGGAATTGTGTGTCTTTGTATTACAAAAGAACGTCAAATACAGTTAGACTTACCTATGATGGTTGAAAAAAATTCTAGCAAATTTCATACGCCATTTACTGTAACAATAGAAGCATCTGAAGGAGTAACAACTGGGGTATCTGCAGCTGATAGAATTACAACAATTAGAAAAGCAATTGCAACTGATGCGAAACCAAAAGATTTAAGTAAACCTGGACATGTTTTTCCATTAGTTGCTAGAAAAAATGGTGTTTTTCAGAGAATGGGACATACTGAAGCTTCTATTGATATAATGAGAATGTCTGGTTTAATGCCATTTGGAGTAATATGTGAGTTAATGAATGATGATGGAACTATGTCTAGATTGCCTGAAATTATATCATTCGCTAAAAAATATACATTTCCAATTCTAACGATAAAAGATATAAAAAATTTTCGAAAAAAGATCGAGAAAATATTCTAAGAAATTTTTATAAAATCTAAAAACTAGTTTTAGTATTTAATATTCTTTATTCAAATATTTATTATAAATCTACTATAAATGAATTTATATAAATTTTGAAAAATTACAAATGTCAAAGTTTTTCTAAAAAATATTTATTTGAATTTTTTGAATTCTGTGAAATTTAATAAATATTATTTTTTGACAAAAAATAAAATTTAAATAAATTTTGCAACTATCTCTAACTAAAACAAGTTGTTCGTAAAAACTATTAAAAACATTCTATTTCAAGAATGGAAATTTCATTAAGTAAAATTAATTAAATACGATGAGCTATCGAAATTATGATGCGAAATCTATCGAAATTTTAAGTGGACTTGATCCGATACGATTACGTCCTGGAATGTACACAGATACATCCATACCAAATCATCTTGCGCAAGAAGTAATTGATAACAGTATAGATGAAGTATTAGCTGGATATGCAAAAAACATTGATGTTATCTTACATAAAGATCAGTCAATAGAAGTAGTTGATGATGGAAGAGGTATACCAATAGATGTTCATCCTAAAAATAATATTTCTGCCGTAGAGTTGATATTTGGAGAATTACATACAGGAGGAAAATTTTCTAATAAGAACTATAAATTTTCTGGAGGATTACATGGTGTTGGAATATCTGTTGTGAATGCATTATCGAAACGAGTTGAAGTTATAATAAAAAGAAACAGTAACATATATAAAATTACTTTTGTAAATGGAAAAAAAGAAACAGAATTAAAAATTATAGGAAAGTGCAAAAAATTTTCTACGGGAACAGGAATTAGATTTTGGCCAGACAGTTGTTTTTTTGATAATCCTAAGTTTTCTGTTTCAAAATTATCAAAATTCCTAAAATCAAAGTCAGTCCTTTGCTCATCTGTATCAATTCATTTTGTCGACAAAATCAATAATTTTCAAAAAACATGGAAGTATAAAAATGGTCTTTCCGAATATTTATCAGAGGCTATGAATGGATTTATAATTTTGCCTAATAAAACGTTTTTCGGAAATTTTATTAGAAAATTTGGTGAAATTAATTGGGCAATTTGTTGGTTACCAAATGGAGAAAAACCAATAACAGAAAGCTATGTAAATTTAATACCTACTACGCAAGGAGGAACCCATGTAAACGGATTAAGGCAAGGACTATTAGAAGCAATAAGAGAATTTTGTTCTTATCGTAATCTATGTGCAAAACGAATAAAAATTAACAGAGAAGATATATGGGAAAACTGTTCTTATATATTATCTCTAAAAATAGAAAATCCTCAGTTTGTTGGACAGATAAAAGAAAAATTATCCTCAAAAACAATCACAATATCAGTTTATAAGATTATAAAGGAGTCTTTTACTTTATGGTTAAATCATAACTTAAAGGAAGCTGAAAGAATAACTGATATGATTATTTCAAATGCACAGAAAAGAATTAGAGCAAGAAAAAAAATTATAAAGAAAAAACTAATATCATATCATTCACTGCCAGGAAAACTTTCAGATTGTATATCAAAAGATCTAGATTTTACTGAATTATTTCTAGTAGAAGGTGATTCAGCAGGAGGTTCAGCAAAACAAGCAAGAGATCGTAAATATCAAGCTATTATGCCTTTGAAAGGAAAGATACTTAACACATGGGAAATTTCATCTGAAGATGTATTATTCTCCCAAGAGGTTCATGATATTTCTGTAGCAATAGGCATAAATCCAACTAATGCAAAGCTTAACAATTTGAGATATGGTAAGATTTGTATTCTTTCAGATGCTGATTCAGATGGCTTACATATTTCAACATTACTTTGCGGCTTATTTTTTCGACATTTTACATCTTTGATAAAAACTGGAAGAGTATACATAGCAATGCCACCTTTGTATAGAATTGATTTTAACAAAAAAATATATTATGCATTGAATGAAAAAGAAAAAATTTCCATTTTAAATAAATTGAGACATAAAAAAAGTAATATTAGCATACAAAGGTTCAAAGGTCTTGGAGAAATGAACCCAATACAGTTAAGAGAAACAACATTAGATCCAAAGACAAGGAGACTAGTTCAATTAACGATAAATGAAAAAAATTATCAAAATACAATAAACTTAATGGATATGTTATTGTCAAAAAAAAGAATTATAGACAGAAGAAATTGGTTGTATAGTAAAGGTAATGAAATAGAAATTACTGTCTGATAGTTTGAGAATTTTAACATGAGTAAAACTAAAAGTAATATAGAAAAACAAATGCTTTGTAAGTTTACAGAAAAATCTTATTTAAACTATTCTATGTACGTTATCATGGACAGAGCGTTACCATCAATTGGAGATGGACTAAAACCAGTTCAGAGAAGAATAATTTACGCTATGTCTGAACTAGGATTAAACCATAATGCAAAACATAAAAAGTCTGCTAGAACTATAGGTGACGTTTTAGGAAAATATCATCCACATAGTGATGTGGCATGTTATGAAGCAATGGTTTTAATGGCTCAACCATTTTCTTATAGATATCCTATGATAGATGGTCAAGGGAATTGGGGTTCACCAGATGATCCAAAATCGTTTGCAGCTATGAGATATACAGAATCTAAATTATCTAAATATGCAGAAAGTTTACTAAGCAAACTTGAACTTAAGACTATGAATTGGATACCAAATTTTGATAATACAATCTTTGAGCCTAAAATATTACCTGCAAGACTTCCAAATATTTTATTAAATGGGTCAACAGGAATAGCTGTTGGAATGGCTACAGATATACCACCTCATAATATTAAAGAAATTTCAAGTGCTGTGATAGCTTTGTTAGACAATCCTAGCTTAGGTATTAATAGACTTATGAATTTTGTTAATGGTCCAGATTATCCAACAGAATCAGAAATTGTGTCTTCAAAAGAAGATATAAAAAAAATTTATCAAACTGGAAAGGGATCTATCAGAATAAGATCTACATGGAAAATAGAAGATGGTAATGTAATAATAAGTTCTTTACCATATCAAGTTTCTGGAATGAAAGTTTTTAAACAGATTGATTCTCAAATTAGAAATAAAAAATTATCTATGATAGAAGATTTTAGAGATGAGTCTGATCATGAAAATAAAACGAGATTTGTAATTATACCAAAGAATAAAATTGATCTACAAAAACTAATGATTCATTTATTTTTGACCACAGATCTTGAAAAAAGCTATAGAATAAATTTAAATATGATAGGCTTAAATAACAAACCAGAAATTAAAGGCTTAGTATCAATTTTAAAGGAATGGATATTATTTAGAAAAATTATAGTTAGAAATAGACTCAAATATAGACTTAAACAATTAACAGATAGACTGCATATTGTTATCGGATTAATAAAAGTATATGTAAATGTAAAAGATTTAATAAATATTTTTCATGAAGAAAAGAATCCAAAATTTGCTTTGATAAAAAATTTCTCTATTTCTGAAATTCAAGCGACTTATGTATTAGAGACAAAAATCAAAAATCTAACAAAGCCTGAATTAGAAAAACTAATAGTAGAAAAAAAAAATATTTTAAATGAGATTGACAAAATAAAAAAAATTTTAAAATCTGAATTCTACTTAAAAGAATTAATAAAGAAAGAAATTCAAGAAGACACGAAAACATATGGTGATTCAAGAAGAACTTTTGTCAGAAATGAAACTATAGAAAAAAAAATTATTAGAAAGGAAAAAGATAAAGTAATACCTATTACTATTGTGCTATCAAAAATGAGATGGATAAAAGTTGTTAAAGGACATGAAGTGAATCCAATAGATTTAGAATATAAAATTGGAGATAGTCTGTTTACATACTTAAGAGGAAAATCTGATCAGTTGATAGTACTGTTAAGCAGCAATGGTAAAAGTTTTTCTATAAACCCATCTGATATTTTTTACTGTAAAAGAAAATGGGAACCAATAACAGGAAGATTAAAAATACCGTATGAAAACACAATAAATCATATTTTGACGTCTAAAAATGACAAAAAATACTTTTTATCATCAAACAATGGATATGGATTTAAATGTAATTTTCAAGATTTAATATCAAAAAATAAATCTGGAAAAACAATGATTAAATTGAAAAAAAACTTTATATTGAACAGACCAATTAGAGTTAAAGATGAAGAAAAAGAGCTATTATTATTAATAACAAATTTTGGAAATATGTTAATTATACCAGTTGTTAAGGTTCCGAATTTTAAACGTGGAATTAGGAAGAGAATAATAGATCTTTATTCTGATAAAATCCATCGCAAGTATGAACTTTTATCATGGATATTTTTGATGTTTCCAAAATCATCTGTTAAATTAACATTTTGTAATGAAGATATCATTTTGAGTCCAAAAGACTTAAAAAGATATTTTTCTGGCATTGGATCAAAAGGGTTTAGGTTGCCAAATTTTAACAATAAAATTATAAATATTAAGATAATTAATTAAATGTTAGCTATTTTTCGTATCATCGTTACTATTGTTTTCTCTTTAATAATATGTGTGATTGGATTTTTGTATTGTCTTTTTAATATAAAAAATCTTGACAATGTAAGAGTAATAGGAAGGATTTTTGGAAAATTATCTTATATTTTCGGAATACGAATTATAACAAGAATACCTAGAAGTTGTAAAAATCTTGGACCATGTGTTTATATTAGTAATCATCAAAATAATTATGATATGATAATTCTTTCTAATGTAATTCAAAACAGAACAATTACAGTTGGAAAAAAAAGTTTATTATTTATTCCTTTTTTTGGGTTATTATATTGGATGTCTGGCAACGTTTTAATTGAAAGAAAAAATAAAATTAGATCATACAGAACAATCTTAAAAATTGTTAAAAAAATAAAAAGAAAAAAAATATCTGTATGGATATTCCCAGAAGGAACTAGAAATAAAGACGAAAAATTATTGGAGTTCAAGAATGGAGCGTTTATAATTGCTATGCTTTGTAATATTCCTATAGTTCCAATATGTTTGTCAGAGACTAATAACAAAATTAAAATTAATAAATTTAACAATGGAAAAGTTATAATAGAAATGTTAGATCCTATTTACTTAAATAGTAGAAAATTCAACAAGAAAAAGTTACAATTACTCAAAATTCATTGTTATAAGTTAATGAAAAGTAAAATAGAAGAATTAAGCAGAGAAACAAAATAGAACTTATACATTTTTTGTGGTTAACATATAAAATATGGTAAAATTTAGTATGATCGTAATCATATCAGATAATATGATTATTGGCAAAAGCAATTCTATACCATGGAAAATTAAAGAAGATCTGAAATGGTTTAAAAGAAACACTATAAAAAAACCAGTTATTATGGGTAGAAAAACTTATGAATCTATCGGTAGAGCTCTTCCAAAGAGGGTTAATATAGTTTTAAGTAGAAGCAAAAGAATTTCAGAAGAAAAGAATTTGATATTTGCTGAATCATTAGAAGAGGTTTTTTTTTAACAAAAAATGAGAAAGAAACTATGATAATAGGAGGCGGGGAGATATATAAAATTTTTTTACCAATTGCAGATAGATTGTATTTAACAAAGGTTCATACACATGAGTTAGGTGATATATATTTCCCTAATTACTTAAAATATAATTGGAGAAAGGTTTTTTCTTGCTTTTATAATAAAACAGAAATTGATCCTGATTTTCATTTCGAAATATTAGATAGAATAAGTTAGCACTTATCTTTAGTAAAAGATTTCTGCGAAAAAGTTTTCTTATCTTCCCAATGAAATATTGTGAGTTTCTTACCCCAACAACATCCAGTATCTAAACAATACATATTGTCTCTTACAAATACTTTATCTAAAGTAGACCAATGACCAAAAATGATAGAATAACTTTTTAGTTTTCTTCTTTTGAATTCAAACCACGGTTTTGTATTATCTGTTTTTTTTTCTGTACCATTATAAAATAAATCTAATTTACCCTCATATGTACAAAAACGAATTTTAGTGAATACATTTATTATGAATTGTAATTTTTGAATTTTTGATAATTTTTTTGATATTTTATCTACATAATTTATGTCTAGGAGTCTTTCTAAAAAAGAAATTTTTTCATTGACTAGCTTAGTTTGTATAATTTTAGAATATTTGATTATAAAATTTTTATTCCATTTTGGCAAAATTCCGGCATGTACCATAATTAACTTTTTATGTTCATTTATACGAACAAAAGGTTGACTCTTTAACCAATTAACTAATACCTTTATATCTTTATTTTTGGTAAAAAGTTCTTTTGTTTTTGATTCTATTTTTCTATTTTTTAGAAATTTAAAATAATCATTGATCAATGAAAGATCATGATTTCCTAGAACCATCTTGGCTGCTTTTCCTAAAGATCTTATATATCTAATAACATCAATTGTATTTGGTCCTTTAAATGAAATATCTCCAGTAATCCACAAAGAATCATTATTAGGATTAAAGTTTACTCGATTTAGAAGAGATATCATCTCTTTGTAATGCCCGTGAATATCTCCTATAAAATATGTAGACATAACAAAACTACTTAAACTTTTTATATAAAAAAATTTTATCTATTTTTGAAATACTGTACTAATTTAAAATATTTTTTAATAGAAATATTTTCAGCTCTATCTTTTGGATCAATATCAATTTTTTCAAAATCTTTAACAGTAAAAAATGTTTTTAAGCTGTTTTTAATCATTTTTCTTCTTTTACCGAAAGCAGCTTTTGTAATTTCTCTTAGAACTTCTAAATTACTTTTATCTCTATGAGGGAATTTTGGTATAAATTTTACCATAAGTGATTCAACTTTAGGTTTAGGAAAAAAAGAAGAAGAATCTATTTCAATTACAGGAACTACTTTGTATAAATACTGAGTTAGCACACTTATTCTTGAATAAGATTTATTATTTGGTTTAGCAAACAATCTTTCAGCTAATTCTTTCTGAAAAGTAAAATGCATATCAATAATAAATCCAGAAAAACTCAAAAAATAGAAAATTAAATTTGTTGAGATATTATATGGTAAGTTTCCAACTATTCTAAACATAGAGTTTCTATTTTTCAATATAGATAGATCAAGTTTCATTATATCTTCGCTTATAATCTTTACTTTTCTTTTAGAACGCAATTTATTTAATAAATGATTTGATAAATTTTTATCTATCTCTACAGCTATTAGACTTTCAGATCTCTTAATTAAAGGAAATGTTAAAGCTCCAAATCCAGGACCAATCTCTATAAATGACTCGTTAAAATTAGGATTAATAATATCAATAATTTTTTTTATTAAATTTTTATTTATTAAAAAATGTTGTCCAAAATTTTTTTGTATATGATATCTATGATAGTACTCATTTTTGCTCATTATTTTTTATTTCAATTGCTGTTTTTATTGAATAAAACATACTTTTACAATTTGATAAACCGGTTCCAGCTTTATTGATAGCTACTCCGTGATCCACAGAAACTCTTAAAAATGGTAATCCTAAAGTAATATTAACTGTTTCACCAAATCCGAATGATTTAATTACAGGTAATCCTTGATCATGATACATGGCTAATATTACATCTGCAACTTTTAAATTTTCACTTTGAAAAATTGTGTCAGCCGAAAATGGTCCATGTATATTAACTCCTTTATTTTTCATTGTCTCAATTACCGGTTTGATTATTTCTATTTCTTCTATTCCAATATATCCATCCTCCCCAGAGTGTGGGTTTAACCCACAAACATAAATTACAGGACTTCTTATTTTAAACATAGATTTTAAAGAATTATTCAATACTTTAATTGTATTTTTTAAATTTATGTAATTAATTTCATTAGAAACTTCTTTTATAGGAATATGAGTTGTAACAAGAGCAACTCTTAAATTTTTATTAGTCAACAGCATGACAGGTTTTTTTATATTACTTTTTTGTGCTAAAAACTCAGTATGTCCAACAAATTTTATACCTGAATCATTAATTATTCCTTTATGTACAGGACCATTTATCATGGCCGAGAATTCGCCATTCATACATCCATTAAACGCTTTATTAATTGTCTCAATTACATATTTGCTATTTTTTTTATTTATTTGACCAGCTTTAACAATAGATGACGTGTATGATGGTAACACTGATACTGGACCACAATCAATTTTTCTGTCATATATTGAAAAAGATATATTTAGTCCAATTTGTTTAGCTCTATCTTTCAACAGATATGGGTCTGCACAGATAACAATTTTTACTGGCCATTGTTTCTGTAACACCTGTATTACAATATCTGGTCCTATTCCTGCAGGTTCACCTGCAGTAATTACAACTTTATTTTGACTTTTTATCATTTATGATCTTAAACTTTTTTGGTTAAAAAATATAATTCATATTTTAATTTAGTTTTACATTGAAATTATTCAACAACTCTTTTATAAGAGTTACTTTTTTTATAAAAAGTTGTATTATAAACTATTCTGAATTATACAATTTTTGTTTTTATCTGAAAATATTAATATTCTCGTAACTTTAATTTAAAAATGTAAATATTTCAAACATTTACAAAACGAAATATTATCACCATCATAAATGATTTTTCCTTTGGAAATAACAATAACGCGATTTGTTATTTTAAAAATATCATCTAAGTTGTGTGACACCATAATTAAAATAGATCTTTTTATTTCTTGAATTTTTTTAATGTATTTCAAAAACTTGTCATGTAGTTTAAAATCCAGATTAGAAAAAGGTTCATCTAACAACAAGATTTCTTTATCTCTTATTAAAGTACGAATTAATGAAGCACACTGACGTTGTCCACCAGAAATTTGAGACGGTAAATGATCTTTGTATTCAAATAATTGAAATTTCTTTAATATTTCATAAATTTTTCTTTTTTCTTTCTTATTTAAGAAAAATCTATTTGAAATACCTAGAGAAATATTTTGCCAAATTGTTAAATGTGAAAATAAATTATTTTCTTGTAGTAAAAAAGACACAGGTCTTTTGTTTGGAAGTGTGTATGTATGATTTTCTTTGTTTATTAAAATTTTTCCAAAATTTGGATGTTGAAATCCAGATATTAATTTTAACAAAGTACTTTTTCCAGATCCACTTTTTCCAAATATAGCAACTTTCTCATTGTTATTTATTGTAAAATCAAATTTCATCTTTTTGTTTTTATTGTATTTATAATAAACTTTTTCAAATCTAATCATTTCTTAATTTTTTGAGATAATTTAACAAAACAAACAAAAATAAATATAGCGTAAATATTATGAATATTGTACCTGAAGCATTATCATCATGATATGTATTTAATTGATTATATAAATAATGTAATAAAGTTTGTTTTCCATGTTTCAATATTGAAATAGCTCCAAAGTTTCCAATAGATAATAAAAAAGAAAATATAAAAGTTTCTATAATTAGATATTTCAATACTTTTATTTCAATTAGGAAAAATTTTTTTATTTCACTAATGTTCAAAGAAAGACATAAAAACCTATATTGTGAAGATATTTCATTCATTGGATTTTTTAACATTTTTATTGCATATGGAAAACAAGTAAACATATTACTAATAATAAAAGCAAAATTTGGGAAGAAATTAAAAAAATCAAAAATACTACAAATAAAAAAAATACTAATTGAAAATACTAAACTTGGTATAGTGGAAATTAATAGACTTATTAAATCTATTAAAATATATAATTTTTTAAAATTATAAAATCTTAATTCTATATTACTACGTAATACTAAAATACTAAAAAAAATACAGAATATACCAGAAATCGTCGATATATAACAGGAATTCACAAGAGAAATAAGAAATATTTTATTTTTTAATAAACAAAACAAATTTTTATATTCTACTTCTAGAATAATTGATAATATCGGTGGCAAAAAAAATAAGATAATAAAAAAATGTTTTATCTTGTCTAAACTTTCAAATTTATTCCATAAATAATAATTCTTATCTTTTTCAAACAAATAGCTTCTAGAAAGTAAAACATTATGATCAATAGATTTTTTATTCATTAATATTATTACAAAGCAGCATGTAATATGAATAACTGATAATATCGCAGTCTTACTGAAATTAAATTCATAATTCAGTGATTGATATATAGAAATTTCTATTGTAGTTGATGAAGGACCTCCTCCAATTATTAGTGGAACAGTAAAATTTGTAAAACAAGATATAAATATCAAAGAAAAAGTAATTGGTATCTGTCTTTTTATATAAGTCCATTCAATAAATTTAAATTGTTTCCATTTGGTCATGTTTAATAAAACCATGATCTTTTTTTGTTCAATTGATATTTCATTTAATGAATTATGAAATGAGTGAATAGCTAATGGAATATTCAAAAATATGTTCGTAAATATAACTCCGTGTACACCATAAATTGTATATTTATACTCTATTCCAAAAAAATTTAGTATTTTAGATACTAATCCATTTCTTCCATATACATTCAGTATACCGAATACTACTATAACAGTAGGTAGTACAGATACTGTAGATAAGAGTAAAATTAAAAATTTAGTAAAAAAATTATCATAAGACAGAGATTTTACAACTATTATAGATAAACAAATAGAAAAAAAAGCAGTTAACAAAGATTGCCAAAAAGTGAAATAAAAGACATCGAATATATTTTCAATATTGAAGAACCCTATAAAATCTATTTTATTTATATAAAATATAAAACTATAAAATATTAAGATTAGAACTAAAATTAAAAATGTAAACGTTAATAACCCAATAACAAGTAAATTATACGGAACTCTTATCGAATGATGGAGTTTCTCCATGAATTTATCCATTTTTCTCTGTTTTTTTCAATATAATCATAATTAAACTGAAAATGTTTTAAAGGAGATGGTATTTTTGTGTATACTTTTGGTAGTTTTATACTAATGACAGGATACATCCAATGATTTTCTGTAAGAAATTTCTGAAAATATGGAGATATAACAAAGTTTATAAATTTTTTTGATAATTCTTGATTTTTACTATTTTTAAGCATTGCTATTAATTCGATTTGAATGTAGTGTCCATCTTCGAACAAAATAACTCCGTATCTCTTTTTATTTCTGTTAATTAAATCGAATCCAATTGATGTCGTGTAACTTAACAGAAGATCACTTTCTCCCTTTGAAAATAATCTGTAAGACTCTCCCCAACCTTTTGTAATAGTCACAGTTTTTTGAGAAATTTTTTTCCATGCAATATTACTTTTTTCTCCATAAATTTTTTGTATCCAAAGTAACAATCCAAATCCAGTACTACTGATCCGTGGATCTTGATAAATAATTTTCCATTCTGATTTAGAATTTAATAACTCATTAAAATTCCTAGGAATTTTACCTAGTTTATCTATATTATAGATAAAAGAATAATATCCATAACTGTATGGTATAAACGTATTATTATCCCATGTAAATGGTAATTTTAGTTTTTTTACTTCTATATCACTTTTTAAAAACAAATTTGTGTTTTTTGCAAGTTCTATTGAGTTATTATCAAGTCCCATAATAATATCAGCTTTACTTTTTTTACCTTCCATTATTAGCTTACTTAATATAGTTCTACTTTGACCTAAACCAACAAACTTTAGTTTACATTTGTTAATTTTTTCAAAATAAGATTTAATTTTTAAATTTGAATCCAATTCTGATAAAAATGAATTATATATATATATAGTTAATGTAGGGATAGAATATATTGTATGAAAAAACATAAAAATAAATAAGAATGTTATCACTTTTAACAAAAAAATTTTATAATTTTTCATATTGAATCTTCAAATGGTAAATTAAATTTTCTATTAAACAAAATAAAACTTAAATTTCTAAGTCTAGAAAACTGCAAACAAACTTGAAATTTAATTGTCTAATATACATTTTTTTTATTAAAATATCTAAAATGTTAAATAATAAATAATTTTTGTTGTATAAAAAAATTTTTATTTATTAGACAAGACATAAAATATTTGAATATGATTACTATTATTAAAATAAATAAACAATATGTATATTAATTTTGATCCAGTTGCAATATCATTAGGTCCATTTTTTATATATTGGTATGGAATTTTATATGCAGTAGGATTTATTTACTCTCTTAAAACAGCAAAAATAAGAAGAAAAAATTTATGTTTCTATTGGGAAACCAAAGAAATGGAGAAATTTTTTTATATTGGTTTCATATGTATTCTAATTGGTGGAAGAATAGGTTATATTATATTTTATAAACCTACTTTCTTTATAGCAAATCCTATTTGGATTTTCAAGATATGGACTGGAGGAATGTCTTTTCACGGTGGGTTTATTGGAATTTTAATTTTTATTTCAATATATAGTAAAAAGATGAATATAAAATTTTTCTATATTTCTGATTTTATTGCTCCATTAATTCCTTTAGGAATAGGATTAGGAAGACTTGGAAATTTTATCAATGGAGAATTATGGGGTAAAGTTACATTAAACACAAAATTTTTCTGTTTTTTTCCTAAATCTATTTATGATGATATAAAAATAATTGAAAAAAATAACTCTTTAATTCCAATTTTTGAAAAATATGGATCGCTTCCTAGACATCCTTCTCAATTATACGAAATGTTTTTAGAAGGTTTTTTACTTTTTATAATATTGAACGTGTTTGTGAAAAAACATGTCAGACATGGAGTAATTTCTGGTATATTTCTAATATTCTATGGATTACTTCGCATAATTTCAGAACTGTTTAGACAAGAGGACTCACAAATAGGACTTATCTTTGATAAGATAAGTATGGGGCAACTTTTATCGTTTCCAATGATTTTTTTTGGATTAACTTTATTAGTTTTTACTAAAAAAAAAATATTTTGAAAGAATTTTAAGTTATTTAATTATGAAGCAATATCTAAAATTATGTGAAAAAATAATAAAAAAAGGAAAATGGGTAAAGAATGGAAGAACAGGAAAGAATTGTTTAACAATTATTAATGCAGATTTAGAATATGATGTTGAAAATAATAAATTTCCTTTGATAACTACAAGAAAAAGTTTTTATAAATCTGCAATTGCAGAAATTTTAGGACATATAAGAGGTTATTCCAGTGCAAAACAATTTAGAAAAATCGGATGTAATGTATGGGATAACAACGCCAATGAGAACTTAGATTGGAGAAACAATCCAAATAGAAAAGGAAAAGATGATATGGGAAGAGTATATGGTGTGCAAGGAAGATCCTGGAAAAGACCTGATGGAACTCTACTAGATCAATTTAAGAAAGTAATTAATAACTTATCTAAGAAGATTGATGATAGAGCAGAGATTATAACTTTTTATAATCCTGGAGAGTTAGAGTTAGGATGTATTAGACCTTGCATGCATACGCATACTTTTTCTATTTTTAATAAAAAATTATATTTAACATCATATCAAAGAAGTTGTGATGTTCCACTTGGATTAAATTTTAATCAAATACAATGTTTTGTATTGCTAGCATTAATAGCAAAAATAACTGATAACAAACCAGGAAAGGTTTTTCATAAAATAATAAACGCTCATATTTACGAAAATCAATTACAAATAATGAAGAATATACAACTTAAAAGAATTCCTTATCCTATTCCAAAATTAAAGATTAATAAAAATATAAAAACTCTAAAAGACATAGAAACTTGGGTTCATCCAAGTGATTTTAAAGTTATTGGATATAAATTTCATGAAGAAATTAAATATCCATTCACGATCTAAATTTTCTGAAATTTAGTTTACAAAAATAAATTAATTTCTTTAATAAAATAGATATTTGTACAAAGAAAATAAAACTACATTTAGTATCAAATATTCCTCTGCTAAACTTACATAAAAACTTTATACCTTTTAAAGGTCTGTCAGTAAATAAAAGACTATCATCTTCTAACAATATTTTATATTGTCAACTTATAAGAATTTAGAAAATATTATTTAGGAGTAATATATACTTTAGGTTATTCAGATAAAACTTCAAAATTTTTTTACTAAAATTTTTTATATAGAATAAACTTGTATTTTTCAATTTCATAGACATCCAAAAATTGGACAATATTTCTATTGGAATAGAAACTTAATAGTTTTGAAACTAAATTTAACAATAGAATTTATTTTGTCTATTTTTAGAATAAAATCAAATTATTTTATTATATAGTTTTTATAATATATAGAATTTCTAGTTTATTAATATTTCTTATACATTTATAATTTCTTTCAGAGATACAACTAATTGAATAATTTTTACTATATAAATTGCCTTATAATAAATCTGAAATTAATATAAATTAATTGTGCATCTGAATAAACATATTAATATAGATCTATATTGTTTAAAGTGTTAAAATTTTGAATAAATATATTCTAATTTAAACAGTAATCTTCGGTAAAAGTAGTAAATAATGTAATCAATCAATCTAATAAAAATTTATGTAATATATAAAAATATTTGATATGCTGTTTGATAAAATTACATCCATTATAAATAATTATATCTTATATAATCTTTAAGACTTATATTAAAATCAAATATTGCAATATTACTAGTATAAATGCCTATGTTGTTTACAAAATAAATTCTCTACAGGACATTGAATATAAATACCATAAAATATATAGAAATCCTATGTAATGTTAGATTTATAGTTTATTGGTTTATAACTTCAAAATGTGAATTATTTTAAACTAACTAATGATTATTTAAAATGCAAATCTAAGAAATTGTTTTTTATAAAAAATTATTAAAAATAGTTTAAATACACTAAAGTTTATAAATAGAATTAATTTTAAAGTATTTAAAAATATGTAATTATAAAATTTCATGTAAACATTTCATATAAAACTAAAGATTTAAAATCTGTTAATAAAGTTTTGAATTACTTTAAAACTAAAAAATTTCTATTATATAGAGAATACATAAAATTTTTTATTAAAAAGTAAAAATTTAATATATATTTTGATTAAACTTACAAGAATATTTTTTTATATATTGTTAACTATGAAATATGTATTTTCATGTATAAAATTGCTGTTCTAGAAAAATCTGATTAAAAATTAAAAAGTTTTATATTGTTTCTCATATAAAACTAATTTTATTTTCACTAATTTTTCAGTTGAAACGTTCTTCTTCTCGTAAGGTTAAAATTTCACATCCATGTTTTGTTACAGATAAAGTGTGTTCGTATTGTGCAGACAATTTATTATCTTTTGTTTTTACAGTCCACCCATCTTCCATTAACTCAACTGTATCTTTTCCAAAGTTTACCATTGGTTCTATTGTAAAAATCATGCCTTCTTTTAAAGTTATTCCTCCATCATACGCGTTGTAATGCAGTATTTGAGGATCTTCATGAAATTTTTTTCCAATTCCATGCCCACAATATTCTTTTACAACAGAAAACTTATTTTTTTCTATAAAATCCTGAATAGATTTACCAATTTTTTGTAATCTTATTCCAGGTCTTACCATTTTTATTGCCAGATATAAACTGTCCTTGGCAACTTTACAAAGTTTTTTACCTTCTTTAGTTTTTTTTCCAACAAAGAACATTTTAGATGTATCTCCATAAAAACCATTTTTTATTACTGTAACATCTATATTAATTATATCTCCAGACCTCAAAATTTCGTTCTCTCTAGGTATTCCATGACATACTGTATTATTTACAGAAGTACAAATAGATTTCGGGAATCCATGATAATTTAAACATCCTGGAAAAGCTTTTTGTGAGTTTACAATATGATTATGACATATTAAATTTAATTTTTCTGTAGATATTCCAGGTACTATATAAGGTTTTATAAACTCTAAAGTTTTAGCTGCAATTCTGCTAGCAATTCTTATTTTTTGAATTTCTTCGTATGTTTTTATTATAATGCTCAAAGTTTTCTCCGAAATATTTATCTAAAATTATAATAGAAATTTTTTGAAATTATCTTAAAGTTTACTTGTAATATCAATACATTAAAAATATTTTATTACAGAATGTAAATATAAATATTAGGATAGTATTTATATATTTTATATGGTATAAAAACTTATAAGAAATTATTAAAAATAGGAAATTTTATGAATATAAGTATTTCAATAAAAAAAATGATTAAAGCAGGCGTTCATTTTGGACATCAAAAAAAGTATTGGAATCCAAAGATGAAGAATTATATATTCTGCGAAAAAAATCAAATACATATTATTGACCTAGAAAAAACACTTTTTATGTTCCAAAATGCATTAAAAGAGATTAGTAAAATTACTTTTAGTAAAGGAAAAATTTTGTTTGTTGGTACTAAAAAAGCTGCTAGTAATCTTATAAAAGAAACTGCAATTTCGTGCAGTCAGTATTTTGTGAATTTGAGATGGCTTGGAGGAACATTAACTAATTGGAAAACAGTTCGTGAATCTATAAAAAAACTAAGAAGTTTAGAAAAACAAAAAAAGGATGGAACTTTTGACAAATTAACAAAGAAAGAAATTCTAACCAAAACAAGAAAATTAGAAAAATTAGAAAATAATCTTGGTGGAATAAAAGATATGATAGATTTACCAAATGCTTTGTTTGTTATAGATGCGAAACATGAAAGAATTGCAATAAAAGAAGCAAAAAAGTTGCAAATTCCAGTTTTTGCTATAGTAGATACAAACTCAGATCCAGATGAAGTAGATTATGTTATTCCTGGAAATGATGATGCAATACGTTCAATCAAATTATACTTAGAAAATGTCAAAACAGTGATTCTGAGTAAAAATTTAAAAAAATTCTAATATAGAACTTAATGAAAATTTTAAATATGACGACTACAAAATGATTATAACAGTTAAAATGATTAAACAACTTAGAAATTTAACAGGCGCTGGAGTAATGGAATGTAAAAAAGCACTTGTTATTTCTAGAGGAAATCTAGAAATTGCTTCTCAAATAATAAATGAAAAAAATAAAGAAAAATCAACTAGAAAATTTAAAAATTCAACAAAATATGGAATAGTAGATGCAGAATTATCTCCGGATAAAACTTTTGGAGTCTTAGTTGAGATACAATCTGAAACAGATTTCGTTTCAAAAAACTATCTTGTATTAAAATTTTTAAAAAAATTATTAAAAACAGTGATTTCAAAAAGATCATCAACTTCAAAAGAAGTAACAAAATTTATAGAAGATGAGAGAATGAAGACTATTTCTAAAGTTAATGAAAATATTTTAGTTAATAGAATATCCGTTATTTCTGGTGAAATGATTACAAAATACGTACATGGAAACCGTATTGGAGTATTAGTTTCAACAAATCACATTAATAATAAATTAACTCGATTTATCGCTATGCATATTGCAGCAAGTAAACCAAAGTATATATCAAAAAAAGATGTTCAAAATCATGTTTTAAAAGAAAAAATGGAATATTATTCTCTAATATCTAAGAATAATAGTGAATCTAAAGAAAATATAAATAAGATTTTTTCTAAAAAAATAGAAAAATTCTTTGAAAGAACATGTTTGTTGGAACAAAAATTTATTATTAAATTGAACAAAAAGGTTAAAGAAGTTCTATTAGAGAACAAAATTAAAGTAATTGATTTTATTCGTTTTGAATCATGTGAAAACACAGAATGTAAAAAATTTTAATTTGTTTAAGACAATTTTATTAATTAACTAAATTTATAAAAAATATACTGTAAAAATATAGATTATAAATGTTTATAGTCTTTATTAGCATGTTTAGATATTTCTGTAGAGAAACAATTTACTATGCGTATTTCAAAACTAATATATAAAAGGATTATACTTAAAATAAGCGGAGAGATATTTCAAGGATCAAAGAAATTTGGAATTAAAATTTCAACATTAAACAGGATAGCTAAAGATATTAAAAAACTATCTAGATTAAAAATGCAAATCGGAGTTGTAATTGGAGGTGGAAATTTATTTAGAGGGTTATCTTTAGTGAAAGACGGGATAAATAGAGTAGTTAGTGATCAAATTGGTATGCTCTCTACTATAATAAATGGATTAGCTTTTCAGGAAACATTAAATAGAGTTCATATAAAAAATGAACTTATGTCTTCTTTGTTCGTTTATGGAATATGTGAACAGTATAATTGTAAGAAAGCAATAAATTTCCTTTCTAGGAACATTATAGTTATATTATCAGCAGGAACAGGAAACCCATTGTTTACTACAGATTCTGCAGCCTGTTTAAGAGGAATAGAAACAGAGTCAGACGCTATTTTAAAAGCTACAAAAGTAGATGGAGTGTATTCATCTGATCCTTTAAAAAATTCTAATGCAAAATTTTATAAAAAGTTAACTTATAGTGAAGCTATAAAGAAAAATTTAAAAATCATGGATTCAACAGCTTTTACAATTGCTAAAGATTATAATATGCCAGTACATATCTTTAATGTTAACAAGAAGGATGCTTTATTTCGTATAGTTCTTGGAAAGAATGAAGGAACTTTGATTCATTGCTAAGATATTTAACATAAAATTATAATATTTTAAGAATTTTTAATTCTGAACGAATATTTAAAAAGGTATTTTATGATTGATAAAATAGAAAAACTAACGCAGAAAAAAATGAAAAATAGTATTGAACATTTTGAGAGAAAACTTAAAGAAATACATGCAGGAAAAGTATCTAGCAGATTGATAGAAAACATAAAAATAAAATGTTACGGATCTAATATTCCGCTAATACAAATATCTAATATTTATATAGAAAATTCAAGTTCTTTAATTATTAATGCTTTTGATAAAACAATAAATTCACTGATTAAGAAATCTATTGTTTCTTTAAACATAAATGTTTCTTTATCTATGACTGATAATAAAATCAGAGTTACTTTTCCAAAAATCACAGAAGACAGAAGAAAAGAACTAATAAAGTTAATTCAAAAAATCTCTGAAAAAGAAAAAATACGAATTAGGAATATAAGAAGACACTCAAACGAGACAATTAGATCTTTGTTAAAAAATAAAAAAATTAATCAAGATGAAGAACGTAAATCGCAAAGTTCGATTCAAAAATTAACTGAACTCTTTATAAAGAAAGTTGATAAAATATTAAATAATAAAGAAAATGAATTAAAAATTTTCTAAATACTTGGAGTTTTTAACATATTTTTTAAAAATTATCAAAAGACTAAAATGTTGTATCTAACTATTCTTGGTTCTACTGGAAGTATTGGAAGAGCTACTATTTCTATAGTAAAAAATCATCTTGATAAAATTAAGATTTTTTCTTTGGTAGCAAACAAAAATGTTGATTTAATGAAAGACCAGTGTTTGTTGTTTCGTCCAAAATATGCGGCTATGTTTCATAAAAAATCTGCAGAAATTCTAAGAAAAAAACTAAGAAAAAATGGATGTAAAACAAAAGTTTTATTTGGTAAACAAGGAATATACGAAATTGCAAAATTAAATGAAGTAGATCAAGTTATTTCTGCTATTACAGGTATTGATGGATTAATACCTACGTTTTTCTCAATTATGAGAGGAAAGAGAATTTTAATTGCTAATAAAGAAACAATAGTTACAAGTGGTAGGCTATTGTTAAAATATGCAAAAAAATACGGATCTCAAATATTTCCTATTGATAGTGAACATAGTGCAATATTTCAAATACTTTCTAATGAAGAGAAAAAAAAATTAGGATTTTTAAGTTTAAAAAGACTTGGGATAAGCAAGATTGTTCTAACTGGATCAGGTGGTCCATTTCTAAATTTCCCTTTAAAGAAATTTAAAACAATTACACCTAATAAAGCTTGTAATCATCCAAACTGGAAGATGGGTAAGAAGATTTCTGTGGATTCAGCTACAATGATTAATAAAGGTTTTGAATATATTGAAGCTAGATATTTATTTAATGCTTCTAAACATGAAGTTTCTATTATCATACATCCTCAGTCTATAATTCATGCTATGGTGTATTATCGAGATGGTAGTATGACAGCACAGTTCAGTAATCCTGATATGAGAATACCTATTTCATACTCGATTTTTTATCCTGATAGATTTCCTATTAAAGTATCTTTAATAGACTATAAAAAATTATCTAATTTAACATTTTTAGATCCTAGTTATGAGCGCTATCCTTGTCTAAAACTAGCTATTGATGCTTTTGAAGAAGGGCAGTCTTCTGTTATTGTTCTAAACGCAGCAAATGAAATTTCAGTTGATTCGTTTCTATCAGGAAAAATTCAGTTCACAGATATTGTGAAAGTAAATTCTTATATATTGGAAAGAACCAGCTTTCCTGAACCGACTAATATTAATTCAATTTTAGAAATAGATCGAGAAACAAGAAAAATCTCAAAAAGTTTTATAAAAACACTTAGAAGGTAATAAACTTTCTATATTTTTAATATTAAAATATCTTAAAAATTCTATTTTTCTAAAATAGAATTTAATTTGTCTATGAAATCTACTTCCTGCATAAAAAATATCCCAAAACATGTTGCAATTATTATGGATGGTAATAGACGTTGGGCAATTGAAAACAATAAGTTAAAAGTAAAAGGATATAAGAAAGGAATTTTAGCTATACAGAAAGCTATTCAATTTTCTATTGAAAATAATATTAAATCTTTAACTTTATATGCCTTAAGTAAGGAGAACCTTAATAGACCAAAAAAAGAAATCAATTTTTTATTAGAACTACTCTCATGGACTTTGAAAAATAAAACTCAAAAACTGCAATTACATGATATCAGATTAAATGTGATTGGAGATATAAATGGATTTGAAAAAAAGTTAAAAAATAAGATTCAAAATGCGATAAACTTAACTAAAGAAAATAAAAAATTAAATTTGAACATAGCAATAAACTATGGAGGAAGATGGGATATAGTTCATGGAATAAAATCAATTATTAAACATATAGAAAATGGATCGTATCTTATAGAAGATATAAATGAACGTACAGTAGGAAAATTTTTTACGTTATATAATCAACCTGAAGTTGATCTAGTTATTAGAACTGGAAGAGAATATAGAATCAGTAATTTTCTTTTATGGCAAATTGCTTATTCTGAGTTGTATTTTACAAACACGCTTTGGCCAGACTTTAATGAGAGTTCTTTTAGAAAAGCTATAATGTCTTTTAGTAAAAGAGAGAGAAGATTTGGAAATACTAAAATCTAATGATATTTCACAAAAAGGAGAATTTTTGATTAATTTCATACATCGTGTTATTACATCTTGTATCTTAGTACCATTTGTTATTTATATCATCTTTTTCTTTCCGAGAAATTTGTTTATCTTTTCTGTATTTTCTATTTCATTAGTAACTTTTTGGGAATGGAGTCAGTTTATATATCAAAAGATTATCTTTAAAAGATTTATATGTACTATTTTATTTTCAATTATTTTATTGATATTTCATCTTATTATCGATTTTAAGATTCTAATATCTAATAAATTATTTATTGTAGTCTTTTCTTTTAGTCTTATTTGGTGGATAACTTCAATATTTTTAATAATTTTTTTTCCTTTTTATTTTAAATTTTTGTATGAATCTAAAGAATTGATATTTATCATTGGTACAATAATAATTTTTTCATTTTACTTTGGTATTTTAGCACTAAAGAACATAGATTCATTAAAAAATAATTTTCTAGGAACTTATTTAATTTTATATATGTTTTCACTAGTTTGGAGTTTTGATAGCGGTTCATATTTCTTTGGAAGAATTCTTGGAAAGAATAAGCTAATAAAATCTATTTCTCCACGTAAAACTTTTGAAGGAGTTATAGGAGGAATAATAACAACTTATTTTGTTTACTATATTTTAGAATATTTTTTACCTGTAAACATTTTTCAAAAAAATTTTATGTTATTTATTTTTACGATTATTTTTTGGTCAATAGTAGGAGATTTAACTGAAAGTATATTTAAACGTAAGTTTGGAATAGCTGAAAGTGGTAAAATTATTCCAGGACATGGAGGATTATTGGATAGGTTAGATAGTCTTATAGCAGTAACTCCGATATTTTCTTTAATTGTATTAATTTCTATTGAAATGTGAACATGAATTTTAAAATAAACAACTTTATGTTTCTTATAAAATAAACTTAACTTTTAAAATTAAAAATTTTAAATATATAAACACATTAAAAATTATAAACAAACAAAATTTTTCAAATGAATTATATAGAAATAAAATTAATTTTCTGTTTTAGATTTGAATTAATTTCTAATTATATAGATGAAAAAATTTTTTTTAATTCTTATTTTTATCATAAAAATAGTAAATGCAGATACTAAAAACTATTTTATAGTAAAGAAAATGATCTTTTCAGGATTGAATCATATTTCTAATAGTACATTAGCTAAAATAATTCCTATAAGAATAGGAGAAAAATTTATCGGAAATACATCTAAAAAGATCGTTAAGACTTTATCAGATACTGGATTATTTGAAAACATTAACATTTTTATGGAAAAAAATATACTTACTATAAAAGTGAGAGAGAAACCAATAATTAAAAGCATAAAATTTTTTGGAAAAACAGTTCTTGCAAATGATTTATTATACAAAAAATTAATTGATAATAATTTAAAAATTGGACTTCCTTTTGAAGAGAATAAACTTGAAAATTTTAAAAAATCTTTAAAAAAATACTATTATAAAATTGATAGATATCGTTCTAATTTTACATATTCAACTGAAATAGATAAAAACAACAAAGTTTCTATAAATATTTTTCTGTCTGATGGAGAAGAGACAATAAATAAGCAACTTAATATAATTGGTAATAAATCATTTTCTGATGAAGAGATTAAAGAATATTTAAAAATTAACCGTAAAAATAATCAGAAAAAATTTTTTCATACTTCAAAATTTAAAAAAGAAGATCTAATAAGAGATTTGTTTCTTATAAGAGATTTCTATCTTAGAAGAGGATATATAAAGTTTGATATTAATTCAGTTAATATTAGTTTTACTCCTGATAAAAAATACTCTTATTTAACTATAAACGTATCAGAAGGCAATCAGTTTCTTATAAAAGATGTATTATTAACTTGTAAAAAAAATAAATATTCTAATAGAATTAAGAAATTAATTTCAATAAAAAAAAATTCTTTTTATAATTTCGAAGAAGCTCTTTATATAAAAGAGAAAATAAAAAATTCTTTAGAAGAACATGGATATATTGACACAAATATTGAGATTTATCACACAGTAGATGAAAAAGAACATAAAATATCATTAAATTTCTTAGTTGATATTGGAAAAAAAATTTATGTTAGGAAAATCTTATTCAAAGGTAATAAAATCAGTAAAAACTATATTCTATACAGAGAAATTCCAAATATGGAAGGTTTAAAAATAAATACAAAATTATTAAAAAAAAGTAAAGAGGAATTGTATAAAACTGGACTGT
Source organism: Candidatus Riesia sp. GBBU (assembly GCA_002074035.1). Classification (GTDB taxonomy): domain Bacteria; phylum Pseudomonadota; class Gammaproteobacteria; order Enterobacterales; family Enterobacteriaceae; genus GBBU. The sequence continues at coordinate 272,002 of CP012849.1, read as the reverse complement.
TCGAAAAGATAGATATTGAAATTTTAAAATTAAAAAATCTACATGATACAGTTGATATTTTATTTAAATTAAAAGAGAAAAATACTGGATCAATTAATTTTGGATTTGGATTAGAAGGAAGAAAAAATATTAATTTCAATGTTGGAATTCAGCAAAAAAATCTTTTTGGAACTGGAAACAAAATAGAGTTTTTTTCAAAAAAAAGTAATTTTTTAAAGACTGCAGAGATTTTTTTTGAGAATCCTTTTTTCTTTTCAAGAAATATTTTTTTGAACAGTAAGTTGCTTTATTATTCTGAACATAAACAATTAGAAAATCTTAGAAAAGATAATAAAGTTTTTAGTATAATTAATAATATAGGCTTCTCATTCTTAAAAAATAATATAATAAAATTAGGACTGGAATTTAAGAAGTATTCGTTTTTTGATGAAATTAATTTAGATACTTTGAAATATTTAGAAAAATCATATAAAAACTTTTCTTATAAAGATTTAGTAATCCATCTAAATATAAGGAGTAATAGTTTAAACAACAAAGTTTTTCCAACATGTGGTAAAGATACAGAGATAAATAGTAAAGTTACAGTGCCAATTTCGAATAACCAATACTATAAAATTCAATTTTCTAATTCATATTATTATAAAGTTCATCGGGAAAAATTATGGATAATAATGCATAAAATTAAATTAGGATATGGGAATGGAAAAAAAGAACTACCGCAATATGAAAATTTTTATTCTGGAGGTTTTAGTACAATTAGAGGATTTAAAATGAATTCTATAGGTCCAAGAATCATATATTTTAAAAAAAATATGTCTGAAAACTATTTGAAAGATAAAGAAAAATTTTATGAAACAATTGGAGGAAATTCATTTATTGTGTCTTCTTTGGAACTTATTATCCCAACATCTTTCTTAGGAAAGTTTTCCAATTTAATTAGAACTTCAATATTCGTAGATTCAGGAATAGTTTGGAATTCTTTATTGAGTATGAATAACGAACCACTAAAAGACAGAATTATAATAAATGAAAGTCCTGGAAATATTAGAGTTTCATCTGGAATATCAATACAATGGATTTCTCCAATTGGACCGTTGACAATTTCATATTCTAGTCCAATTAGAAGTTATCAATGGGACAAGATAGAAAAATTTCAGTTTAATTTTGGAAGACAATGGTGACAAAATTCATTTGTAAATCATTTCTATAAAAGAATTTTAATATGATCAGTATATTAATAACTTTTTATAAAAACATTCATTCAATTCTATTTTTGCAAATACTCAGGTTAAAAATGTTATTCTTACAATTAAGAACAGTAGCTAAAATAGTACATGGTAAATTATATGGAAATAAAAATGCTAAAATTTACGGAATTTCTGACATATCTTTAGCTCAAAAAGGGCAGATTACATTTCTATTTAATAGAAGGTACATTAAAGACATAAAAAATTGTAAAGCAACTGCTATAATTACAAAAGAAGAATATTTAAAATATATCAGTACAGAAGTTTTAGTTGTAAAAGATCCATACCTTACATATGCAAAATTAACTAAAATATTTAACAATGCTCCAAAATACAAAAGAAATATTCATTCTTCTTCAGTCATTTCAGATAATGTAAAATTTGGAGAAAATATAACTATATGTTCAAATTCAGTAATTGAACCAGGAGTAGAATTAGGAAATAATGTTTTTATTGGTTCTGGATGTTTTATTGGAAATGGCTCCAAAATTGGAGATTTTAGCAAAATTTTACCAAATGTCTCTATTCAACATAATGTACAAATAGGAAATAATTGTTTAATTCAATCTGGAACAGTAATTGGTTCTGATGGATTTGGATACGCTAAAGAGAAAAAGAAATGGATCAAGATCTTTCATCTTGGTACAGTAGTTATAGGAAATAATGTAGAAATAGGATCTTGTACAACAATAGATAGAGGATCATTAAAAAATACAGTTATTGAAGATGGAGTAATCATTGATAATCAATGTCAAATAGCACATAACGTAACAGTTGGAAGTAATACAGCAATTGCTGGAGGAACAATAATAGCTGGAAGTTCAAAGATTGGAAAGTCATGTATGATAGGAGGATCTAGCACTATAAATGGACATATACAAATTTGTGATAATACTATAATAACTGGTATGAGTATGGTTACAAAATCTATAAAAAAATCTGGTATGTATTCTTCTGGTACTCCAGTACAAGAAAATAGAAAATGGAGAAAGAATACAGTATTAATTATGAAGATTTGTAAAATTCTAAAAAGAGTTCAGTTCTTAGAGAGAAAAGTTTTAAAAAATAAAAATTAATATCCTATAATAGAACATTTATCATGATTAAAAAAGATGTCATACACATATGATGATATACAAATAGACACTTTATGAGTGAAAAAAATACTCTAAATATAGAAGAAATATTAAATTTATTACCACATAGATATCCTTTTTTATTAATTGATCGTGTAATTGATTTCGAAAAAAATAAATATCTTCATGCAATAAAAAATGTTTCTTTCAATGAACCATTTTTTCCAGGACATTTTCCTGGAAAGCCTGTGTTCCCTGGAGTGTTAATACTTGAAGCAATAGCGCAAGCTGCCGGAATACTAGCTTTTAAAAGTATCGGGAAATTAGATCGGAAGGAATTATATTATTTTGCTGGAATAAATGAAGCTAGATTTAAATTACCAGTTTTTCCTGGAGATCAGATGTTTTTCGAAGTTAAGTTTATTAAAACAAAATGTGGATTAACTCGTTTTAAGGGAACAGTAAAAGTAAAAAACAAAATTGTTTGCGAAGCAATTATGATGTGTGCTCGTATTCAGGCTACTTAAGTATAGATGAAATGATTGATAAAACAGCTATAATTCATTCTTCCTCAATAATAGAAGAAGGTGCGGTAATTGGGCAAAATGTATATATTGGTCCATTTTGTTGCATAGGATCTAATGTCAAAATTGGTTCAAAAACTGTATTAAAATCACATGTTGTTATCAATGGAAATACAGAAATCGGAAGTGATAATCAAATATTTCAATTTGTTACAATAGGCGAAGAAAATCAAGATTTAAAATATCATGGTGAAATTACGAAATTAAAAATAGGATATGGAAACATAATTAGAGAATGTTGTACTATTCATAGAGGTACTGTTCAAGGAGGAGGCGAAACAATAATAGGAAATGGAAATCTTTTTATGGTTAATACTCACATTGCTCATGATTGCTTATTAGGAAACTTCTGTGTTTTAGCTAATAATGTAACTTTAGGCGGACATGTTCAAATAGGAGATTACGTTACTGTTGGTGGTATGAGTGCAGTACATCAATTTTGTCATATAGGAGATCATGTTATGGTTGGAGGATGTTCTGGAATAAATAGACATGTTCCTCCTTTTATTATAGTTCAAGGAAACCATGCAATTCCGTATGGAGTAAACATAAATGGATTAAAAAGGAGAGGATTTGACAAAAGTTCTTTAAATATTATAAAAAACGCATATAAAATATTATATAGAGAAGGAAAATCTTTAGAAAAAGCTAAAAAAGAATTATCTCTTTTGCAGAAAGATGGGAATAAACATATAAAAATTATTATTGATTTTTTTGAAAATTCTTCTAAATTTAGCAGAGGATTTATTAGATAAAACTAAATATGAAAAATAACTTAAAAGAAAAAAGTCTATTGATCGGAGTAGTTTCCGGAGAAGTATCAGGTGATATAGCTGGAGCAAATCTTATAGAATCTTTTAAAAAAAAGTTTTCAAATGTTAAATTTGTTGGAATTTGTGGAAGTAAAATGAAACGTAAAGGCTGTAAAGCAATATATGAGTCAAATGATATATGCTGTTTTGGAATTATAGAAGTTTTAAGTAAAATACCAAAAATATTAATAATAAGATCTAAAATTTTTAGTTATTTCATAAAAAAAAAAATAGATATGTTTATCGGAATAGACTTTCCGGATTTTAATATTCCATTAGAAAAAAAATTGAAAGAAAATGGAATTAAAACAATTCATTATATAAGTCCTTCAATATGGGCATGGAGAAAGAGAAGAATCTTTCAGATAAAGAAATCTGTTGATTTGATGTTAGTTTTTTTTAACTTTGAAAAAGATTTATATAAGAAATACAAAGTTCCTTGTGAATGTGTTGGACATTTTATATCAGATAAAATTTCTTATTTTCCAAATAAAAACTATGCTAGAAAAAAATTAAATCTGGAACAAAAAAAAATTTATCTTTCTATACTTCCAGGAAGTAGAATTTTAGAAATTAAAAGATTAAGTTTAGATTTTTTAAAAGCAGCACAGATTTTACAAAAAAGTTTTTCAAATTTGAAAATTTTAGTTCTTATAATTAATAAAGAATGTTATAAACAATTCATGAAAATCTTTAAAAGATCTAAGTTAGATTTAGATATTAAAATAATATTTGATAGATCAAATATAGCAATGATAGCTTCTGATGCAGCTGTTGTTACATCTGGAACCGCTACCTTAGAATGTATGTTAGCGAAGTGTCCAATGGTTGTTTGTTATAAAGTGAATTTTTTTACGTATTTGGTAATAAAAATTTTTTTCAACATTCGTTTTATTTCTTTACCAAACTTACTTGGAAACAAAAAAATTATCAATGAGTTTGTTCAATATCGTTGTAATCCTAAAAAGATTTCTGATTCTATTAAATCGATACTAAATAACAAAAATAAAGTTAAATTTCTTAAAAAATCTTTTCTTAAGTTACATAAAATTATCAGATTTAATACAAATACAAACATTGTAGATTCAATAGTTTCAATATTATTTAAAAACTAAACTTTTAACAAACTTAAAAATGTTTAAAAAATAATTGATTACCTAAATTTTTTTAGTATTCATAAAAAATTAGTTCATGAAAGATCCAAACTTTATACATTTAAACGTACACAGTGACTATTCTATAAAAGATGGAATAATTAAAATATATGATTTAATTAAAAGATGCATTGATTTAAAAATTCCTTCAATTGCGATAACAGACTTTACAAATTTGTATGGAGTAATAAAATTTTATCAACTAGCACATAAATCAGGAATTAAACCAATTATTGGAGCAGATTTTTACATAGAAAGTGAATATTTAAAAGAAAAAAAAAATTTAATAACGATTTTAAGTAAAAATAAATTTGGATATCAAAATCTAATTTTACTGATTTCTGAAGCATATAAGAAAGGATACGATGAATCAGGTCCTACAATAACGAAAGACTTACTTTTCTCACATAAAGAGGGCCTATTGTTAATACTTGGAGGAATCCATGGAGAAATCGGAAAACTTTTTTTAAAAGATGATGTAGAATCTGCAAAAAACTGTATAAAGTTTTATCAGAAGAATTTCTATGAGAACTATTATTTAGAAATTTCTAGAATTAATAAATTTCAGGAAAAAAAATATATTTTTTCCCTAATTGATTTTTCTTTCGAAACAAACACTCCGATTGTAGCTGTTAACAATGTTAGATTTATGTATAAAAAAGATTTTCTTGCTCATGAAATTAGGGTCGCGATACATAAAGGAATAACATTGAATGAACAGAAAAAATATCAAGAATACACTGTCAACCAATATTTAAAAACCGAATCTGAAATGATCAAGTTATTCTCAGACCTTCCTGAAGCTTTAAAAAATAGCGTAGAAATTTCTAAACGCTGTAATGTAATTCTTGAATTCAAGAAGTATTTTCTTCCAAAATTTCCTACAAAAGAAGTTTCTGAAAGTTATGTTCTTGAAAAAATGTCAAAAGCTGGACTCGAAAAAAGATTAAAACTAGTTCTTATTAATACAAACGAGATTGAAAAAAAAAGATTAGAATATTTTCATAGGTTAAATTATGAATTGAATGTGATTGATAAGATGGGATTTTCTGGATATTTTTTAATCGTTATGGAGTTTATTCAATGGGCAAAAAATAATAATATTCCAGTTGGGCCTGGAAGAGGATCAGGAGCAGGATCGTTAGTTTTATACTCTTTAGAAATTACAGACATTGATCCAATCAAGTTCAATTTATTATTTGAAAGATTTCTGAATCCTGAAAGGATCTCTATGCCTGATATTGATATAGATTTCTGTATGGAGAAAAGGGATAAAGTTATTGAGCATGTTTCAAATGTATACGGTAGAGATTCTGTTTCTCAAATTATTGCTTTCGGAAGAATGACTGCTAGAGCAGTTATTAGAGACGTAGGAAGAGCTCTAAATCATCCTTATAGTCTTGTTGATAAAGTTGCTAAACTAATTCCAAATGTTATTGGAATGACAATTGATAAAGCAATACAAACAAAGAAAAAATTGAAAAAAATGTTTAACGAAGATGAAGAAATTCAAGATTTGTTAAACATTTCAAAAAATATAGAAGGAATTATAAAAAACGAAGTAAAACATGCAGGTGGAGTTGTAATTTCTCCGACAAAGATTACAGATTATTCACCAATATACTGTGATGAAAATGGTGATAATATTCTAACGCAATTTGATAAAGATGATATAGAAAAAATAGGATTGGTAAAATTTGATTTTTTAGGACTAAGAACTTTGACCGTTATTCAAAATTCTTTAAATATGATTAATAGAGAACGTAATAAAAATAGATTAAACAATATTGATTTATCTTTAATTTCGTTGTCAGATAAAAGATGTTTTCGAAGCTTACAATTATCAAATACAACAGCGTTATTTCAACTAGAATCATATGGCGTCAAGGATTTAATAAAAAAATTACATCCCGATTGCTTTGAAGATATAGTTGCTTTAATAGCTCTTTTTAGACCAGGTCCATTGCAATCAGGTATGGTAGAGAATTTTATTAATAGAAAACATGGAAGAGAAAAGATTTATTATCCGGACAGTAAATGGCAACATATCTTATTAAAACCGATTCTAAAAGAAACTTATGGAATAATTCTGTATCAAGAACAGGTTATGAAAATAGCACAAATTTTTTCAGGATATACTTTAGGAGAAGCAGATCTCTTAAGAAGAGCAATAGGTAAAAAGAATAAAACAGAGATGAAGAAACAAAGATCAACTTTCAAATCTGGAGCAATAAGTAATGGAATATGTGAATCTCTTTCAATGAAAATATTTGATTTAGTGGAAAAGTTCTCTAATTATGGATTTAATAAATCTCATTCTGTAGCTTATGCTTTTATTTCATACCAAACATTATGGTTGAAAACTTATTATACAGAAGAGTTTATGGCTTCTGTTATGAGCCTTGATATGGATAACACAAAAAAAATAGTTCATTTGATAAATGAATGCAGAAGTATTAATTTAACCATTCTTCCACCTGATATAAATAAAAGTTCATATTATTTTCATGTAGACGAAAAAAGAAAAATACGATATGGAATGGGGGCTATTAAGGGAGTTGGAAAAAATACAATAGACTCTATAACAGATAATAGAAAATATCATGGAGAATATAAAAATATATTAGATTTCTATATGCGTATAGATCATAAAAAACTTAATAAAAGAGTTACTGAAAAACTAATTTTTTCTGGGATATTTGATTCCTTATATAACAATAGGAAAAGATTAATTCTAAATTTAGAAAAATTACTTAAAATCTCTCAAGAATATTCTCACGAAAGAATATCTGGACAAACAAATATTTTCTGGAGAAACAAAAACTTTTATGATTTAGAGAAAATTTTTTTTGAAGATTACTATGAATTTTTTCCAATACCAATTTTGGAAAAAGAAAAGGAAACCCTTGGAATATATTTAACAAATCATCCAACTAGAATATATGAGAATGAAGTTAAAAATTGTATAGATATAAACAATATTAAATTTATTCACACTTCTTATAGAAAGAAGTTTTGTACATTTTTTGGTGTAATCATAAAGAAGAAATTATTTGAAACCAATAAAATGGAAAAAACAGCAATCTTCACAATAGAAGATTATTCAGATTCTATAGAAATAATTTTACGAAATAAAGAGTTGAAAAAATATAAAAATTTACTGAAAGAAAACAATATTTTAATAGTTTACGGAGAAATAGTTAATTATGATTTTCAAAAAAGAAAAAAAATTATAGCTAAATATATAAAAGATCTTGATGAATTTAGAAAAAAATCTATCAAAAGTATATTTATAATTATGGATTTTCAGAAAATAAATGAAAAGATTATTAATAAAATCTATTCGGTATTATCGTTTTTTCAAGAAAAAATTGTTCCAGTGTATTTCTATTATAATAAAAAAAATAATATTTACTCACTATCACTTAGTGATAAATGGTTTGTAAATCCTACAAATACTTTTATTAAAGAAATAAACGATCTATCTAACACAGAACAAATAAAAGTAAAATTCAACTACAACAGGAATATTGATGAATATAAACTTTCTGGATTTTGAACAACCTATCGCTGAATTAGATGAGAGGATAAAATCATTAAAGATGTTAAAATTGAAAAGAGAAAATCTAGATTTACTTCAAAAGAAAATAAATAAATTACAAAGAAAAAAATTATTTTTAATGAAAAATATATTTTCTAATCTAGAAGCTTGGCAAATAACACAACTTTCTCGTCATCCAATGAGACCATATACTATGGATTATATATATAATATTTTTACAAATTTTCATGAGCTATCTGGAGATAGAACATACGCTGACGATAAATCAATTATTGGAGGATTAGCTAGATTGAACGGGAAACCAGTTATGGTAATTGGAAACCAAAAGGGAAGAGAAGTAAAAGATAGAATAAAGAGAAACTTTGGCATGTCTTATCCTGAAGGATATAGGAAAGCTTTAAGGTTGATGAAGATTGCTAATAGATTCAAACTTCCAATAATAACTTTTATCGATACTCCTGGAGCATATCCAGGAATTGGAGCAGAAGAAAGAGGACAATCTGAAGCAATTGCCAGAAATTTAATAGAAATGTCTCAGTTTTTAGTACCTATTATTTGTACAGTTATTGGAGAAGGAGGATCAGGAGGGGCATTAGCGATAGGAGTCGGAGATAAAATTAACATGTTGCAATATAGTACTTATTCTGTAATTTCTCCAGAAGGATGCGCTTCTTTGCTATGGAAAGACACAGATAAAGCACCATTAGCTGCAGAAATTATGGGAATTACTGCTAAATTTTTAAAAAAAATGAATTTAATAGATAATATTGTAAAAGAACCCTTAGGAGGAGCTCATAGAAACTATAAACAATCTGCTATTAATGTAAAAAATAGAATTTTACAAGATTTAAATGAAACAGAATCTCTTGATTCTAAAGAGTTAAAGAAAATAAGATATGATAAAATTATGAAATATGGATATGATTAAAAGAATTTTTATATTCTTAAGGTAATAAATGATGGATAAAAATAACAAAAATTTGATAAATTGTGTTCTTCCATTTTTGTGTAATTCCTCTAAAATTTTAGTTGGATTTAGTGGTGGAATGGACTCCAGTGTTTTGTTACATGTACTATCAAATATAAGAAGAAAAATTTTTCCAAAAATTAGAATTAGAGCTATTCATATAAATCATCACATGAGTAAAAATTCTGATTTATGGGAAAAAAAATGTAAAAAATTTTGTTTAGATTATAAAATTAACTTTTTTTCATTTGACATAAATTTATGTAAAACATATAAAAGTCATGGATTAGAATCTTATATGAGAAAAGAAAGATATAAGATATTTCTAAAAACTTTACTTCCAAACGAAATTTTATTTACAGCACACCATTTAAATGATCAAGTTGAAACTTTTTTTCTAGCCTTAAAAAGGGGGAGTGGACCAAAAGGATTATCTTCTATGCCTATGTCACATGTGTTTGGAAATGGGCACTTTGTAAGACCATTTTTATATAAAAATAGACTTGAACTTATTTCTTATGCTAGAAAAAATTCTTTATATTGGATAGAAGATGAAAATAACTGTAATGATCGATATGATAGAAGTTTTTTAAGAGTTAAATTGATTCCTTTAATAGTTTCCAGATGGCCGTATATATTGAAGTCAATTTTAAGAAGTTCAATTATTTGTTCAGAACAAGAAAAATTAATTCGTGAAATTTTAGAAAAAAAATTTAATAAAATAACTACAAAAAATGGATCTATAAAAATAGATGAACTTAGTAAGATTTCTGAAATTAAAAGAAATATAATATTGAGAATTTGGTTTTACAAAAAAAATTTATTAATGCCGTCTAAAAATCAATTAAAAATAATATGGAATGAAGTCGCGTGTGCTAATAAATCTTCAAATCCTAAGTTTATATTTGGGGATAAAGTAATCTACAGATACAAAAATCAACTATGGATATTACCAAAATTTCAAGATTTAACTAATAAAGTTTTGTCTTGGGATCTAAAAGAACCTGTTTATCTTCCTGACAATCTTGGAAAATTAATTCTTTCTAATAAAGAAAAACATTTCAGAAGACCTAAGAAAAACGAAAGAGTTACAATAAGATTTGGATTAAAAGATTCTAGGATAAAACTAGCTAATTCAAGATTATCTAAAAAAAAAAAAAGATTTGGAAAGAATTAGGAGTTCCTATTTGGGAAAGAGAAAGAATACCGCTAGTATATTATAATGAAAATTTAATTTCTGCTATCGGTTATTTTGTAACGATAAAAGGGAAAGCTAAAAACAATGAAATTAAAAAGTTATCTGTTGAATGGATAAACAAGAAATTTTTTAAATTTATGTAAAAAAATTTTGAGTTTTATTTAGTTTTTAACTTTTCTACTAAAAAATTAAATATTTTTGATATTTTTATAAATTTTATGTTTCTGTAATCATTTCTGTTTCTATACTCAACTTTTCCTTGTATAATTAGTTTATTACTTACTATAAGTATATGTGGTATTCCTATCAGTTCAATATCTGATAGCATTACTCCTATTCCTTTATCTCGATCGTCTAATAGAGTATCAATTTTATACATTCTTCTTAAACTATTATAAATCTCTTTGGACAACTTACAAACATTCGGATCTTTTATATTTACAGCTAATATAGCCAATTTAAATGGAGATACTAAGTCAGGCCATACTATTCCATATTTATCATAATTTTGTTCAATTAGAGATGAAACAAGTCTATCTATACCTATGCCATAACATCCCATGAGAACATTTTTCGAAACATTATTTTTACATTGAATAACAGTATTAGTTTTTAATGAATATTTCTCTCCAATTTGGAATATATGTGCTATTTCAATTCTATTCTTTTTATATTTTTTATAAATGTATTTTAATAAAAACTCTTTACTTAAGCATTCTTTGCTAATGTCAAAAAAACTAATAAGATGATAATCCATTATAGTTTTACTATTATTTTGATTCTCATATTTCTCAAATTTAAATTCATAACTTATAAAGTTAATGTCTATTATTTTTGGAACATCAATACTGATTAATTTTGAAAAATTATTTTCTTCTATTTCGTACATTGATATAATTTCTTTTTTCTGAATAAATCTTATCGGAAATATATGAAAAGGTATTTTTTTTAATTTCTCTTCATCTAGTTTGCAACCATACTTTAATAACAAGATAATGAAAGGATACTTTATATTTTTTTTAATACTTAGAAAGAAAATTCTTGTATTTCTACTATTAAACATATCATACTTAGAAAGTAAAAAATTTTTTTTTAAAAATTCTAGATAATTTAAGAAGAATATATCTTTTTCATTATTGAAATTTTTTAAGATTTTTTTTCTAGAGAAATCAAATACCTGCTTTTCAATTCTGCTTAAAGAATAAAATTCATGAGAAACTTTTCCTCCAATTGCCCCTGAATCTGCAATAGAAAACTTAAATTTTACACCTATTTTATCAAAAATTTTTTTATATGCATTTTTAAACAAAAAGTACGTTTTTTCCATAGAAGACTTATCTATGTGAAAAGAGTATGCATCTTTCATGAGAAACTCTTTTGAACGAATTACACCGAATTTTGGTCTTATTTCATCCCTAAACTTTTTTTGAATCTGATAATAAATTATAGGAAAATTTTTATATGAAATATTTTCATTTTTAATTAGTTCTGTTATTGCTTCTTCGTTTGTAGGACTAATTACAAAACAACGTTTCTTTCTATCTATACACGATAATAACTCTTCACCATAATCCTTGTATCTTCCGCTTTTCTTCCATAAAGAAATAGGTTGAATTATTGGAATAGATATTTCTACAGCTCCAATCTTATTCATTTCTTGTTTTATGACATTTTCGATTTTTTTTAAAACCCTAATTCCAATAGGAAGCCAGTAATACAATCCAGAAGATAATTTTCTAATCATTCCTGAGCGAATCATCAACTTATGACTCATAATATGAGATTTCGATTTAAAATCTTTTAAAGTAAAGAAAATATATTTACTAGTTCTCATTTAAGATATGTTCCATATAAAATAAACATTTTAGTTTTTTAAAATAAAATTATAAAGTATACCAGTGCTTTTACTTAAACTTGTATCAATTTTCTAAGAGAATTAGTCTTTTTAATAAGTTTTGATCTTTTAAAGAATTAATTTTGCGAACATAATTCGAATAAAAAATCTTAAGAAATTTAATTATATATAGAAGTTATTTTCAAAATTTATTTTTATCAAAAATTTTATACACATTATAAATGTAATTCAAAGAGTACAAACTAATAAAATTATAAATATATTTTTATACAAAAAATTATTTCTTGAATAAGAAAAATTTTTGTTTATAATCTTTATAAATAATATTGAAAATGTTTCAGATGAGTAATTTATAATAAATATTTCAATATAAGTTTACATGAGCACTTACTAGAAGTATAGAAGTAATATCTTAATAGATTGAATATAATGTTGTTTAATTATATTACAATCTCTTTAAGAAACATTTTGAAGAGTTTGATCATGGCTCAGATTGAACGCTAGCGACAGGCTTAACACATGCAAGTCGTGCGATATCAGTAATTTTTTCTTACTGAATAGCGGCGAACGGGTGAGTAAAATGTGAGAATCTGCCTAAAGATGGGGGATAGCTATTGGAAACGATAGGTAATACCGCATAAATACTCTCAGGAGAAAAGTGGGGACACTAAACTTTTTTAGCCTCACGTCTTTAGATGAGCTCACACGAGATTAGCTAGTAGGTAAGATAATGGCTTACCTAGGCTACGATCTCTAGCTGGTCTGAGAGGACGGCCAGCCACACTGGGACTGAGACACGGCCCAGACTCCTACGGGAGGCAGCAGTGGGGAATATTGCACAATGGGCGAAAGCCTGATGCAGCTATGTCGCGTGTATGAAGAAGGCCTTTGGGTTGTAAAGTACTTTCAGTTACGAAGAAACCAATATAACTAATAATTATATTGCATGACGTTAGTAACAGAAGAAGCACCGGCTAACTCCGTGCCAGCAGCCGCGGTAATACGGAGGGTGCGAGCGTTAATCGGAATTACTGGGCGTAAAGGGCGAGTAGGCGGTAAATTAAGTTAGATGTGAAATACCTAATCTTAAATTAGGAACTGCATTTAAAACTAGTTTTCTAGAGTTTTGTAGGGGGGAGTAGAATTCCATGTGTAGCGGTGAAATGCGTAGAGATATGGAAGAATACCAGTGGCGAAGGCGACTCCCTGGACAAAAACTGACGCTGATGCGCGAAAGCATGGGTAGCAAACAGGATTAGATACCCTGGTAGTCCATGCTGTAAACTATGTCGATTTGGAGGTTGTAATGCAAGTAAAATTATGGCTTCCGTAGCTAACGCGTTAAATCGACCGCCTGGGGAGTACGGTCGCAAGATTAAAACTCAAATGAATTGACGGGGGCCCGCACAAGCGGTGGAGCATGTGGTTTAATTCGATGCAACGCGAAAAACCTTACCTACTCTTGACATCCAAAGTAGTAAACAGAGATGTTTATTTGCCTTAGGGAACTTTGAGACAGGTGCTGCATGGCTGTCGTCAGCTCGTGTTGTGAAATGTTGGGTTAAGTCCCGCAACGAGCGCAACCCTTATCCTTTGTTGCCATCGATTAAGTCGGGAACTCAAAGGAGACTGCCGGTGATAAATCGGAGGAAGGAGAGGACGACGTCAAGTCATCATGGCCCTTACGAGTAGGGCTACACACGTGCTACAATGGTATATACAGAGAGAAGCAATCCTATAAAGGGAAGCGGAACTCAGAAAGTATATCGTAGTCCAGATTGGAGTCTGCAACTCGACTCCATGAAGTCGGAATCGCTAGTAATCGCGAATCAGCATGTCGCGGTGAATACGTTCTCGGGCCTTGTACACACCGCCCGTCACACCATGGAAGTGAGTTGTAAAAGAAGCAAGTAGCTGAACCAAATGGACAGCACTTACCACTTTATGATTCATAACTGGGGTGAAGTCGTAACAAGGTAACCGTAGGGGAACCTGTGGTTGGATCACCTCCTTATTTTTTATACAGTAAGTGCTCATAAACGATTTGCCTATATTTTTATATAGGCTTGTAGCTCAGTTTGGTAAGAGCACACCCCTGATAAGGGTGAGGTCGGTGGTTCAACTCCACTCAAGCCTATTTAAATTAATTTATTAATTTTTAAAAAGTTTTATGCTCTTTAACAATTAGAACAAGCTAAATACACGCATCATAAAGATTTATTAGTATTCTTTATCGAAAGATTTTAAAGATCTTTTTATTTTAACGATAAATAGAAAGCGTGCATGGTGAATGCCTTGGCAATCAGAGACGATGAAGGACGTGCTAATCTGCGAAAATCATTAGTAAGCTGATAAGAAGCGATATAGCTAATGGTATCCGAATGGGGAAACCTAACACTTACGTGTTATCGTTTAATGAATATATAGTTAAACGAAGTAAACCGAGAGAATTGAAACATCTTAGTAACTCGAGGAAAAGAAATCAAAATGAGATTCCCATAGTAGCGGCGAGCGAAAAGGGAACAGCCCAAAGTTTAAAAACAATAAAAGATTTTAAAAAATAGATCTGGAAAGACTAGCGAAAAAGGTGATAGCCCAGTATTTAAAAACTTTATTTGTAGAAACTTGATGAGTAGAACGAGACACGTGTTATCTTGTTTGAATATAGGGGGACCATCCTCTAAGGCTAAATACTACTGATTGACCGATAGTGAACTAGTACCGTGAGGGAAAGGTGAAAAGAACCCCTGTTAGGGGAGTGAAATAGAACCTGAAACCATGTACGTACAAGCAGTAGGAGCTTTAAGTAAAAGAAGATTTCTTTGAAAGAAGTGACTGCGTACCTTTTGTATAATGGGTCAGCGACTTATATTCTGTAGCAAGGTTAACTTTTTTAGGGAGCCGCAGGGAAACCGAGTCTTAACAGGGCGAGTCAGTTGCAGGATATAGACCCGAAACCCGGTGATCTAGCCATGAGCAGGCTGAAGATTAAGTAAATCTAATTGGAGGGCCGAACCGACTAATGTTGAAAAATTAGCGGATGACTTGTGGTTAGGGGTGAAAGGCCAATCAAACCGGGAGATAGCTGGTTCTCCTCGAAAGCTATTTAGGTAGCGCCTCATGTTTTCATCTTCGGGGGTAGAGCACTGTTTCTGATTAGGAAATCTTGTGGTTTCCTATTCTGATGCAAACTACGAATACCGAAGAATGTGATCATGGGAGACACACGGCGGGTGCTAATGTCCGTCGTGGAAAGGGAAACAACCCAGATCATCAGCTAAGGTCCCAAAATTGTAATTAAGTGGAAAACGAAGTGGAAGGGCAAAAACAGCCAGGATGTTGGCTTAGAAGCAGCCATCATTTAAAGAAAGCGTAACAGCTCACTGGTCTAGTCAATCTGCGCGGAAGATGTATCGGGGCTTAAATTACATACCGAAGCTATGACAGTAGTTACGTAATTATAACTACTGGGTAGAGGAGCGTTCTGTACGCCGTTGAAGATAAATTGAAAGATTTGTTGGAGGTATCAGAAGTGCGAATGCTGACATGAGTAACGATAAAGTAGGTGAAAAACCTACTCGCCGAAAAACTAAGGTTTCCTGTCCAATGGTAATCAAGGCAGGGTTAGTCGATCCCTAAGGCGAGGCTGAAAAGCGTAGTCGATGGAATACGGGTTAATATTCCCGTACTAATGTTAATCAGTGATGGGGAGACGAAATTGGTTAGACAATCCGGGTGACGGATATTCCCGGTTTAAACATGTAGATAGATCGATCAGGAAAATCCGATTGATCTTAGATATCGAGATGTGAACACGAGTCATTAACTTGACGAAGTTTGTTGATTACCAGTTTCCAAGAAAACCCTCTAAACGTAATGATTAACTTTAATCGTACCACAAACCGACACAGGTAGTTGGGTAGAGAATACTAAGGCGCTTGAGAGAACTCAGGTGAAGGAACTAGGCAAAATAGTGCCGTAACTTAGGGAGAAGGTACGCTGAAATTAGGTGAAAAGCTTTTCGCTTATAGCTGAAATCAGTCTAAGATACAAGCTGGCTGCAACTGTTTATTAAAAACACAGCACTGTGCAAACACGAAAGTGGACGTATACAGTGTGAAGCCTGCCCGGTGCTGGAAGGTTAATTGATAGTGTTAACTAATTTTAGTAAAGCTCTTGATTGAAGCCCCAGTGAACGGCGGCCGTAACTATAACGGTCCTAAGGTAGCGAAATTCCTTGTCGGGTAAGTTCCGACCTGCACGAATGGCATAATGATGGCCAGACTGTCTCCACCTGAGACTCAGTGAAATTGAAATTGCTGTGAAGATGCAGTGTACCCGCGGCAAGACGGAAAGACCCCGTGAACCTTTACTATAGCTTGATATTGAATATAAGATATGGATGTGTAGAATAGGTGGGAGGCTGAGAAATATGGTCGCAAGTCCATATGGAGCCGTCGTTGAAATACCACCCTTTTATGTTTTATATTCTAACTCAAATCCGTTATCCGGATTGAGGACATTTTCTGGTGGGTAGTTTGACTGGGGTGGTCTCCTCCTAAAATGTAACGGAGGAGTACAAAGGTTGGCTAATTACGGTTGGAAATCGTAAGGTTAGTGCAAAGGCATAAGCCAGCTTAACTGCGAGCGATACAACGCGAGCAGATACGAAAGTAGGTCTTAGTGATCCGGTGGTTCCGAATGGAAGGGCCATCGCTCAACGGATAAAAGGTACTCCGGGGATAACAGGCTAATACCGCCCAAGAGCTCATATCGACGGCGGTGTTTGGCACCTCGATGTCGGCTCATCACATCCTGGGGCTGAAGCAGGTCCCAAGGGTATGGCTGTTCGCCATTTAAAGTGGTACGCGAGCTGGGTTTAGAACGTCGTGAGACAGTTCGGTCCCTATCTGTCGTGGGCGTAGGAAGATTGAGAAGAGCTGCTCCTAGTACGAGAGGATCGGAGTGGACATACCAATTGTGTTCAGGTTGTCATGCCAATGGCATTGCCTGGTAGCTACGTATGGAACAGATAACCGCTGAAAGCATCTAAGCGGGAAGCTTACTTCAAGATTAATCTTCCCTAACCTTTTATGGTTGTAAGGGACGTTCTAGATCAGGACGTTGATAGGCCAGATGTGCAAGCATAGCGATATGTTTAGCTTACTGGTACTAATTTACCCGAGAGTTTATCTTATATTTAAGAATACTGTAGTAAATTTTTTATGAAGCTAATTTTAGCTTGTTCTAATTAAATTGAAATATAAAGTTGATATGAAAAGTATTATAGGAATAACTGGAGGTATGGGAAGCGGTAAAACTATAGTTTCAAATATGTTTTTCAATCTTGGCGTTCCGATAATAGACTCTGATTTAATATCAAAAAATTTAATTTTACCAGGTTCAAGTTCTATTAAAGTTATAAAAAAAAGATTTGGTAAAAGCTTTTTTAATAATTTAGGTTTTTTAAAAACTAAAAAACTTAGAAAAAAAATCTTTGAAGAAAAAAAAGAGAGAAATTGGATAAATAATCTTTTACATCCTTTAATATATAAAAAAATGAAAGATTTGATTTGTTCCGTAAGTTCTTCATACGTGTTACTAGTAATTCCACTATTAATAGAAAATAAACTAGAAAAATTTTTAGACTGGGTTATTACAGTAGATTGCACTGAAGATGAACAGATAAAAAGAATCAAAATGAGAGATAAAATTAAAGAAGAAGAAGCAAGAATTATTCTGTTGTCTCAATCAAGTAGAGATGAAAGATTAAAGAAATCTAATGATATAATAAAGAATCATGATAATAGCAACTTAGAAACTGAAGTTTTCAATTTACATAAAAAATATATAGGTAAATAATCTACTTATTTTTCATCTTTAAACTTAACATATATTGGTTTTAGAAAAGAACCTAATTTCTTTGTATATACTTTTTCTAAAAGTTTTTTATAATTATTTCCCAACAAGGATAAATTCTTACCGTGTATAATAACAGTAATTGGATTTTTCTTTCCTAAATGTGCATATTTCATTTTGATATTTCTTCTTTTAAATACATTAAAAAAATATTTTCTTTCAGTTTCCTTCATGATTTTTGTTACTGATGAAGTTTTAATTTTACTATCAATAATACAATCATAAATATCATTCAATGATTTGAATAATTTATCTATACCATATCCATATAAAGATGATATGAAATGAATTTTAGAAAATGATATAAAACTAAGCCTTTTAAGAAAAAACTTTTTTACTATTGGTTTTTCTTTACTTGTAATTTTGTCCCATTTATTTATGGCAATAATTATTGAACATTTACTTTGTTTAAGTATATTTATAATATATAAATCCTTGTTAAGGACTCCAGAAGATTCAATTAACAGAATAACAATATTAGATTTTTTAATCGAACATAAAGATCTATTAAGTATAGATCTTTCTAACATATCTTTTCTCATTATTTTCTCTATTCCAGCGTTATCTATTAAAGAATATTGCTTATTTTTATAAGTAAACTGAGTTTCAATACTATCTCTAGTAGAACCAGGAAAATCACATTCTATAATTTGTTTCTTTTTTAACAAAAAGTTCACTAAAGTAGATTTACCAACATTTTTTCTTCCAACAACAGATAATTTTATAACTTTTTTAGTCTTAATTTCTTTTACTTTTCTGTTCACAGAAGAGCTACTTTTTAAAGAAAAATCTGAAGAAATCAAATTTCGAAAAATTTTTTTTATCCCAATTTTATGCATTGAAGAAACAAAAAATACACTTTTATAACCTAATCTACAAAATATTTCTTTCAAAGAAACCTTTCTTGATCTTCTACACAAATCGATTTTATTTACAATAAGATAAGTCTTTTTTTTATATTTTTTTATTTTTCTATTAATCAATATATCTTTAGATGTAATTCCTTCATTAGCATCCACGACAAAAAATATAATATTAGATTCTGTAATGGCAGAAACTGTTTGAAATCTAACTAATTTATCTAAATCACTTTTACTTTTTAGTAGACTACCTGTATCAATAAAAATAAAAATTTTTTCTGAAAAATTAACTACACCATAATTACGATCTCTAGTAAATCCAGGAAACTCAGATACTATAGCCACATTACTTCCTATAAGACTATTAAATAACGAAGATTTTCCAACGTTTTCTCTTCCTAATAAAACTATCTTAGTTAATAACAATTAAATATATATCCCATTCAAAAAAAATTTAAAGTTTACTTTTTTTCTTCAAAAAATACAAATTTCCATTTCCAGATTGAATTAATATTTTTTCTTCAATGACTTTTAAATCTCCTAAGAAGCCAGAACAATCAAGTAGATTACTAGAAATTATTTTTCCAAAATTTAAATCAATTTCATGAATATACCCTTTATTATCTCCAAAAACTATACAACCATCTTTCAATTGCATTGATGATATAATCCTATCATGGAAAAAATTTGTTTTCCATAAAAATGATCCATTAATTAAATTTATAGAAGTGATAACGTTATTATTTTCCACTAAAAATAAACTATCTTTGTACATTAACATATCATGAATTGAGTTTGTTTTAGTTTCCCAAACTACTCTAGAAGATTTTATTTCAATAGCAAACAAATTTCCAGAATGAGAGATACAGAAAACTAACTCTCTGTTGAAATCAATTAAAGGAGTTGTTACTATATTATTCCAACCTATTTCCTGTCGATTCTCAGAACTTACAATATATTTTTTCCAAATTATCTTCCCAGTTTTTTTTTCTATAGAAAAAATATTTCCATATCTATTTCCTATAAATAAAATATTATCTTTAATAGCAATTGATGAATTTCCTCTCAAAGAGAAAACTTCATTTCCTTCATTTAAATTTTGATACCATAATATATTTCCATAATTTAAATCTAATGAATATAAAATATCATTATTAGTATGTACAAAAATAAAATTTTCAGAAAACACTATATCCGAAAGAATTTCTCCATATAATTCAACAATCCAATTAATTTTATCTAAAAGTAGATTAAAAGATATAAGCATCCCTATTTCTGTTGATAAATATAAAGTGTCATCTCTAATAAAAATTCTACTAACCAACAAAGAATTAAAACTCCTGTTAATTAATTTATTTATCTTTTTAAGAAAGTGTATACTAAAAATTTTATTTCCTGTTTGAATTTCAATTCCTTCAAATATTCCAGATCTATCTGAAGAATATGCTACTCCTTTATAGTAAAAAGGTGATAGTTTTGTATAATGTCCATTATTTCCGTATCCAATTTTATTTTTCCAGATTATAGAATAAAAAAGTTTTTCTTCATTATTTTCTGGAACAAAAAAATTTTTTTTATACACACATCCAGATAAATAAAATATAAGAAAATAAACTAAAAAAAACTTTTTCAGATGCATTTTATAATAAATTGTTTATTTTCGTTTTAAGTATCATTTTAAATAATTCATTTTTACTGATCTCTATTCCAGATAAATATTCATGAATTGAATCTTTAATGTTTCTTGTATTCATTAAAATATCACCTTTTATCTTTTTTACAATTTCAAGATCTTGGTTTTTAACTCGTTCAATTGTTTTAATAGAATCACTAAATTTTCTCATAGATATTTGAATTCTTGCTAATCTTATACATATCAAATCTTCGATTTCATTGCATTCAGGAAAAAATAGAATACTCAAAGATTCCTTAAGTTTTTTTTCTGCTTCCCTAAAATCTTGACTTTCAACTAATTTTTTGGTTTCATTAATGTTTCTAAGAATTACATATATCCTTTGTGTCTTTTCTTCATCTGTTATATCTTTTTTTATTAAATTAAAAAAATTATACATAACACATCTAGAATATGAAAAACATCTTTTAAAATCGATAGCAAACAAAACTAGGAATATAAATCCAACAAAAGTAAAAAAAAATTTTTTATATTTCTTCATTATAAAATAAACGAATTTTCTACGTTTCAACTATAAACTAATTTTTAAAAAATTTTTTTAAATAAAATACTAAATTTTTTAAAGAAAATTTTTTTTGATGTTTTTCTATAAAATTTTTGACTATTATTTTATTCAATTTGTATTCTTTTTTAGTGATTATCAGGGCGATTTTTACAAAATTTTTAGAAATTTTTTTAATTTTCCTATTTATCTTTTTATTACTACCATAGTAATTTTTTATCTTTAATTTTGGGAAAATACTTCGAATTCTTTCGGAAACACTCATTAACGAACTCTTTAATGTCATATCTTCAAACAACAAGTATATATCTATGTAAAAATCATCTTTTATTAAATTAGAGTTTCTGCTTTTTGTTAGCAAAATAATTCTTTCCATACCAATTGCACATCCTATTGCAGGAACTTTTTCTCCACAAAAATATTCCACTAAACTGTCGTATCTACCACCAGCACATATTGTACCATGTGATCCTAACCTTTCTGTAATCCATTCAAAAACTGTATCATTATAATAATCTAATCCTCTAACAAGCCTAGGATTAACTTTATACATTATATTTTCTTCGTTTAAGAAATTAACTAATTTTTTAAATCGTTTCTTTGAAGAATTATCTAAATAATCTATAATAGATGGAGCTTTTTTAAGTAAATTCTGAATATACAAAGATTTTTTGTCTAAAATTCTTAATGGATTTGAAATTAATAATCTTTTATACTTGTCTTTTATATCATTCTTCTTAAAGAAGTTAACTAATTCTTCCGAATATGTTTTTCTTGATTCTATAGACCCAATAGAATTAATGTTTAGTAATACATCTTCAGCAATTCCTAACTCTTTAAATAAACGATTTATCATTACAATAACTTCAATATCTATTTCGATACCAGAAAATCCAAATACTTCGACACCAAATTGATGAAACTGACGATATCTTCCGTATTGAGGTCTTTCATAACGAAACATAGGTCCAAAATACCAAAATCTTTGTTCTTTACCATAAAATAAATTATTTTCAATTCCAGCTCTTACACATCCAATAGTATTCTCTGGACGTAGTGATATACTATTTCCTCTTCTATCTTTTAAAGTGTACATTTCCTTTTCAAAAGTTTCTGTATTATTTCCTATAGAATAGGAAAAAATAGAAGTTTTTTCTAAAATTGGTGTTTTAATCTCATTATAAGAATAATTATTAAGAATCTCTTTTATTTTCTTTTCTATCTTTTGCCAATATAAAGTATCCTCTCCAAAATAATCTTTAGTTCCTCTAATACGACATATGTTTTTCATTATTTACTTTCTTCTAATTTTAAGATTTTTTATCATGATTTCATCAATCTTATCTTTAATTTTTTTTTCCAATTGTTTTATAATTTCAGAGTTACAGATCCTTTCTTTTTTTTTAATTCCATCTTCATAAAGAATACTTTTTGACTTAGTTCCCACTAATCCAATAGTAGAGTTTTTTGATTCTCCGTGTCCATTAACTATACATCCAATTATCGCAACAGTCATAGGAACAGAAATATTTTTAAATTTTTCTTCTAAAGAATTTAATGTTTTAATAACGTTAAACTCTTGACGAGCACAAGTTGGACATGAAATAAAATTTATTCCATATGAACGAATCGATAATGCTTTTAATATTTCAATTCCAACCTTAACTTCTTTCACTGGATTTGCTGATAAAGATACTCTTAATGTATCACCAATGCCTTCAGATAAAAGTATTCCCAATCCAATTGAGGATTTTATTGATCCTGCTGTTATACCGCCAGATTCAGTAATTCCAATATGTAAAGGTTGATCAATTTTATTAGAAATTATTCTATAAGCATTTACAGTAACTAAAACATCGGAAGATTTTAAACTAACCTTAAATTTATAAAAATTAAGTTTATCAAAAAGATCAATACATCTCATCGAAGATTCTACTAATAATTCTGATGTTGGAAACTTATATTTATTCTTAAGAGTTTCTTCTAAAGATCCACCATTTATTCCAATCCTAATCGGAATATTATATTCTTTTGCACAACTTACAATTTCTTTAATACGATTTTTAGGTATGTTTCCAGGATTTATTCTTAGACAATCAGCTCCGTTCTCAATTGATTTGATGGCAATACGATAATTAAAATGAATATCAGCAACAATTGGAACATTTATATTATCTTTAATAGTTTTTAATGATTCTGCTGAACCAGAATCTGGCACAGAAACTCTAACAATATCAACACCAGCTTTTTCTAATTCTTTAATTTGATTTATAGTAGATTCAATATCACTTGTTGGAGTATTTGTCATTGACTGAACAGAAATTGGAGAATCTCCTCCAACTGAAACTTTACCAACATAAATTCTACTTGATCTTCTCCTATTTATTTTCATATTTATGATTTCCAAAACTTCAAAAGTTTAACAATCTGGAAATATCTGCATATAGAATATTTTAAATAAAAACAATAATTTATTTTATAAATGTTAGTTTTTATTTATTTCTTATAAATTTTTCCAATTAGTTGACCACACGCTGCATGTATATCTTCGCCTCTACTGTTTCTAACAGTAGTAACAAATCCTTTGTCTATCAGAAATCTTTGAAAAATAAAAATATTTTTTTCTTTACTTCTAGTAAAAGAATATTTTAAATTATTTATTCTATTCAAAGGAATTAAATTAATTTTGTTAGGTGTTTTATTAATACATTTTACTAATTGACGCGCATGTTGAATTGTATCATTTATACCATCAATCATAACATATTCAATAGTAACCTTTTTGTTTTTTATATTAGAATTTCTTAGAAATTTATTAATGCTAGAAAGACAAGAAGAAATATCATACTTTTTATTGATCGGTATAATTTTATTTCTTAAATTGTTCGTTGGCGCATGTAAAGAAAAAGCTAAAGAAACATCAACGTTTTCTGATAGTTTTTTTATTGCAAAAGGAATGCCAACAGTAGAAACAGTAATTTTTTTTTTAGAAATACTAAATCCAAAATTATCTGAAATAATTCTGATAGAAGAAATTAAATTTTTAAGATTTAATAGAGGCTCTCCCATTCCCATAAATACAACATTTTTAATCATATTTTTTTGTGTATCTATTATTTTCTTAATTCTCCAAATTTGTCCAACTATTTCTGAAGTTTTTAAATTTCTTTTAAAACCATTCATCGATGTGGCGCAAAATTTACATCCTAATAAACAACCAACTTGAGAGGAAACACAAATTGTTCCTCTAGTTTTTTCTGGTATAAAAACAGTTTCTATTTCTTTTGAGTCATATAATCTCATTTTCCATTTAATGGTACCATCAAAAGAATTTTTTCTTTCCACGATTTTTGGAGCACTAATAGTAGCAATACTATCAAGATAAAACCTTAATGAAGATTTAATATCTGTCATTAACTTAAAGTCATCGCAATAGTGAAAGTATATCCATTTCATGATTTGCATGGCACGAAAAGACTTTTCTCCAATAGAAAGGAAAAATTTTTCTAAACTAATTCTATCCATTTCAAGAAAATTTATTTTTTCTTTTATCAAAAAATAAAGTCCTTCTAAAAATTGTTGTAATATATGATATTTAGAAATTTATTATACATAAAATACTAGGAAATAAAATATTCTTTAAAGTTAAATTTATAATGTTTATCAAATTGAAAAATTATATTTTCTTTTTAACAAAAAATTTTTATTTTACTATTAAATCATTTAATTTATTTCAATATATTAGATAACAGAAAATAAAAAATTTCATAAATCATATATAATTAAATAATTTAAATTCATGAAAGATTATATATAATATTAGAATTACAATAAAACCAGTCTATTTAATTTTAAGTTCTATCAATAAAAACTATTGAGAATCTGAATATCATTAATAGCTATAAAACAGGAAAAATTTTTCAGGTTTTATTAGTATTGCAGAAAAATGTTAAAAATTTTTATTATATTTACTTGTTAATAGACAAAAATTTAATCACGATTCATATAGAGTAAATTAAAACCGTAAGTAATCCAATCTTTCTAAAAAAGATTCGTTATTTCAACGCTCACAAGAAAAATAAAAAAATAATTTCTATTCTATAAAATAATGCAAACTTAACAATTGTAAGCTGCAAATAAAGAATTTAATAGATGTAAAAGATTTAATTAAGTTTAAAATATTAAAAATATACAAAATGAAAAATTTCCGAGATTATAATATTTATACAAAACATTTTTGATATGAATATCTGTTTGATAACAATATGAACTCATACATTTTTAAAAGTTATACGTTAATAACTTAACTACTGTATTATTACTAAAGATGAATAATTTCATAAATTTTTATTTAAGCCCCAACATTAGTTGTACTGAAACGATCACAATAGAAAATTAAAAAATTATAAAAAGTAATTTATTTCATAGAATTTAATACTTGTTAAAATGTTATTTGTTTGGACGAATAAAAACAGAAGGAATTGCAATAATAACCATGAACCAGAAAATAGATCCATGATTTATCACATACTTATAAAAATATCCTGTCAAAATTGTAGATATTGCTAATCCTATACCTAGTCCCAGAGAAGAATAAAGTGCTTGTAATCTAACAATAACAGTTTCATTTTTAGAATTAATAAATTGAATAGATGCTAAGTGGCATACAGTAAAAGTTCCACTATGCAGTAATTGACAAATTACTAAAATAGGTAATGATTTAGAACATGCCATTAATCCCCATCTTGTAACTGCACAAAATCCAGATAAAAAAAGTAAATTATTTACTTTCCATTTGTAGAATATTGAACAACTAAAAATAAATAAAATAACTTCTATTAAGATACTAATAGACCATAACCAACCTATTATTTTGCCAGAAAACCCTACTTCTTTCCAATAAATAGAGGAAAATCCATAATAAGCAGCATGAGAACTTTGTAAAAGTGTAATACAAATCAAAAATCTAACTATAGATCTATCTATAAATAATTGTTTTATAGTCTTTTGATAGAATATTACTTTTTTATATGAAAAAAAAGAGTTTCTAATATTTGGATGAAACATCATAGTTAGAAACATAAAGAACGTGCTTATTGATAAAAAGTAAATAATAGATTTATGAGTATAGCTACTAACTAAATGTCCAGTAATAGTAGAACTTATAATAAATGCTATTGATCCCCACACCCTTATCTTTCCATAATTAAAATTTTTATTTTTCTGAAAATTCGATGTTAAAGAATCAGTCAATGGGACCATTGGAGAAAAAAAGAAATTAAATCCAAGTATTATGAAAAGTAACCATATCCATCCAGAACTTACTATTAAGCCAATTGAGAAAATAAAAGTCATTAAAGAAGAAAAACGTAACATTGAAATTAGATCATCTGACCTTTTAACCATAGAAGTTATAATTAATGATCCAAAAAATCTTGCTATCAATCCAAACGCTAATAATAAACCAATTGTACTAGGATCAATTCCCTCGTTATTCATCCAAACAGAAATAAATGGTAAAAATATTCCATAAGAAAAAAAGTAAACAAAATAATCTAGTGATAACCAACACTTTATTGGTGTAATCATAACTTATATCCATTTAAACTAAAATAAAAATTCTTAGCAAACCAAATTTGCATATAAATTTATTATAAATCTTTTTTAAATATTGGGAACTTTTTTGTTATTAAAGAAACTTTATTTTTTACATTTTCAATAATTCTTTTATTATCTAAATCATCTAAAATATCACAAATCCAATTTGCCAATTTTTCTGATTCATCTTTCATAAATCCTCTTTTTGTTATAGAAGATGATCCAATACGAATTCCAGAAGTTACTTTAGAAGATCTTGTATCATTAGGAACTAAATTTTTATTTACAATGATATTAGCAGAGCTTAGAATATTACTTACCTTTTCTCCAGAAAAATTTCTGTCTAAAAAACTTAGTAAAAACAAATGACTATCAGTACCTCCACTAACGACTTTATAAGAACGATCTAAAAAGACTTTAGCCATTATTTTCGCATTTTTTACAACTTGTATCTGATATTTTTTAAATTTCACTTGCATAGCTTCTAAAAAAGATACTGCTTTACCTGCTATAATATGCATTAAAGGACCACCCTGTGTTCCAGGAAACACAGAAAAATTTATCCTTTTATGAGTATTTATATTTGTACTGTTTGATAGAATTATCCCTCCTCTCGGACCAGCTAAAGTTTTATGAGTTGTAGAAGAAACAACATCAGCATGTATCAAAGGATTTGGATAAATACCTGCTGCTACTAATCCAGAAATATGTGACATATCAACAAAAAAGTATGAATTGAATCTATTTGCAATTTCTTTAATTTTTTTCCAATCAATAAATCTTGAGTAAGAAGAAGATCCTGCAACAATCATTTTTGGATGATATCTTTTTGATTTTCTTTCTATATCATTATAATCAATAATACCGTTTTTATTCACACCATAATGTACAAAATTGTATATTTTTCCAGAGAAGTTAACTTTCGATCCATGAGTTAAATGCCCTCCATCAGAGATTTTCATAGATAAAACAGTATCTCCTGGATTGAGATAAGACATGTAAATAGCAGAGTTTGCTTGAGATCCAGAATGAGGTTGCACGTTAACAAAATTTGCATCAAATAATTCTTTTGCTCTAGAAATTGCTATTTCTTCAATTTTATCTATATATTTACATCCTTCATAGTATCTATTTTTTGGATATCCCTCAGCGTATTTATTAGTCAAAATTGAACCCTGAGCAAATAAAATCATATTACTGACATAGTTTTCTGAGGCAATCAAACAAATTTGTTTTTCTTGACGTTTAATCTCGCAATTTATTAAATCCAATATTTCTTTATCATGATTATGAAATTCTGAAGAAAAACCAAACATCTTGTTTCTCCTTATGCTTAAAATAAATAAGCTAAATTTTCTTTATAAGACTCTTATAGTACTTATAAAGAAATTAAAGTTCTTTCTTTAAAGAATAAATGTATAAAAAATTAAAATCCTGAAAACGCTCTTTAAAAAAGCCAAAATTTTTGTACAAAACCAATAAATTTAGGAAATCTTCATTTTAACATTTTATTTTTTTAAAAAATAACCAGAGGTTATTGGAAAATTTACATTTTTATGAAAACTATTTGTTCCAATAAGTGGACCTACAGGAGACTGTTTCCTTTTATATTCACTTAAATAGAATAATTTAACAATTTTCTTTAAATGAAATTCTTGAAAACCTAGTTTTGTTAAATATGTAAATGACCTATTCTTTTCTATATGTTCTTCAATGATTTTATCTAACAGACTATACGAATATAATTCATTTTCATCATATTGTTCAATTGACAGTTCTGCAGATGGTTTTTTATGAAATACTTCTTCAGGAATTGCTAAAGATATCTTATTTCTATATTCTGATAGAAAAAAAACTTCAGATTTCTTGATATCTTTAAGAACAGAAAATCCACCTGACATATCTCCATAAATAGTAGTATATCCTACTGACGACTCACTTTTATTGCTTGTATTTAATAATAAACAATTTTTTTGATTACATATAAACATTAAGATTACAGATCTACATCTAGATTGTAGATTTTCTATTGTCCTTTTTTCTATCTTTGAAAAAAATGGAGATAAAATTTTTATAATAAGATCTACAATAGAGTCTATTTGAATATTAATAACTTCTATATCAAGTAATTTTTTTTGCTTGTAAACACATTTAATACTTTCTGCTTTAGAGTATTTTGAAGGCATTGTCACTGCAATGACATTTCTTCTACCAATTGCATCTACTGCAATTGCTAAAGCTAATGATGAATCAATTCCTCCAGAAACCCCTAAAATAATTTTTGAAAACTTATTCTTTTTAACATAATCATGTGTAGAAATTACTAATGCATTATAAATTTTTTCTATATAAGATAACTCAAATTTTCTGTTAAAATTCTTAATTGGATTTAAATCTTTAAATTTACAAACTAAAGTTTTTTCTTTAAAAAAAGGAAAATTTAAAATAATTTTTCCATTATTATTTAATACTTTTGATCCTCCTTGAAAAACTAGTTCATCTTGTCCGCCAACCTGATTTATATATATAACAGATGCATTACAGTTTTTACAAATATATTTTAATCTTCTCGTATAAACTTCTTCCATTAAAGAATTAATAGGAGTTGCACTTATAACAATAAAAATTTCTATTTCTTCAATATTTTTATCAAAATCTTCGATAAAGATATCTTCTGAAATTAAAAAAGCTAAATTATATCCCTTAAAAGACACAAAAAATTTTTTCTTACCTTCTTTAAAATATCTTGATTCTTGAAAATCCCAAAACACAGGCAATTTTCTTTTAAAATATCTTCCAACAAGTTTTCCATTGTAAAACATAGATATAGCATTATAGTAATTTTCATATTCTATCCATGGATGTCCTATCACAATTGCTAATTTATAACTAATTTTCTGTATGAAATATAAGTATTTATTGCATAATTCATATAAATCTTTCTTGAAAAGTAAATCCTTTATAGGATATCCGACTAATGACATTTCAGAGAATAAAATGATATCTACATTTTTACATTTTTGAAGAAGAACATTTTTTAAAATTAATTCATAATTTTTTTTAATGTCACCAACTGAAAAATTTAATTGTGATATTGCAATATTTAGTTTTTTATTCATTTCAATACTAATTCAGAACAAAATTTAATAAAGATAATGTAAAAATATTTATTAAAATTAAAATTAAGATATAAATTAAAAACATATATATATAAACTTACATAAAGTAATTTAAAATTTCAGCTATTTTTAAAAAATTTCAAAAAATGTTTTATTTCTTCTCTTTAGAAAAAAGTTATTAAGTATATCCGAGCATCTATCTTTAAGAATTCCACCAGATACAATAATCTTATGATTAAACTTTTTTTTTAACATTGAATTTATAAACTCATTACTATATATTTTATTTTGATTAGCCCCATATACTAATCTTTTTATTCTTGCGTTCAATATTGCTCCAAGGCACATAATGCAAGGAATCAATGTAACATATAGAGTTGTATTTAACAATCGATAATTTTTTAAATATTTTCCTCCTATTCTCAACGCAAGAATTTCTGCATGAGCACAAGGATCATGAAAAAAAATAGAGTTATTTCTGCCTGAAGCTATTTGTTTATCTTTGTATACTAGAATTGCTCCAATTGGAATTTCTCCGTTTTTTTCAGCTATTTTAGCTAAGTGAATGGCTTTACTCATCCAATAACTATCTTTTTTCTTGATTCGCATAGAAAGTTTATACTTTTCATGAACAGATTAAAATACAATTTTTAATTTAAACTAGTTAATATTCTTAAGAAGATTTGTAAAATTTAAAATATTATCTAAACTGTATAACTTATTTAGAGTAAATATTTTTGTACAAAATACAAAATTGACTTTAATATGTGAATTTTTAAGATAATTTTTATATTTATGTAAAAATTAATAAATTATATATACCAATGATATTAAAAGTTTTATAATTAATTTTTCAGAAAAATCAACACATTAAACCATCAACAAATCATAAAATTACTTTAATGAGACGCATTAAAAATCATTTTATAAATAAATAATTAAATATCTGAAAATTTATCAAAAATATAAATTTTAATATATTTTTTCAACTTTCCAAAATCACTATCGCTACAGAATATTTTTTTTCATCTGAAATAGAAACAAAAATATTTTTTACATTTAAAAAATTTGCAAAGATTTTGGATTTTCCTAACAAATTTATTTTAGGTTTTCCAGATAAACACTTTACTATCTCAAATTGATTAAAAAATATTCCTTGTCTAAATCCTGTACCTAAAGCTTTCATTGCAGATTCTTTAACCGCAAAATGATTAGAAAGAAATTTAGATTTTTTCTTATGATTATTATATTCTATCATCTCTTTTCTAGATAGAATTCTTTTTGCAAATCTATCATTAAAATGTTTTAAAATCTTTTTGATTCTCAATGAGTCTACAATATCAATTCCTACACCTACAATACTCATATTTTTTTCGCTTCTATAATTAATTTTTTCATCTTTTTAATGGATTCTGAGATTCCAAAAAATATCGATCTACTAATGATAGAGTGGCCAATATTTAACTCATAAATTCCATCTATTTTTGCAATTTCCTGTACATTATCATAATTTAGTCCATGTCCAGCATTTACATTCAACATATTTTTACGAGCGTACTTTACCGCTTCTTTAATCTTTTTAAGTTCTTCAATCTGTCTTTGCTTATCTATACAATCAGAATAATATCCAGTATGAATCTCAATAAATGGAACGCCTATTTCCCTTGCAAGATCTATTTGTTTCTTTTCTGGATCAATAAAAAGAGATACTAAGATGCCAGACTCAGATAATATTTTAGATGATAAAAAAACTTCTTCTGAATATTTTAAAAGATCTAAACCTTTTTCTGTAGTCAATTCTTCTCTTTTCTCAGGTACCAAACAGCAAAATTTTGGTTTAATTCTACATGCTAATTCAACCATTTGTTTTGTATTCGCCATTTCCAAATTCATTTTATTCTGAAGTTTTTCTGCAATTTTCTCTGCATCTTTCTCATTTATATGCCTATAGTCTTCTCTAACATGAACAGTGATTCCATCAGCTCCAGATTTTTCTGCAAAAATAGCAACATCAGTAGGATCTGGATAATTTGTTCCTCTAACATTTCTTATTGTAGCAACATGATCTACATTTACACCGAGTAAAATGTTCATTTCTCACCTTAAATGACTTAATTTAATTTTGGACTTTTACTAATAATTTGATATTTAGTTTTCTTGAGAAGAATTTCTCTATATCTTTTTTTGATTCATAAGTTATTTTTTTTATTTTATTACCTGATCTACCAATAACAATTTTTTTTTGATTATTTGTTTTTACAAGTATTATCCCGTAAAGTTTACTTTTTCTTCTTCTACATAATATAAAATAATTTAAAAAAATTCTGATAATATATGGTAATTCATCTCCTAAAAATCTAAACAATTTTTCTCTTATTATTTCAGTAACTATAAATTCGTTGGACTGATTAGTAAAAACTTCATTTTTAAAAAAATGCTTAAAAAGTTCAGATTTCCTAAAAACTACATTGTTGATATTTTCAACAAATTTTCCTTTTTTTGCACTAACGAAAAAAACTTCGTCAAAATTCATTTTTTTTTTCAGAATCGATACGTAAGGAAGAAGAATTTTTTTATCTTTTATATTATCTATTTTATTTATTACTAAAAAAACTGAACATTTCATGTTTGATATTATGGATAATATAATTTCGTCGTCTTTTTCCCATAAGATTCCGTTTACAACAAAAATTACTAATTTTGAATTTTTAATATGATTTAAGATCAACCTGTTTTTTTTACACGAAATAATTTTATTGTTTCTTATTGTTATTCCAGGAGTATCAATATAAATTATCCGATAATT
Source organism: Candidatus Riesia sp. GBBU (assembly GCA_002074035.1). Taxonomy (GTDB): domain Bacteria; phylum Pseudomonadota; class Gammaproteobacteria; order Enterobacterales; family Enterobacteriaceae; genus GBBU. The sequence goes on along the minus strand of CP012849.1, from coordinate 239,050 downwards.
ATCCTTATCAAGGATTCCATAAACTGGATTTAATGTTACATTAGTCTTTTTTGAAGTTATAGAAATTTTTTTTTTAATTAATTTGTTGATCAATGTAGATTTTCCTACATTAGTTTTACCAATTATTGGAATAATACAGCAAAAAGTTTTTTTTTTCATATTAACTCTAATATTTTTAATATCTTTTCAGCTGCTGCTTGCTCTGCGTTTCTTATGCTAAGTCCTACTCCTTGAGTAGGTTTTTCTATTCCGCTAACATGACAATTAATAGTAAATTGTTTGTCGTTAGATTCTTCTTTTGATTGAACTAATGAGTAACTAGGAAGAGGAAGATGACGACTTTGTAAATATTCTTGTAAACGAGTTTTTGGATCTTTCTGCCTTTCTCCTGGAACAATTTTATTCAATAAATCTTTGTACCAATAGATAATCACTTTTTTAACATCTTCTATATTGCTATCTAAAAAAATTCCTCCTATGATTGCTTCAATTGTATTCGCTAAAGTTGATTCTCTATAAAGTCCTCCATTTTTTATTTCTCCAGTTCCTAATTTTATAAAAGAACTTAATTTAAATTTTTTTGCTAAATATGACAAAGTATTGCTTCTAACTAATGTAGATCTCATTCTACTCATATCTCCTTCATTAACTCTAGGAAATTTATGATACAACTCTGCTGCAATTATGAAATTTAAAATCGAATCTCCTAAAAATTCTAATCTTTCGTTATGAATTATATTAAAACTACGATGAGTTAGAGCTAATTTCAAATAGTTAGTATTTTTAAAAAAATATCCAATTGATTTTTGCAAAATTTTAATTTTATTAAACAAAAAAGAATTCAATAAAATACAATCCATAAATACACCAATGCCTTTAAGATATTATATATTTTTAATTACTAGTTAATTAAACCTACTCTATTCAATCTTAATATTTTTAAAAGTTTTTTATTTTTTAAATCTAAACTGAACCAAATTGATACTACTTTTCCTATTAAGTTTTCTTCTGGAACAAATCCCCAGCTTCTACTATCATAGCTGTTATCTCTGTTATCTCCCATTACAAAGTAATTTTTTAACGGTACAATCCAAACATCTTTCAAAGATTTATCTTGTTTAAAACTAGATTCATAGTATATGTTAGGAATTGTTAGAATTTTATAACTTTTCTCCTCTATCTTTTCCACTTTCTCTTTTTGACTAACCAGTTTTCTAGGAAAATAATTTTTTACTGTTTTGTTTTTAATATTTTTTTTGTTTATAGACAAAAACCAATTACTGTTCTTTTCTTCTGAATATGAAATACATAATTCTTTTTTAAAGTTATAATTAAATCTTTGATAAATTGTTAATACTTTTTTTTTTGTATCATAAAATACTGTATCTCCTGGTAGTCCAATTATTCTTTTTACAAAATTTATCTTTGGATTTTTCGGATATTTAAATACAGATATTTCACCTCTTCTAGGTTTGCCAAAAGAAAAAATTATATTATTAGTAATAGGATTTCTTATATTATAAGAAAACTTTTGTACTAGAATAAAATCTCCAGGTAAAAGAGAAGGAATCATAGAACCAGAAGGAATTCTAAACGGTTCATATAAGAATGATCTTATGACGAACGTTATTAAAAATAACGGAAAAAATGAAGATAAAAAATCAATTAAGTTATTAATTTTATAGTTGACACAATACTTAAAATTTCTAGTTGTTAGAAAAAGATTTTTCTTATAGGAAAAGGATTTAATTTTTCTATGAATCCAAATAGTTCCAGTAAAAAACGTAGTTAAAATTAAAAATATTGAAAATGAATCAATCATAAATTAATTTTCCTGAAATTATTTTTTTTTATGGAAAAAAACTGTTATAGAATTGAGTAATTCTTGTGAAAATTCAATATTTCCAATTTTTTTCATCATTTTTTTACCAATTTTTTGTTTTAATAGAAGTTTTTTTTTCCTGTTTACATCTCCTCCATAACATTTAGAAACAACATTCTTTCTTAGTCTTTTTACTATAGATTTTGCTACTACACGATTTTCTATAGAAGCTTGAATGACAATATCAAATTGTCTACGATCAATAAATTCTTTTAGTTTTTTTACTGTTTGTCTAGCATATAACAAAGAATTTTTTTTATGTAATACTGATGATAGTACATCAATTCTTTTTTTATTAATCAATATATAAACACAAACTATATCTTCTTTTTTAAAGAAAATTGAATTATATCTAAATGATGCGTAACCGCTAGAAATAGATTTAATCTTGGAAAAAAATCCTGAAACAATTTCAAAAAAAGGAATTTCATAAATCAAAGTAAATTTGTCTTTACAAAAAGATATACTAATTTTCCTTCCTCTACAACTTTGACATAAAGAAGATATTTCTCCAAAATATTCTTCTGTAGTTATAATTTCTGTTATAGCTACTGGTTCGTAAATTGATTTTATATTATTTACTTTGGTAAGATCATTTGGATTATTAATATAAATTTCTTTCCCTGTTTTTAGTTCTACTTTATATGTTATTGAAGGTGACGTCATAACTATGTTAGCTCCATGTTCTCTTTTCAACCTTTCTTGAACAATTTCCATATGTAAAGTGCCAAAAAATCCGCATCTAAATCCTCTTCCAAATGTATGAGAACTTTCATGAATATATGAAAATCCAGAATCATTTAAATTCAGCTTATCTAAAGAACTTTCAAGATTATTAAAATCGTCTTGGTTCACTGGAAATAAACTAGAATATACATTATAATTAGTATTTTTAGAATTGTTTCTTACATTTTGCCCAGAAAAACAAACATCAACTAATGTATCTACATGTTTTATAGATATTGATTTTTTTTCAAAACAAGATATCCATCCTATTTCTCCACAAAATAATGTTTCATGAATAACTTTTTTAGGACTAAATATACCAACTTCTTTTACTTTATACATTTGATCAGAAGTTAAAGACTTTATTGAAATTCCTTTTTTCACTATTCCGTTTTCAATTTTCACCAGAAAAAATATTCCTGAATATTTGTCAAACCAAGAGTCGATTACTTTTGCTTGAAATAAACTAGAAACTTTTCCTCTTGGATAAGGGATATTTTTAATTATACTTTTTATAATGTTCTCTATACCGATTCCAAGTTTAGCAGAACATATCAAAATGTCATTTGCGTCAGTTTTGGTAAGATCTTCAATTTCTCTACGAATACAATTTATGTTTATTCCTGGTATATCAATTTTGTTAATTACAGGAATAACCTTTAGATTCATCTTTTTAGCAATATTAAAGTGTTCTATTGTTTGAGATTGTATTCCTTGCGAAGCATCTATTAAAAGTAAAACTCCATCACTTACTTTTAGTGAGTTAAAAACTTCAAAAGAGAAATCAATATGTCCTGGTGTATCGATGAAATTAATAAAATAATTTATATTATTACTTTTTTCGAAATATTTTAATGATACACTTCTAGCTTTTATTGTTATTCCTCTTTCTTTTTCTAAATCCATAAAATCTAGTATTCTTGTATTAACTTTATTTTTAGAAATTCCTCCGCAAATTTGCATAATTTGATCTGAAAGTGTAGATTTTCCATGATCAACATGTGCGATAATTGAGAAATTTCTGACATGTTTTATTTGATACATAAATTTTTGAAGTATACTATCAAATATAATTTGTTTAAAATAAATATAATAAAAATATTTTTAAAAATTTTTATAAAATAAATTTAGTAATTTGTAATATTTAGCTATTTATTTAATTTCTTTAAAGCGAACTTGACTTTATATTAAAAATATTTAAATAAGTATAAAGATATAAAAATTTCAAAAACTTTTTGTTTTATATGCATAAATTTTGAATTTTTTATAAAATTATATTTTATAATAAATTAATTATTATTAATATTCTATAATAGAAATTTGAAGAAAGAAACTTGGAAAGAATTTATTAATTCTGAAAAAAAAAATAGTTATTTCAAAAATATTATTCTTTTTTTGAAAAGATCAAGAGATTCTGGAGCGCAGATTTTTCCATGTAATAAAGATATTTTTAGAGCTTTTAGAATTACAGAGCTTGATGATGTTAAAGTAGTGATTATTGGACAAGATCCATATCATGGAAATAATCAGGCTGATGGTCTTGCTTTTTCAGTAAGAAACAGAATGAGGTTAACTCCATCTTTATATAATATATATAAAGAAATAAAAACTGATTTAGATTGCTCTGATTTGAAAGAAAATAACTGTTTGGAAAGTTGGGCTAGACAAGGTGTATTGATGCTTAATACAATATTAACTGTTGAGAGAGGAAAACCAATGTCGCATAAAAACATTGGATGGGAAATATTTACTAATAGAGTAATTAGTAAGATAAATAAAAAAAATTCAGGAGTTGTATTTTTACTATGGGGAACAATGGCAGTACAAAAAAAATATTTAATAAATACAACAAAACATTTTGTACTTGAAACCTCACATCCTTCCAATTACTCAGTTAATAAAGGCTTCTTTGGTTGTCGTCACTTCTCTAAGACTAACAAAATACTGAAGTCTCAGAATAAAAGCCCAATTGTTTGGATTTCTAAGTAAATTTAAATTTTTGAAACAACAACCATCGCAGGACGTAAAAGCCTTGAATTTAGTGTATAACCTTCTTGAATTACTTTTAATATTTCATTGTCTCTTAATTTATCATTTTTTACTATTTTCACAGCTTGATGAAATTCAGGATTAAACTCACAATTTTTTTTAATCTTTATTTTTTCAACTCCATTTTTTTTTAAAATTGATAGAAAAGATTTTAATGTTAGCTCCAATCCTTCAATCAGAGATGGAAAATTTTTTTTTTCCTTTTTTGTAATTTCAACTGTTCTTTCTAGATTATCTATTACAGGAAGCAATTCTGAAATAAAACCTTCTAAAGCAAATTTATGAGCATTTTCAATATCTTTTTCAGTACGTTTTATAATATTTTCTGCTTCAGCTCTTGCTCTTAATATTTTATCTCGTTCACTTTTTTTTATTTCTATTAATTTATTTTCTAACTCTTGTATTCTTAAATTTATCTTTATTTTTTTGTCAGTCTCATTTAATGTTTCTTCGTCAATTGTTTCTTTTGTTTCTTTTTCTTTTAATTTTTTTGATTTACTTTCATTATTTAACTTCTTATTATCTATTTTTTGACCATTTTTATCCATTAAAAATTCTCCATGAAACAAATTAGATTCTCTATATTATAGAGATAATAATTTTTGATTCAAGAAAATTATTTCAACAGTTTTAAAAGGTATTTTGTTAAATGAAAAAAAAAAAATTTTTTTTTAAAAAAATAGGAATTATGGGATATCCTAGAAATTTAAAAAATTTAAAAACTCATAAAAAAATATATGAATGGTTACGAGTTAAAAATTATCACGTTATTATGGAAAGGAAAATTTCTAATAAATTAGACATGAAAAACATTCCTACAAAGAAAGCAAAAAATATAGGAAAATCAACAGATTTAATAATTGTAGTTGGAGGAGATGGAAATATGATAAGTGCAGCTAAAATTTTATCAAAATACAAAAATAGAATTATTGGAATTAATCACGGAAATTTAGGATTTTTAACAGACTTGAACCCGAATAATATCTTGAATATCTTGTTAAATATACTAAATGGAGAATTTTTAGAAGAAAAAAGATCATTACTAGAAATACAAATTTTTGAAAAGAAAGATAAGATTTATGTAAACACAGCAATAAATGAAATAATTTTTCATTCAGGTAAAATTACAAAAATGATAGAATTTGATGTCTATATAGATGGAAATTTCGCATTTTCTCAAAATTCAAATGGATTAATTATATCAACTCCAACTGGATCAACTGCTTATTCATTATCTATTGGAGGACCTATAATATCCCCTGATGTAAATGCAATAATACTAAATTCGATGTTTTCACATACATTATATTCTAGACCAATTGTTATCAATGATACAAAAAAAATACAGTTAAAATTTAAAAAGGAAAATATTAAATATGAAATAAACTGTGATGGTCAATCTATATTTTCTATAAAAGATACAAACGACGTTTTTATTAAAAAGAGTAAAAGAAGCTTCAGATTAATTCATCCAAAAGACTATAATTATTTCAATGTCTTAAACAGAAAATTAGGATGGGAAAAAAAGTAATCATCATATATTAAATACTTTGAACTGTTTCAAATAAAGTTAAAATTTAATTTTTAAACTGTTAAACAAACATATTTTCTTTAAAAAATATAATTAAAAGTTTTTGAATTATAACGTATCTATCTAATATAGATACAATATTATAGACTATATATTATTCACCTTGATTGACAAACTAAAAAATAGTCTTATAATTATTAATCTGTTTGTTTAAGAACTATTTAAAAAGTTAATATATTTAGCATTAATATTTTTTATCAATATGAATATCTTGTATAAGATAAATTTTACAGTTTATTTTTAATCGTTAACATATTAATCTTACATGTATTAGATGTTTTACGTAAAAGATATCAATAAAACTTTGTTTTTTAATAAAAAAACAATTAGGAACTATTTCGTTAAAAAAAAAATTGAAGCAGGAATAGTTCTAAATGGATGGGAGATAAGGTCAATACGAGATTCAAAATTTAATTTCGAAAATTGTTTTGTTTCCGTTAAAAACTCAGAAGCTTATATTGTTGGATCAGTTATAGTACCTGTAAAAGGAGTTTTATTAGATTCTCAACAAGAAAGATCTAGAATGAGAAAACTTCTATTAAACAGAAAAGAGATAGATTTAATTTCATGCGAAATAGAAAAAGTTGGATATTCTGCAATCATAATTTCTTTGTATTTAAAGAACAATATCTATAAGGTCCAAATTGGGATTGTTAAAGGTAAAAAAAAATACGATAAAAGATATGAAATTAGAAAATTAGAATGGAATAATAGAAGAAAAAAATTTTTGAAAAATACGTTGAAAAAATATTTTTATTCTTAGGGGCTGTTTTGGATTCGACGAATTTTTCTTATCTATTTGTTACATGTCGAGAATCATTCTCGTTAAAAATTAAAATAATAGCAAAACAAAAACAATACGCTATAGCAGCCTAGTTTTCATAACAGGTTCATAGCATTCGGTGTAAAATTTTCTTTTTATTTTACATTGGTTTGATTAGTAAAAAGGGCATTATTTTCTTTCTGGTTAGATTATAATTGTCGAAAAAAAAAATCAGAAAAATTCTATTTTCATATTATGTCTTTATTAGAAAATAGAAAAGATTAAAGACTAAAGCATGTGACTTAAACTGATAGTAAAAGAAAATTGCGGATGCGGGTTCGATTCCCGCCAGCTCCATTTTCAATTTTAGATCAAGATTTATGGGTAGGTTCTACATTCTATTTTAATAGAAGTGTTTAAAAAAAAACCCATCAAGATTTGAGATCTTTCAGGGTTTCTTTCGAAGAAATAACTAAAACACATTATTAAGGAACAGACTACATCATACCTCCCATTCCTCCTCCCATTCCGGAAGGATTACCTAAATCTGATTTTTCTTCTTTTGGTAGATCAGTTATCATAGCTTCAGTTGTAATCATAAGACCAGCTACAGAAGCGGCAAATTGTAAAGCCGATCTAGTAACTTTAGTTGGATCTAAAATCCCCATTTCTATCATATCTCCATATTTTTCAGTTGAAGCATTATAACCATAGTTGTCTTTTCCATTCTTAACATTATTTACAACAACAGCTGGTTCTTCTCCTGCATTTTCAACTATTTGTCTCATAGGAGATTCCATAGCTTTTAAAGCTATTCTAATTCCAACAGTTTGATCCTCATTCTCTCCTTTTAATTGATCAAGTCTTCTAGCAACTCTAACAAGTGATATTCCACCTCCAGCTACAACTCCTTCTTCTACTGCAGCTCGAGTAGCATGTAAAGCATCATCGACACGAGCACGTTTTTCTTTCATTTCAACCTCTGTAGCCGCCCCAACTTTTATTACAGCCACACCACCAGATAATTTTGCAATTCTTTCTTGAAGTTTCTCTCTGTCATAGTCAGATGTAGCTTCATCTCTTTGTTGCATAATTTGTTTCACTCTATTTCTAATAGATGATTTTTTCCCAACCCCATCTATTATAGTAGTAGTATCCTTATTAATTACAACTCGTTTAGCTTGTCCTAAATTATCTAATGTTGTTTTTTCTAGATCCATTCCAACTTCTTCAGAAATAACTGAACTATTAGTAAGTATAGCTATATCTTGAAGCATGGCTTTTCTTCGATCTCCAAATCCTGGAGCTTTAACAGCAGAAACTTTTACAATTCCTCTTAAATTATTTACAACAAGTGTAGCTAATGCTTCTCCTTCTACGTCTTCAGCAATGATTAAAAGAGGCTTACTTGCTTTAGCGACACTTTCAAGAATAGGTAAAAGCTCACGAATATTAGAAATTTTTTTATCAACTAACAGAATATATGGATTTTCTAATTCAGAAGATCCTGAATCAGGTTTGTTGATGAAATAAGGAGACAAATAACCTCTGTCAAACTGCATTCCTTCAACAACATCTAATTGATCCTCCAAGCCAGATCCTTCTTCTACTGTAATAACTCCTTCTTTGCCGACTTTTTCCATAGCATCAGCGATTAATTTTCCAACAGATTGATCTGAATTAGCTGAAATAGTTCCAACTTGCTCTATAGATTTATTATCATCACAAGTATTAGAAAGATTTCTAAGCTCTTCTACTGCTGCAGATACCGCTTTGTCTATTCCTCTCTTTAAATCCATTGGATTCATACCAGCAGCAACCGCTTTCAGTCCTTCACTAACAATAGATTGAGCTAGAACTGTTGCTGTAGTGGTTCCATCCCCTGCTGCATCATTTGCTTTGGAAGCTACTTCCTTAACCATCTGTGCCCCCATATTTTCAAACTTATCTTCTAATTCTATTTCCCTTGCAACGGAAACACCATCTTTAGTTATTGAAGGAGCTCCAAAAGATTTATCTAAAATAACATTTCTACCCTTCGGACCCAGTGTAACTTTAACTGCATCTGCAAGAATATTAACTCCACGAAGCATCTTAGATCGTGCTTCACTACCAAATTTTACGTCTTTAGCTGCCATTTTTTTTTCCTTTAAATTCTTTCATTTAGAAGATCTAAATAAGACACTCTAATTCTCAACTACTGCCAAAATATCACTTTCTGACATAATCAAAACTTCTTCGTTATCGATTTTCTCGGTTTTTACACCATATCCATCATTAAATATGATTATATCACCAACTCTTACATCAAGAGGTTTCTTCATTCCATTTTCTAACAATGTCCCCTTTCCAACTGCTAAAACTTTACCTCTAGTTGATTTTCCTGCTGCAGAACCTGTAAGAACGATGCCTCCTGTAGATTTAGATTCAACCTCTTCTCTTTTTACGATAACTCGATCATGTAACGGACGAATTTTCATTAATAGATCTCCTATAAATAAAATTCATATAAAGTAAACTCGAAATTTATGTCAAGCTTATTTCTCAAATCTTGACATTTCCTCTGATGAGGATAATGGGGTCTATATGTTGTTAGTTCAAGGGTTTAAATAATTTTTCTTTTCCAAATATAATATTTTCATGAAAAGTTAAAGTAATCACATAAAATTTAGTGTAATTTTAATTAAATGTAAAAATTGTAGTTTCAAAAAAAATCTTTTTTTATATCTACAAATTTTAACTTCTGACTAAAGTAGCTATGTGTTATTGCAATAGCTAACGCATCAGACTCATCAATTTTAGGTATAAAAAAAAGTTCAAGAATAAGACAAACCATATATTGAACTTGTGTTTTTTTTGCTGATCCACTTCCTGCAACAAATTGTTTTACTGTTTTTGAAGAATACTCAAATATTGGAATTCTATTATTAACTGCAGCTAGAACAGCTACTCCTTTTGCTTGACTTAACTTTATAACAGAATTGGCATTTTTAGAAAAAAAAGTTTGTTCAATAACGAATATGTCAGGTTTGTACTCTTTAATTATCTTGCTGATTCCATTATAGATTCTTTGTAAACGTGTAGGAAATGGTTTTGATGAACTTTCTATAGATCCACTGTTCAAGTAAGAAACTTTTTTGCTATCCTGAGATATTATTCCATATCCAGTAGTTCTAGACCCTGGATCTATTCCTATAATTGTCTTCATATTTTTAAGATAAGCTTAATGTAAGAATTTTAAGTTAATCTTAAGTATCACAATTTACGAATGTATTTACTTACACTACTAATTTTAGTTAAATTCAAATGTTTTATTTTAATATTTCTCAATAAAATTGTTAACTTTTACACAAAAATTTTCCACAGATATTTAATGAACCATGATCTTATGAAAACTTACTTTAATAATAAAGTTTTTTAATAAAATATGACATCAATAATCATCTGAAAAACAATATTTCAAGAAACAATTTAGAGAATATGTCTCTTAGACTCATTCTGTTAAAGAGATTCATTTTTCAGGTAGTTTAAATATGTAGCGTTTATAAAAAATAAGATGTAGTATATCTATATTTTAAAACAAATTACTTAAACACTACTCGTAGTATACTTAAAGTTAAAATATATATATCAGATTTAATACTTTTAAGAGAAACTTTTTATGTTTAACCATTGTAATTAACATTGCTAAGTAACATGAAAAATTTTAATATCTTTAAAAAAGTTCTGAATATATTTCAATACTATTATTAACCTATTTTCAAAGACAGATCATTTAAAAGTTTATTGGAAACTTTTGAAGGACTATCTGTCATAGTACAAACTGCTTCTGTAGTTTTTGGAAAAGCTATCACATCTTTTATGTTTTTTGATTTAACTATGAGCATAACCAATCTATCTAAACCAAACGCGAATCCTGCATGAGGTGGAGCTCCATATTTTAACGCTTCTATTAGATAATTAAATTGGTTATTTTTTTGTTTTTCATCAACTCCAATTAATTCAAATACCTTTTCTTGTATTTTCTTTTTAAAAATTCTGGAAGATCCACTTCCAACTTCATATCCATTTATTACCATATCATAAGAATCAGAAATTATATCAGTTGGATTAGTTGTGTATAGATCATTTAAACATTTTGGAGAAGTGAAAGGATGATGAACAGAACATAATTTTCCGTCTTTATTTATTGAAAACATAGGAAAATCTGTAATCCACACAGGCTTCCAAACATTTTTAGATTTTATTTTTAGATCTTTCCAAATTTTTTTTCTAAAAAATCCCATGAATTTATAAACTATTTCTTTCTTATCAAAGCAAAAAAAAGCTAAGTTATATTTTTTAGAATTAAATTTAGAAATCATACTAGTGAAACTATTTTTTGAAATAAATTGAAAAATTTTATTATATTTCTCATTTTCTAAAATAACTGAATCTAACTTTATACAAAAAAATTCTTTCACTCCGAATTTTTTAGATAAACATTTATATTTATCCATATGACACATTTTTATATTGTTATGTTTGTCATCTACAAAAATTGAAATGATAGTAGCTTCATCTTCAAAATTATATTTTGAAATAATTTTTTCTTTGTTAAAGAATTTGGATACATTATTTAGTTTCAATGGATTTCTCAGATCTGGTTTATCTGTTCCGTAAAGTGTCATAGATTCATTAAAAGTAATAGAAGGAAATGAATCAAACTCATATTTTTTAAATTTTCTCCAAAGATGTTTAATGAATTTTTGCATAATTGATCGTACTTGTTTTGAGTTTACAAAAGACATTTCAATATCTATTTGTGTAAATTCAGGTTGACGATCTGATCTTAGGTCTTCATCTCGAAAACATTTTGCAATCTGATAGTATCTATCGACTCCAGATATCATGAGAATTTGCTTAAATAACTGAGGAGATTGAGGTAATGCATAGAATTTACTTTTGTGTATTCTACTAGGAACAATATAGTCTCTTGCTCCTTCTTTCGAAGATCTTGTAAGAATAGGAGTTTCAATAAACATAAATTTTTCAGATTTCATAAAATCTTTTGTAAAATTTATAATTTCTGATCTTTTAAATAAATTCTTTAACATATTTTTTTTTCTTAATTCAAGATAACGATATTTGATTCTAATTTCTTCTGAATTTTCCTTTTCTAAATTTATTGGAACAGGATCAGATTTATTTATAATCTTCAAAGAGCTTACAGATAGTTCTACATTTCCTGTTAAAAGATTTCTATTTGGTTTTTTTCTTTTTTTTATTATTCCAGATACTTGAATGCAATACTCGTTTCTCAATTTTTTGGCTTTTTTGAATAGATTAACATCTATGTTCGAAAATGTGATTTGTATAATTCCATAACAATCTCTTAGATTTACAAAAATGATCTTATTTATATTCCTGTATGAGCTTACCCATCCACATAAAACAACTCTCCTTCCTATATATGATAAATCAATTTCTCCGCAGTAATTTGTTCTCATATTTGTTTTTCCAAAAATCATAAATATTTTTCAAAAATATTAAAAGCACTTGAAGTATTAGATAAAATCAAAGATCACTTATCAGTAATTATACTAAAACCAATTCCATAAAATCCTATTTTTAGGAGAATGAGTTTTTCTGAATATTATTGAAATTTTTATAAGAAAAATCTACAACAATATATTATACTGAGTATAAAATTTCAATTGAAATAATAAAATGAAAAAAAACAATAATGAAAAATCAAAATATTTTCAAGAATGATTTAAAATTATGGAAATTTGATAAAAATGTGGCTAATAAATTTTCTGAGATTGTAAAAAGGTCAATACCATGCTATATGAATATTATCTCATTAATAAGGATGTTTTCGAAAAATTTCATAACTAATAACAGTTATGTGTATGATTTGGGATGTTCTATAGGAACAATTTCACTTTCTATACTTGACGAAGTAAAAAATAAAGACTACGTGATATTATCAATAGATAAGTCCAAACATATGATTGATGTATTCAAAAAAAGAATTAAAAAAAAAGACAAAAGAATAGTAATTTTAAATGAAGATTTCTTAGACTCAGATATAAAAAACGCTTCTATGATAATTTTGAATTTTTCTCTGCAATTTATTGGTAGAAATTTTAAACAAATTGTTATAGATAAAGTCTATAAAGGATTGAATAAAAACGGAATTATGTTTCTTTCAGAGAAAATATCTTTGAAAAATCAAGAGATAAATAGATTATTTTTTAATATGCACCATGAATTTAAAAGAAATAATGGTTATAGTAATGAAGAGATAAAAAACAAAGATGCTATGTTAAAAAACTCTATGTTTATTGATACCATTGAAGTACATAGAAACAGAATAAAAAAATCTGGTTTTAAATATTTTGAAATTTGTTTTCAATTTTTGAATTTTTGTTCATTAGTCGCTATAAAGTAATGGAAATTATTACAAAAGATTTCTTAGATTTTTATCAGGAAATATCTGAAGGTGTTTTATATAATTGGCTAGAGACATTACCTTCTCAGATAAAAAAAATATCTAAATCATATAAATCAAAAAAAACTAAATTTTACAAAAGTATAGTTGATAATATACCGTCAATAGTACCGGATAAGATAGATATAAAAAAATCAGTAGTTGTAGAAGGAGAGATTACTTCTTATAAAAGAAAAACAATATACAATCTTTTAAAAAAACTTTCTCCGTGGAAAAAAGGTCCGTTCTATATATATGGAATTCACATCGATGGAGAATGGAGATCTGATTTAAAATGGAAAAAAATTTTTTCTAAAATCTCTGTAAACGGAAAATTAGTCTTAGATGTAGGATGCAACAATGGATATTATATGTGGAGAATCTTAGGGGAAGGAGCAAAAATTGTAGTAGGAATAGATCCAAATCAACTATGTTTTTTTCAGTTTAAAGCAATAAAAAAACTTATTGGAAACAACAAAAAGATATATCTAATACCATTAAAGTTGAAAAAAATGCAGAAATTAGGAAAATTTGATGTAGTTTTTTCAATGGGCTTAATTTATCATCTTCGTTCTCCATTAGATCATATATTGCAATTGAAAGATCAACTGAATGTAGGCGGTAAACTTATTATAGAAACTTTAATAACAAAAAGTGATAGACAAAAATGTATATTTCCAAAAGATAGATATGCAGGAATGAAGAATGTATATTTCATACCGTCAATCAAAATGCTTAAAACTTGGCTTAAAAGATTTGGATTTGTAAATGTAAAAGTGCTTAGCAAGAACATTTTAACTTCAATGGAACAGAGAAGAACAAAATGGGCAGAATATGACTCTTTATCAGAAAACTTAAATAGAAGTAATAAAAAATTAACCATTGAAGGATATGATGCGCCAATAAGAGCCATAATATCTTCTCAGAAGAAATAAATAATGTTTTGAAAAGTTTATATTCACATTATTTTCACAAAGTGATTTCATGAACTTATTATATTTCTCAAAAAGAAATTAAGCTTATTTTACTAGTCTATAGTAAAATATTTTCAATACTATTTTTTTAATAAATAAAACTTTTTAAAAACTAATTTTTAAATAAAACTATTATGATAGATATTAAATCGTTTCTTATTAAGAAACTTAGTAAAGCTATGATTAGTTCTGGAATTTCAAAAAATTTTGTAGCTTCAATTAATCAATCTAGTAAAAATCAAAAGTTTGGTGACTATCAGATAGCATGTATCATCCAAATAGCGAAAAAGATGAATATTTCGTCTATTAAGCTTGCTAAAAAAGTGTACTGTCTTTTAGATTTACATGGAATTGGTAAAAAGAAACTGGTTAATCCAGGATTTATAAATATATATTTATATGACAAATGGATTATTAAAAATATACTAAAATGTTCTAAGTCTAGAATACTTATACGTAAAACTGATCGACCTAAGAAAATTATTGTAGATTACTCATCACCAAATGTTGCAAAGAACATGCATATAGGTCATCTTAGATCTACAGTTATTGGAGATTCTATTGTAAGAATATTAAATATTCTAGGTCATAAAGTTATAAGAGTAAATCATATAGGAGACTGGGGAACTCAGTTTGGAATGTTAATAGCATTTTTAAAAGTCTTTAAGAAGAACAAAATACAATTTTTAAATTTGGATGAACTAGACTCAATTTACAAAAAGTCTAAAAAACTTTATGAATCAAACGAAAGATTTGCAAAACTTTCAAGAAGATGTGTGGTAAAATTACAACAAGGAAATAAATATTGTAGAATGATTTGGAAAAAGTTAGTTTCAATAACATTGTCTAAAAACCAAGAAATCTACAATAGAATGAATATTTTGTTAAATTTAGATGATGTAAAAGGAGAAAGTGCATACCAATCAATGTTAAAAAAGGTTGTCTCTGACCTTGTGTCAAAAGGAATTGCTATAAAGAGTAAAGGAGCTATTGTAATACATTGTTCGCAAATGAATAAATCAGAAAAAAAATATTCTAACTCAGTAATTGTAATTCAAAAACAAGACGGAGGATATTTATACTCAACTACAGATATAGCTTGCTTGAAATATAGATGTCAAACATTGAAAGCTGAAAGAATATTATATTATACTGATTCGAGACAAAAATCTTATATGTCACAAATTATATCTATTGCAAAAATGGCTGGATATATACCAAAATCAGTTTCAGTAGAACATCATTCTTTTGGAATGATGCTAGGAGATGATAAAAAACCTTTTAAAAGTCGTTCTGGGAAAACGATAATTTTATCTAAATTATTGGACGAAGCAGTAAATAAAGCGAGATCTGTTTTAGATAACAGAAATTTTATTTCAGACATAGAAAAAAAAGAAATTTCTAATTCAATTGGTATTGGTGCAATAAAATATTTTGACCTATCAAAAAACAAAAAAACAGATTATGTATTTAATTGGGATAAAATTTTATCATTTAATGGAAATACATCTTGTTACTTACAATATGCATATACTAGAATTGTCTCAATACTTAAAAAATCTGATACAAATATTTGCATGTTGCCAAATTCTTTTATTTTAACAAAAAAAATAGAAAGAAACTTAGCTGTTCATCTATTACAATTTGAAGAAAAAATCAAAGAAATCGAAAATAATGGATTATCAAATGTACTTTGCCTTTATCTATATAAACTTTCAAATTTATTTTCTATCTTTTATAAAGATTGTTCAGTAATTTATGAAAAAACTGTTGAAGTTAAAAACAGTAGACTAAAATTAATTTTTTTAACTAAAAGAATATTAAAAACTGGATTAAACCTTTTAGGTATAGATGAAATAAGAAAGATGTAAAATGATTATTAATGAAATTTTATTCTGTCTAAATAACTTAAAACACTATTTTGTGTTATTTAAATGATATTAAAAATTGTTAATAATAAGAAAAATTTAGTTATTGTTTTACAAAAGATTTAGATAATTTTAATTTTTAACATTAATAAATTAAATTTTTTATGAAAGATTTCTGTAAGAAAATTTTTATTTATATAAATTGTTAATATTTTTAAAGTTACTAAATAACTCATTAAATTCTTAAAAGAAGAAATTTGATTTTAATATAAAACATTTAAGGAAATTTTTACTTAAAAAACAGCTCAAAATAACTTTTAAATTTTTTATAGAAATGGTTAAAAATTAATCGTATGGATTACTGTCCTTTTTCAATAAAGTGGAGACCAAAAAAATTTTCAGATTTGATTGGACAAGATCATATTTTAATTGCTTTAAAAAATTCTTTAAAAAAGAAAAGAATACATAATGCATACTTGTTTTCTGGAGCTAAAGGAACTGGAAAAACTACAATTGCTCGTATATTTTCTAAAGGAATTAGTTGTGAAAATGGAGTAACAGAAAATCCATGTAATTCATGTAAAAATTGCATTGACATAGAGAATGGTAACTTTATTGACTTAGTTGAGGTAGATGCTGCGTCTAGAACTAGGGTAGAGGATACAAATGAATTGCTAGAAAATGTTCAGTACACTCCTTCAATTGGAATATTTAAAATTTATTTGATAGATGAAATTCATATGTTTTCTAAACATAGTTTTAATGCTTTACTAAAAACTATTGAAGAACCTCCAAAATATGTAAAATTTTTATTTGCAACAACAGAACCGAAAAAAATACCAGATACAATTTTATCTAGGTGTTTGCATTTCCATTTAAAGACAATAGATCAAAGAGAAATTTATAAAAAAATAAAAAATATTTTATCACATGAAAAAATAAAAAGTGATTCAAAATCACTGAAATTGATTTCTAAAATATCAAATGGGAGCATGAGAGACGCATTAAACTTAATAGAACAAAGTTTGTTAATTGGAAATGGAAATGATTTATATTATACAAAGGAATTAATTTCTGAATTCACGGAAGAAGAAAAATTAATAAAGTTGATTGAAAATATAATAAATAAAAATGTAGAAAAAGTTCTAAAGTTGTTAGATGAAATATCTGACACTGGTATTGAGTGGGAAATTTTTTTAGATAATCTGCTGTCAGCAATACATAAAATAATAGTTTTTCAACTGGTTCCAAGAAAAGACAATATATCTTTACCGAAAGAAAAAATAGAGAAAAAATTATATGAATTGTCATTTATTTTAAAACATGATGAAGCTCAGTATTACTATAATTCATTTTTAAAATGTAAGAAAAACCTTGCTTTTGCTCCAACTAAAAGAATTGGAGTAGAAGTATCAACATTATTTGCAATCAAAAACAATTTATGAAAACATCGTAAAAACATTTGAATTAGTAAAGTAGATTTATCAATTAAATTCTTTAAGAAATCAAAAATTTTTTCAAAATACTAGTTAATTTATAATTATTACTTTATCGAAAGATTTTTTCCAAAATCTATAGAGAGAATATTATGTGTAAAAAAAATGGATTAGAGTCGTTTTTAAAGCAAGCTAAAGAAATGCAAGAAAAAATAAAAAAGGTTCAAAATGATATGAATAAAATAGAAATTATTGGACAGTCTGGAGCCGGAATTGTAAAAGTTTTCTTGAATGGGTTTTATAATTGTAAAAAGGTTATCATAGACTATGATTTTAAAATGGAAAATAGAAAAGTGATAGAGGATCTTGTAGCGGCTGCTTTTAATAGTGCTGTACATCGTCTTGAAAAAACAAAAAGAAAAAAGATGGAAGATATATCAGGAAAATTCTCTCTATAGAGAGAATTGATATTAATCGATATTTTATATGTAATTTCTTAAAAAGAATTTTATTAAAAAATTTATACTCTTTATAAGAGACCATATTTTTACAAAGGAGATTTTATGATAAAAGAAAAGAAAAAAGAGATTTTTACGTTTAAATCAGAGGTTAAACAACTTTTGCACCTTATGATACATTCTTTATACTCTAATGAGGAAGTGTTTTTAAGAGAACTTATTTCAAATGCTTCAGACGCAATTGATAAACTACGATTCTATTACATTTCAAACTGCAACTCTCGAAAAAATATAGAAGAATTTAAAATAAAAATTTCTGTTGATAAAAACAAGAAAGAACTTATTATAAGTGACAACGGAATAGGAATGACAAAAAAAGAAGTTATAGAAAATTTGGGTACAATTGCAGAGTCTGGAACAAAAAAATTTCTATCATCTATTAGTCAAAACAAGAGAAATGAAAAATTAATCGGACAGTTTGGTGTCGGGTTTTATTCATCTTTTATCGTTTCAAATTTTGTTTCAGTTCACACAAGATCAATAAACTCATTACAAAATGAAAGTGTATTGTGGGAGTCAGATGGATGCGGAGAATATAAAGTATCGACTTTATATAAAGAAGATATTGGAACAACAGTTACTCTTTCTATGAAAGAAGAAAAAACTAAATTTTTAGAACTATGGAAATTAAAAGAAATCATTAGTAAATATTCAAATTATATTTCTTTTCCAATAGAGGTAAAATCTTTTAATGAAAAAGATAAAGAACCATATTGGGAAAAGATTAATAAATCTAAAGCAATTTGGAGAAAAAATAAAAATGATATTACTGAGACAGAATATAAAGAGTTTTATAAGTATATCTCTAATAGTACTTTAGAGCCACTATCATGGATTCATAACATTGTAGAAGGGAGTCAAGAATACACATTTCTTATTTATATACCAAAGAAATCTTCAATAGAACTTTGGAACAAAAATAAAATATGTGGTATAAAAATTTATGTCCGTCGTGTATTTATTATGGAGAAAAGGGAAAAGTTTGTTCCAAATTATTTAAGATTCATAGTTGGAATAGTTGATATTGAAAGTGTATCTTTAAATATTTCTAGAGAAGTTCTTCAGAATGATAATTCTTTAAAAAATATTCGTTTTATATTAACCAAAAAAATTTTAAAAAAATTGGAAAACATTGGAAAAAACGAAAAGAAAACATATCAGAAGTTCTGGAATGAATTTGGATTGATATTTAAGGAAGGACCAGCAGAAGACAGAAAAAACATAAATACTATCATGAAACTACTACGTTTTTCCTCCACGTATAGATCTAGTTCTATTCAAGATGTTTCTCTAGAAGATTATGTCAGTAGAATGAAAAAAAATCAAAAAAAGATTTACTATATTACTTCTGATAACTATGTATCAGCTAAAAATAGCCCTCATCTGGAGATTTTTAAGAAAGAAAAAATAGAAGTTCTATTACTATTCGACAAGATAGATGATTGGATGATGAATTATCTTACTGAATTTCATGGAAAAAACTTTCAATTAATTAGTAAAAGTGATTTCTCTGTGGAAGAATTAACTGGTAACTATAAAGAAAAAGAATCGATTAAATTACAAGAAGAACAATTGAAATATCTTTTAATAGAAATAAAAAAATATCTAGGAGAAAGAGTAAAAAATGTAAAGTTTACTAATAGACTAACAAAAACTCCAGTTGTTTTAACAACAGACTCAAACGAAATGAGTACACAGATGGCAAAAATATTTTCATCAATAGGTAAAAATACTCCAGAAATAAAATACAATTTTGAAATAAATCCAAAAAGTAAAATAATACAAAAAATATCTTTAATTAAAGATAAAGCGTTTTTGTCAAAATGGATAGAACTTTTGTTAGAAGAAGCTTTTCTTGTAGAAAAAGGATCTCTAGAAGATCCTGGTAAGTTTGTTCAAAAAATTAATGATTTATTAATAGAACTAAGTTCAAAGTAAAATTAGAAAAAGATTTAAAACTTTTAGAAAATGAATATTATCTTATTCGGAGCCCCTGGATCTGGAAAAGGAACGCAAGCTAAGTTCATTATGAATAGATATGGTGTTCAGAGGATCTCTGTAGGAGATATTCTTCGAGAATATTCTAATATTCCTACTATTTTAGGAAAAAAAATTAAGAAAACAATGGATCAGGGAAAGCTTATCACTGATAAAATTGTTATCTCTTCTATAAGAAAAAAAATTAATCAAAAAAGTTGTAGAAATGGATTTCTATTTGATGGATTTCCAAGGACTATACTACAGGCAAAATCAATGAAAAAGGAAAATATTTTTATAGATTATGCAATAGAACTTGATGTATGTGAAGATTTAATTTATGAGAGAATATTAGGCAGAAGAGTTCACATATCTTCTAATAGAATATATCATATAAAATATAGTCCTCCAAAAATTAGGGGAAAAGACGATATAACTGGAGAAAAACTTGTTGTCAGAAAAGACGATACAGAAAATATAATAAGAACTAGACTAATGGAATATAAAAAATTTACTAAACCACTTTCCAAATTTTATCAGATGGAAGAAAAAAATGGAAATTCTAAATATTTTAGAATAAATGCTAATCTTTCTATTGATCAAGTTCGTTTTTTGATAAAAGGAATACTAGATTAATTTTTTTATATAAAAATAGTATAATTTTTTATGTTAGTTTAATGAGTGAAAATCCTTTTTTAGTCATTTTTGATATGTAGGCGTACTTTTCCCAGCCTCCTAAGGATATTTTGCATAACTTTTTATTAAAAAGTTTATTAACTTCATATTTATGAAGATGACCATGAATAATGTAGTTACAATCATATTTTAAAAAAATTTTTTTAACTATTTTAATATCTACAAACTTATTATTATTAACAATTGAGTTTGTTTTGATAATCTTAACAATGAAAACTCTTAGAGACCTTGGAAGAAATAAAAAAATTTTTTGTACAAAGTAATTTCTAACAAAATCTCTATATATTTTATAAACTGTATCTTTCTCACATAATACATCTCCATGTAATAAAAGAATTTTTCTTTTATATAAATTAATTACTTCTTCATCATTAAGAAGAATCATTCCACTTTTTTTTATGAACTTTTTCCCTAAAAGGAAATCTCTGTTTCCTCTTATAAAAAAACAACTTGTACCTCTTTTTGATAATCTTTTTAGTTCTTTTGATATCTTTATATGATATTTACTTATTTTATCATCGCCTATCCAATAATCAAACAAATCACCAAGAATATAAATCGATTTCGCTTTTATTGCATATTTTTTTAGAAATTTTAAAAAAATTTCTGTACTTTTCGAATTGTCTTCTCTTAAATGGATATCAGAAATGAAAAAAAACATTTTTCTTTTAAAGAATTAAATATTTTTAAATTGTAATCAAAATTAAGATCATATTAAAATACTTAGTTAAAATAGTAATTTTAATATATTCAGTTAAAAATATACAAACTATGATTTCATTTATAAGTTATAACTAATCCTTAAAAAGGAAAATTATGATATATATTTATAATACTTTAAATAAAAAAAAAGAGAAATTTAAAACAATACAAAAAAAATTAGTCAAAATGTATGTATGTGGGATAACTATGTACGATGTTTGCCATATTGGACATGGAAGAACATTTGTAGTATTCGACATGATAAATCGTTATTTACGATACTCTGGATATGATTTAATTTATGTAAGAAACATAACTGATATTAATGACAAAATAATAAAAATATCATTAAAAAAAAATACAGAATTCACTAATATTGTTTTAAAAATGCAAGACAAGATGAATCAAGACCTAAAACTTTTAAAAGTGTTAAAACCGAATTTTGAACCAAAAGTAACAAATCATATTGATGAGATTATTGATTTAATAAAGGTATTAATTAAAAATGGAAACGCTTATATTTCAAAATGTGGAGATGTTATGTTTTCTGTAAACAGTGATCCAAATTATGGAATTTTATCAAAACAGAACTTAGAAAAATTATGTAATAAAAATAGTTTTTATTCATTAAAAAATAAAAGAAATAATTTAGATTTCGTTTTATGGAAAATTACAAAGAAAAAAAATGAACCAAAATGGTTGTCCCCATGGGGATATGGGAGACCTGGATGGCATATTGAATGTTCTGCAATGAGTACAAAGATCCTTGGGAATTATTTTGATATTCATGGTGGTGGAATGGATTTAATATTTCCACATCACGAAAATGAGATTTCCCAATCAATTTGCGCTAACAAATCTTCATATGCAAAATATTGGATTCATGTTGGAATGGTAAGAATTAAATGCAAAAAAATGTCAAAGTCATTAAAAAATTTTATTACAATAAAAGAAATTTTAAGAAAGTATAATCCAGAAGTAATAAGATATTTTTTTCTTTCAAAACATTATAGAAAAAGTGTCAATTATAATGAAAAATATTTAATTCAATCGAAATCCTCACTTGAGAGATTATACTCATGTATAGATGGAATTAAATGCGTTAAAACAGAAAAAACAGATTTTAGAAAAAAATTTTTTGATGCTATGAATGACGATTTCAACACTCCAAAAGCCTTTAGCATACTATTCGATATAGTAAGAAAAATTAATATAATAAAAAATTATGATAAAAGAAAAGTTGGAAAATTAGCATTTGAACTAAAATATTTAGCTAATATATTAGGAATTATGCATGAAAATCCAAAAAATATTTTGCAATACAATAAAAAAATAAAAAATGGAAAAAGTAAATTTATAGAATTAATGATCGAACAAAGAAAAAAAGCAAGAATAAAAAAACAATGGGAGAAAGCTGATGATATCAGAAATAAACTAAAATTAATGGGAATAATTTTAGAAGATATAAAAGATAATACTACATGGAAAGAATTATAGATAAAATTCGATTTTTATATAAAGAATTATTTTTTTTCGAAAGCTTTAATAACATTAACTATTAATGAAATAATTGTCATAGGACCAACTCCTCCAGGAACTGGGGTTATCCAACTAGCTTTTTCTTTGGCTTCCATATAACAAACATCTCCTACAATTTTATTTTTTAATTTATTTATTCCAACATCTATTACTACAGCGCCATTTTTAATCCATTCTCCTCGTATAAAATTTGGTTTTCCAATAGCGACTATCAATAAATCTGCTGACTTGACATACTTATGTATGTTTCTAGTATATTTATCTATCATTGTAATTGTACATCCATGTAATAACAATTGCATACCAATTGGTATTCCAACAATATTGGAAGTTCCTATTACAACAGCATTCATTCCAGAAATATTGATTTTATACCATTTCAACAATGTTATAATACCTTTAGAAGTACATGAAAAGTTTCTTCGATTTTTTTGAACGAACTTTCCAACATTATATGGATGAATTCCTTCAACATCTTTAATGGGATTTATTTTCTCAATAATTTTAAAATAATTAATCTGTTTTGGAACAGGCAGTTGAACCACTATGCCGTCAATTTCTTTGTCTTCATTAAGATCTTCAATTAGTTTTAAAATATTATATTCATGAACATTTTCTTCTAAATTATATGATTTAAAAACTAATCCTAATGATTTAAAAGCTAAAAATTTTCTTTCTATATAAATTTCTGAAGCTGGATTTTTACCTACGTATATAACTGCAAGTCCAGGACGTCTGTCATTAACTGAAACTTTTAATTGAATCTCTTTTAAAATTTTAACTTTCATTTTTCTAAAAATAGAATTTCCATCCAAAATTCTTGCTGTCATTATATTTATTTAAAATTAAATTGACATTCTATTAACTTTATTAATCTTTAACTTAAACAGTTGACTGATTATTGATCAAATTATAACATATAGACAATACTAGTATAATACGCCCTTAGCTTAGTGGATAGAGCAACGGCCTTCTAAGCCGTAGATCACAGGTTCGAATCCTGTAGGGCGTATTTTAAAATCTTATTAATTCTTTAAAGGAATTTTTACCGAGATATACACAAAGTTTATATACTGTACACAGTAGTATTTTCATTCCAAAACATTCTCAAGGAGAGGATTTATAATGATGTGGATTGATTTTAGACGTGGTAAATATTTTTTTCTTAGCGTGATAAATACATTTGGTATTTCAAAGTTCAACATATTTTTTTGAATTGCGTTACTAACTTCAATAACTAGAATTTTTTTCCTATAATTCGCTACTCTACAAAAAACTCTTAATTTATTTGAAATTAACTTAAGAAACTTTTCATTTATTTTGATTAAAAAATTAGATTTTTTTCTAATGAAATACAATTCTTCTTCGAATAAATCACATCTTTTTAACAGAAATGAAATTGATTCTAGACACATTATTATATTCTAATTAGATTCTTTTAATTTTATTAATTATAATACATTTTTTTAAGTGTTCAAATAATCTTGTGTAACTTTAAGTAAAAAGTTTTATAGAGCAGTTTTTATAATTTAATAGTATAAATTTTAATAATTACTACTAAAAATTTGATTTAAAAAGTTCTAGATTATCTTAAATGAAAACACTATTTTAATTTTTAAATTTAAAATGAGTAATTTATGTTTTCTAGTTTGTTAGCAAAGATATTCGGTAGTCGTAATGATCGAACATTGAAAAATTTAAAAAAAACAGTTAAAAAAATAAATTTTTTAGAAAATAAATTTGAAAAATTATCTAATAGAGATTTGCAGAGAAAAACTGATGAGTTTAGAAATAGAATTAAATCAGGTGAAAAATTAAATAATCTTATTCCAGAAGTATTTGCTACGGTAAGAGAAGCTAGTAAAAGAATATTGAAAATAAGACATTTCGATGTTCAGTTAATCGGAGGAATTGTTTTGAATAAAAGGTGTGTAGCAGAGATGAGAACTGGTGAAGGAAAAACTTTAACAGCAACTCTCCCAGCATACTTACATGCTTTAACTGGTAACGGAGTGCATATAGTAACAATTAATGAATATCTAGCAAAAAGAGATGCAGAAAATAATAGACCTCTTTTTGAGTTTCTTGGTATTACAGTAGGTATAAATCTTTCTGGTATGTCTAGAAATATGAAAAAAAAAGCTTACTCAATGGATATTACATACGGAACGAATAATGAATATGGATTCGACTATCTTCGTGATAATATGATTTTAAGAAAAGAAGATAGAGTTCAAAGAGGTCTATATTATGCTTTAATTGATGAAGTAGATTCAATATTAATTGATGAAGCGAGAACACCTCTAATAATTTCAGGTCCATTAGAATATAAAGTAGATTTGTATGAAAAAATCGACCATTTAGTTCATCTCTTTATAAGAGAGGATTTAGAAAATTTTAAAAAAAGATTAGGGCATTTCACAATAGATGAAAAACTGAGACAAATTAATCTTACAGAACATGGTTTAGAGCTAATTGAAACATTACTAATAAAATTAGGATTAGTAAAGAAAAGGAAATCTATTTATTCTTCTAAGAACATCATCCTAGTACATCATTTCATATCCGCTTTAAGGGCTCATCATTTATTCAAAAAAAATGTGGATTATTTAGTAAAAAATGGTAAAGTGCTAATTATAGATGAACATACTGGTAGAGTAATGAAAGGTCGTCATTGGTCAGACGGACTACATCAAGCAATTGAAGCTAAAGAAAAACTAAAGGTAAATAATGAAAATCAAACTCTAGCGTCAATCACTTTTCAAAATTACTTTCGTCTATATAAAAAACTAGCTGGAATGACAGGTACAGCGGATACTGAAGCTGTTGAATTTAAATCTATTTATCAGCTGGAAACAGTTGTTATACCTACAAATTGTCCTATGATTCGAGAAGATCTACCAGATTTAGTATATATGACAGAAAGAGAAAAGATTTCTGCAATAATTAAAGATATAAAAAACAGAACGAGTGTTGGACAACCGGTTTTAGTTGGAACGATTTCTATTGAAAAGTCTGAGTTGATCTCAAGAAAATTAAGAAAAGAGAACATTCCACATGAGATTTTAAATGCTAAATTTCATTCTTTAGAAGCAGAGATAATATCAAAAGCTGGAATGTATGGTGCAGTAACAATTGCTACAAATATGGCAGGAAGAGGAACAGATATTGTATTAGGTGGAAATTATCAAAATAAGATAAATAAATTAAATTATAAAAATAAAAGCAAAATTAGAGAAATAAAACTAGATTGGAAAAAATCACACGATTCTGTGCTAAAAGCAGGAGGTTTACATATTATTGGTACAGAACGTCATGAATCTCGTAGAATTGATAATCAACTAAGAGGTCGTTCTGGTCGTCAGGGGGATCCAGGATCATCTCAATTCTATCTTTCTTTAGAAGATTCATTAATGAGAATTTTTGCTCTAGATAAAGTAAAAGCAATAATAGGAAAATTTAAAATAAATTCAGGTGAAGCAATTGAACATCCTTGGATTACCAAAGCCATTGCTAATGCTCAAAAAAAAGTTGAAAATTATAATTTTGATATTAGAAAACAACTTTTAGAATATGATGATGTTTCTAATGATCAAAGATGTGCTATATATCTACAAAGAGATGAGATATTACATGCAAATGATATAAGTAAAATAATAGATAAAATTACAAGAGATGTTATTAAAAAAGTTGTAATAATTCATTATGATTTTAGAAAATCTAAATATAAGTTTCTAAAATTAGAAAGGAAACTTTTATCTGATTTTGATTTAAATATAAAAATTAACCAATTAGTAGAAAGAAATACTTATACGAATTTAGAAATAGTCTATAAAAAGATTATAAGATTTATTTTAAATTCATATAAGAGAAAACAGGAAATTATTGGAGCTTCAATAATGCGTAATATTGAAAAGGAAATAATGATACAAACTTTAGACTCTCTTTGGAGGGAACATCTTTTTTCTATGGAGAATTTAAGACAGGGAATACATTTAAGAGGGTATATACAAGTAGATCCGAAACAAGAATATAAGAAAGAATCGTTTCTAATGTTTTCTAATATGATAGAAAATTTAAAGTACGATGTTGTTAGTACAATAAGTAAAATGAAAATAGAGTCTATTGAAGATACTTTGAATTTGTTAAAAACAAAAACCTTAAATGCACTTTAAAAACAAAAAACAACTCAGTTGATTATTATATTCAAAAAATCATTCAATAATAATATTGATTAAATAATTCTATTTTTTAGATCTAAGAGATTAGATTTTATAAAAAAGAGGAAAAAAAAAAGCAAAATTTCTCAATTAATTTTTTCAATACTGATCTCTTCTTCCAATCAGAAAATTCTACTATTTTAGAACTTTTCATGTATTTTTTTTGTAATTTAATTAGATCACTACATCTTTTTTTGTTTTGAACTAATAATATAATTTCTGAGTTAATATATAAACTTCTTTTGTCGAAATTACAAGATCCAACTAAGAAAAGTTCGTCATCTACTGAAATACTTTTTGTGTGTAAAAAACCTCCATAGAATTGATATATTACTACTCCTGATTCTAATAAAGTATGGTAAAATTTTCTACTAGACCAATGTACTAAAAAAGAATTATTTTTTTTAGGAACTATCAATGATACCTTTATTCCTTTTAATGAAACGTTACAAATAGTTTTAATTAAATTATTACTAGGTACGAAGTATGGCGTAGTTAAAATTAATTGTCTTTTAGCTGAAAAAATAACCATTTTTATAGATTTTTGAATTAAATTTTTTGGAAATCCATTGATACTAGAACTCATAACTTGTATTACACTGTTTTCTTTAAATTTTCTTACATATTTATTAAGTTGTTTAATTTGATAATTTTTATCATTTGTTTCTATCTTCCATTCAAGCTCATAAATAATTTCAAGAATTTCTGAAGCAGGACCTTCTATTCTTAGAACTAAATCTATCCATCTTCCAAATTTTGATTTTTTCTTGTAATAATTAGGATCAATCATATTCATACTTCCAACATAAGATATTTTATTATCGATAACAACTATTTTTTTATGATTTCGTAAATCAATTCTTCTTATAAATATATAGAAAAATCTTATTCTTAAAGATTCAACAATTTCTATTCCATATTTTCTTAAAAATTTTAAGTCTTTACTATGAATAAATGACCAACTTCCAAAAGAATCAATTAAAATTTTACATTTTATTCCTCTTTTAGCAGCTCTTATTAGAGCCTTGTTTATTTCATTCGTTTTTCCACCGCATTTCCAAATATAGAACATCATTTTAACACTGATAGAAGAATCGTTGATATCCTTAATAATCATATGAATGATTTTTTTATAATTATTTAAAATTTTTGTTCTGTTTCCATTTACGGCTTTTATGCCTTGTTTATTTTTTAACGACGAGAATATGGTTCTGTACAAGTTATTCTTAATGCTAAAAAAGAAATAGTCTGATTTCTTTAGTTCTCTTCTAAAAATTCTCCAAATAATCTTTGTTGTTTTCGATCTATTTAGTTCTATTAAAAGTTTATCTAAATATATTAAAGAACACACTTCAATGGATTGCAATATTATGACAAATTCTTTACAAAACAAAACATAATATAAAGAAATTTTTTTTAAAATTTTATAATAAATGAATAAAAAAAATATCAATAAGTATAAAAAATCAATAAATTGAATCATACATATAAATTTTTCTATAAAAAAATTCTTCCTAAAATATCTATAGAATATAAAAATTTATTTAAATAAATTATGTTTAAAATAAACTATTTAAAAATTTAATGTTTAATCATTTTTTGAATTAAAATATACAATCTAAAAAGATAAATTAAAACAAATGAATTAAAAACATTGGATACTATTTTAATAGTATTGTTATACAAATAATTTAGATAAACATTAAAAGAATTAATTAAAAATATAATCAGTATCTGAAAAACTGATAGAATCATAAAGATTAATAAAATTTTTTTCCAATATTTAAAAGATATATTTAAACTTTTTTTCATAGATTTTATTGGAAGAATTTTATTTTGTATCACCAATATTATTGGAGAAAAGGAAAATCCAATTAATAAAATAACTCCAGGAAAGAAAAAAAATAAAAATCCAAAATAAGATACTAAATAACATAAAAGAACTAATATAGACATATCAGGAGTGATTTTTAATGAATAGTAAACTGTTTTAAAAAAACTGTATCTGTCTTCTAAATATATTTCACGTAAATAAGTTAAAATGAAAGAAAATAAAAATATCTTACCAATCATTGAGGAAATAATAGATGAAAGTATTATTTTAATTATTATAGATTTTTCCTCTTGAGATAATATATTCATCCATGTTAAAATCAGCGTTTCGTTTTTTGGAAAACTAAGAAATTGTTCATTTCCTGAAAGGTTTTTGATTGGATTTAAAAGATATTGAAAAACATTACTTATAAATGATGCAAAAGATGAGAATAACAGAATTATTTTTATTTTATCTGTAAAGAGATTTATGCTTTCCTTGAAAATTACAATAGTTTTAATTGACATAATTTTTCCAAATTTTTAGTTAAAATGTATTTAAAATATATAATATATCTTAAAATTTATTCTTAACTGAAGATGTCTCTAATATCTAAAATACAAATTATTTTTTAAGTAAATCATTCTTTAACTATCTTAAAATAAATGCCATGAAACTACTTAATTAATTCTTGACAATTGAAAACTTTTCCTGAATCTTTAATACTTTCATCACTCATTAAATAAAGATAAACTGGCATGATTTCTCTTGTAAGAAATAGTTTTTTTTTTTCATTCTGGAAAGATGTTATTCTCATTTTCGTTCTTACTCTGCCTGGATTTATACAATTTACTCTAACAGAAGAATTTCTATACTCTTCGTGTAGTACTTTCATAAATCCTTCAGTTGCAAATTTCGAAGTTGTATAAGCTCCAAGATTTGCTTTTCCTTTTTTAACTACATTTGAAGATGTCAATATTATTGATCCATTGACAGATTCTAATATAAGAGGTAGTAAAAATTTAGTTAGTAAAAATACAGAATATATATTAACTTTAAAAACATTCTGCCATATTACACTAGAATAATTAATAATTGGATTATTCTCTCCTAAAATTGATGCATTATGTAGTATTCCGTTAATATATGGAAAACTGTTTTTAATGACTTTAACTAAATGTAAACATTTACTTTCATTGATATTTAAAAGATCTATTTCAAATATTTGTATTTCAACTCTAAAAAAACATTTTTCTAGTATATGTGACTTAACTTGTTGTAACTTATTAAGGTTTCTACCAAGTAGAATTAAATTCGCTCCATATTTTGCATAATATATTGAAGCTGTTTTTCCTATACCATCACTTGCTCCTGTTACAAGAATAGTTTTTTTACTAAGAAATTTTTTTTTAGGAAAACAATACTTATTCATAATATTTTCTTTTTTTATTTACATTATATGATTATACTTTATTAAGTCAATCTATATTAACATCAGAGGTAAATATGGAATTTTTTTTGTCTTACTTATTATTTCTTGCAAAAATAGTTACTTTTATTTTTTCTATTACTATTCTTTACATATTTTTTACTTTTTCCAGAGAAAAAATTAGGAATCAAAAAGGAAACTTAAAAATTACAGATTTAAACAAAATTTACCAAAACTATTACAATCTTATGAAACAAGCTAAGATGACTAAAAAAGAGTACAAGAAATGGATAAAATTAGATAAAAAAAATAAAAAAACAAAGAAAAAAGATAATGTTAAAAACAAATTTTTTAAAAAGAGATTCTGTCTCTTTGTAATTAATTTTTTTGGAAATGTAAATGCAGAAGAAGTTAGATCATTAAAAGAAGAAATTACTGCAATTTTACTAGTAGCAGAAAAAGGAGATAGGGTTTTATTGAGACTAGAAAGCTTTGGAGGAACAGTAAATGGATATGGATTAGCTGCATTTCAGCTAAATAGGCTTAGAGAAAAAGGAATTAAACTAATAGTTTCTATAGATAAAGTAGCAGCAAGCGGCGGTTATATGATGGCAAGTGTAGCAAATAAAATTATAGCAGCTCCTTTTTCAGTTATAGGATCTATTGGAGTAATAGCACAGATTCCTAATATGTATAAATTTCTTAAAAATAAAGACATAGATGTAGAGATGCATACCGCTGGTGAGTATAAGAGAACTCTCACTATGTTTGGAGAAAATACAGAAACAGGAAGAAAAAAATTCTTAGAAGAGTTAAACGAGACACATAAACTGTTTAAAGATTTTGTTAAAAAAAATAGACCAGAAGTTGAAATAGATTCTGTGTCTACTGGAGAATGTTGGTATGGAATACAAGCAATTGAAAATAAACTGATTGACGAATTATCTGTAAGTGATGAGATAATTATGAAAAATATAAAATCATTTAAAATAATAGAAGTATCTTACATAAAGAATAAAAAACCAATCAAAAGATTATTTTGGATGTTTTCTAAAATTTTAAAAAAATTCCCATATATAAACTATCTAAAAAACAACTTACTCTAAACTATTTATAATATTTAAAATTTTTTATTTAAAAAGTTAGGAAAGCAAATGTCCTAACTTTTTTTCTTTTATTTTCAAATACTCTTTGTTCTTCGCATTCCTACCGACAACAATTGGTATTCTTTCTACTATTTCTATTCCTAATTTTTCTAGAATTTCTAATTTTTTTGGGTTATTTGTTAGTAATCTAACTTTTTTAATAGATAATAAATTATACATTTCTGCACAAACACTAAAATCTCTTTCATCTGC
This sequence comes from Candidatus Riesia sp. GBBU, assembly GCA_002074035.1. GTDB lineage: Bacteria > Pseudomonadota > Gammaproteobacteria > Enterobacterales > Enterobacteriaceae > GBBU. The sequence continues at coordinate 207,034 of CP012849.1, read as the reverse complement.
TTTAAACCCAAGTCTTATGTTTGCTTCAACAGTGTCTAATCCAATATCTTGAAGATTATATGCACGAATTTTATTCAAAAGACCGATATTTCTCCCTTCCTGTCTGTGATATAATAGAACTCCATTCCCTTCTTGCGCAATCTTAGACAGTGAAGCTTCTAATTGAAATCCACAATCACATCTTAAACTAAACAATGCATCTCCAGTAAGACATTCAGAATGAATTCTAGAAAGCACAGATGACTCTTGTGAAATGTTTCCATATATCAATGCAATATGATTATTTCCATTAGAAATTTCTTTAAACCCAACTAAAATAAAATCTCCAAATTTAGTTGGTAACTTTGATTCAGATATCTTTTTGATTCTCATATCATTCAGTATTGAAATTTTGAAAATATTTCAAAAAAAATAAGTTTAAATAGAATATAATCTTGAAATAGTCGAATTAAATTTATAGATGTAAAGATTCTTTTTAAAACTAATTTTGTATAAAAAGCATGCTAGAAAAATTCAAAACAAAATTCAATTCAAATTCTTTTTCCAAATATAGTTCTGTACATTAAAAACTTTTAATTTCATTTTAAATAATATGTTTTCTATTATAGCACATATTAAAGTATAAATAAATTAACGTAGAGTCATGTAAAACTACATTTCGACCACTTTAAATTTCAGATTTAATTTTATTTTTTAAAAAAATTTTTCAGATTTTATCCTTGTAAAGGAAAAGATAAATTTAATAATATTTAGATTTTTTATATATAAAATTCACGTTAATAATTTAGATTTAAACTCACATAAATCACTTATAACACAAGTTTTACATTTTGGTGATCTAGATTTACATATTTTTTTTCCATGATATAAAATAGATTCATGGAAATTTTTCTTAAATCTTTTTGGTACTAATCTATTCAATTTTTTTTCAGTTTCTTTAACACTTTTAGAAAAAGCGAAGTTTGTTCTATTACATACTCTAAATACATGAGTATCTACAGCAATTGTAGGTTTTCCAAAGATAACATTTAGAATTATATTAGATATTTTTCTTCCAACACCTGGAATAGATTCAAGACTATATCTTGATCCTGGAACTTCTCCATTATACTTTTCTATTATTATTTTACAACATTTCATAATTCTTTTGGATTTTATATTGAACATACCGATTTCTTTAATATACTTTTTAACTTTTTTCTCTCCAATCTGTAGAAACTTTTTTGCATCATTAGCTTTTCTATAAAGTTTTTTTGAAACTCGATTTACAACAGAGTCTCTCGCCCTCACAGATAAAATTAATGAAATAAGTAATTCAAAATCAGATTTAAATTCTATTTCTCGTTTTTGAAATAAACTATTTTCTTGAATTCTTTCTAAAATTTTAATTCTTTTTTCTTTGTTCATATATTAAAGTTCTTTAAAAGAATGTCATATTCTTTAATATAGAAATAAAACTTTACTTATTAAAGAATATTATTTTTTTTCAAATAAATGATTATTATGATTTAATCTAATCTATATTAGAGAACTTAATATAATTGATTTAGCCTCATCTATATCACCCCATCCATCTAATCTAACTGTTTTATTTTTCTCTAAATCTTTATAATGTTGAAAAAAATGGTATATCTTCTCAAGAAAAACACTGGAAATATCATCTATATCTTGAATTTTATTATATAAATTTGTAGAAGATTTACTTGGTACAGATATTATTTTAAAATCTTTTCCAGACTCATCATACATTTTTAAAACACCTACAGGTCTACATTGAATTACAGATCCAGGAAGCACAGGATATGGAGTCTTTACTAATATATCAATTGGATCTCCATCTGAACATTTAGTTTTATTAATATATCCATAATTACATGGATAAAACATAGCAGAAGGGATAAATCTATCAACAAAAATTGCATTATAATTCTTTTTTATCTCATATTTAACAGGATCTGAGTTTGAAGATATTTCAACAATTGCATATATATCATTTGGAACATCTTTCCCAGATGGAATATCATTAAAGTTCATATTTTCTCCAAAAATTTTCTATAAACTAAGTTTTTAAAAACTTCAGTTAAAAAATTTAATTTTATCAAATTTTAAATAATTATTACTATTGTTAGATATAAGTAATAATATTATTGATATCTACACAAGATATAGATATATTAATATAATTTTGTTTAGATAAACTTTCTTAGTTTGATACAGTTAAAAATTGTAACAAACATAGTATATTTTATAATCTTTCAAAGATTCGTTTTAACTTTTTAAAACTATTTATTTATGAGCTTTAGTTAAGATTTAAATCTAAGTGAATATTTGTGATCAGACATCTAAAATATTTTATCTTTTGTATTTTTATTGATTTTTAAATTTCATTTTTCAAGGTTTTTTATGATAATTAATGAATTATAAATACGTTTAACATATATGAAAATCTTGTTTTCTATTCACGTTTGTAATTAAAACAATACATTTATTAGTATAGTCAGGTGAATTTTTATGTATGCAATTTTTGAAAGCGGAGGTAAGCAATATATTGCTTCAGAAGGGGTAAAACTGGACTTGGAAAAAATTCCAGAAAAAATTGGAGAAATTACTAGCATCAAAAAAGTACTATTACTAAACAACAAACAAAAAACTATTCTTGGAGATCCTATATTAGAAAATGTTTTTATAAAAGTAAAAATACTTGGACATTTTAAAAAAAAAAAGATAAATATTCTAAAATTTAGAAGAAGAAAAAATAGTAAAAGAATAAAAGGACATAGACAATGGTTTACTAAAATCAAGATAATCAAAATAATTTCTAATAGGAAAAATATTTATGGCACATAAAAAGGCTGGAGGTTCAACTCGTAATGGACGTGATTCAGCTTCAAAGAGATTGGGAATAAAGAAATTTGGTGGAGAATACGTATTACCAGGAAACATAATAATTAGACAAAGAGGAACAAGATTTCATGCAGGAAGTTTTGTTGGATGCGGAAAAGATCATACTTTATATGCATTATCTCATGGAAAAGTTGAATTTAGGAAAAAAAAGAATCGAATTTTTGTAAATATAAATACAAAAAAAATTAGACTTTTTAATTACTCTTTAAAAAAAAATTAAAATAAATGAAATTTGTTGATAAAGCACTGATTAAAGTAATAGCAGGTAGAGGAGGGAATGGTTGTAAAAGTTTTTTTTCTAGAAAATTTAATCTACATAGTAGAAGAAGTGGTGGTGATGGAGGAGATGGTGGGAGCATATACATAATTTCAGATAGGAATTTAAACACTTTAGTTGATTATAAGTTTAAAAGCATTATTAAAGCAGAGTCTGGAAGAAATGGAATGAATTTTCTAAAAAAGGGAAGGAATGGAAAAGATTCTTTCATTTATGTACCAATCGGCACATATGTGTATGAAGAAGAAGATAATAAACTTATCGGAAAAATGACTAGACACAAACAAGTTTTGTTAGTCGCAAAAGGTGGAAGACATGGCTTAGGAAATGTTCGTTGTAAATCCAGAAATTATAATTATGATATCAACAAAAGAATATTTGGTAAATTTGGAGAGAAAAAGAAGATCTTATTAGAACTTAAATTATTAGCTGATGTAGGAACAGTTGGATTACCAAATTCTGGAAAATCAACATTTGTTAGATCAGTTTCTTCTTCAAGAACAAAAATTGCTAGTTATCCATTTACTACAATGTTTCCAGAACTAGGAGTAGTAAATATAAACAGATTAAACAAATTTGTAATATCAGATATTCCTGGAATAATACATGGTGCATGGAAAGGAATTGGATTAGGAACTCGTTTTTTAAAACATTTAGAACATTGTTCTCTTTTACTTCATATTGTTGATGTTTCTGTAGATTTCTCAATAGTTTTGAAGAATATTCAAATCATTGAAAACGAAATTAAAAATTATGATCAAGATCTATATAAAAAAAATAGATGGCTCGTCTTTAATAAGATTGATTTGATTAATTCAAGTAAAATTATTTCATTGAAAGATTTAATTAAGACAGAAATAAAGCCAGTAAAGTATTATCTTGTTTCATCTAAAAAAAAAATTGGAACATTTCTACTATGTAAAGAGATCTTTGAGTTTATCAAGAACAAACGATAAATATTTTACAATATTATTTTTTTGTTAAAATTCTCATTTTTAAAGAAAAAATTTATGTTCTTCTGAATTTTTTTTCTAAAAGATATAAAATTATATTTTGTAATTTCAGAAATTAAACTTAAGGAAATCAATTAATGAAAAGAACTCCAATAACACTAAAAGGATTTAAAAAATTAAAAGCTAAATTAGAATTTCTAAAAAAAAAAAAAAGACCAAAAATAATATCTTCTATTATTTCAGCTAGATCTCAAGGTGACTTAAGAGAAAATGCAGAGTATCAAGCAGCACGTGAAGAGCAGAGCTTTTATGAAGGTAAAATAAAAGAAATTGAGCTAAAATTATCTACAGCACAAATTATAGATATTACAAAAATAGTAAATGTTGGAAAAATTATTTTTGGGTCAACTATTGTTATTCAAAATATGAAAACTAAAAAAAAATTGATATATAAAATAGTTGGAGAAGAAGAATCTGATATAAAAAATAACTTAATTTCTGTAAATTCACCAATAGCAAGAGGCTTGATAGGTAAATCAGTTGGAAAAATTGCAGTAATAGTTACGCCGAAAGGTAAAGTGGAATATAAAATTCTTACTGTGAAATATATTTAGTAATTCTAATCATAATTTATAAGTAGATGATTAGATTAAGAATATTAATTTTTATCATACTAAACATATTAAATTTTCTTAATTGAAAATGAAAAAGTTTTTAGTTATCTTTATAAAAGATATATATGACATTTTCTATATTTAAATTAATATATTCTGAAATTACAAATTAATGATCAAAAAAAAATTTTCCACTAGTTCAAAAATTTGGATGGAAAGAAACAGGAAAGATTTATACGTAATTAATTCAAGAAGATTTAAATTTAGATCAAGATCTTGGTTTAAACTAGATGAAATTCAGAAAATGGACAATATACTTTGTTGCGGAATGACAGTTGTTGATCTAGGATCTTCTCCTGGAGGTTGGTCTCAATATTCTTCTAACAAAGTTAGTAATAAAGGTAGGGTAATTGCGTTTGATATTTTGCCTATGCATCCAATTAAAAATGTTTATTTTATAAATGGAGACTTTTTTGATAGATCTTGTGTAAAAAAATTATTGGAAAAAATAGGAAATAATAAAGTACAAGCTGTTATTTCAGATATGTTACCGAACATCAGTGGAGTGAATGAAATAGATATTCCTAAAATTATGCTTATGTCAAATTTAGTATTAGATTTTTGTTGTTCTATTCTGATAAGAAATGGAAATTTAATATTAAAAACTTTTCAAAACAAAGAGTGTAAGAACTTTTTAGAGAAAGTTAAGTCCAAATTTTCTTTTGTAAAAATTCGTAAACCAAATGCTTCAAGGAAAGAATCAAAAGAAATATACGTAGTAGCGAAAAAAAAGTATAACTAATTTACATTTATTTTAAATTAAAAACAAGAGGTGCTTATCTTTTGAGCGACATGATAAAAAGTTTAGTCCTTTGGGTAATTATAGCAATAGTGTTAATGTCTTTATTTCAAAATTTTTCTCTTAATGACTCATCAAATAGAAGAGTAGATTATTCCACTTTTATAAATGATTTAACAAAAGATCAAATTCGAGAAGTTAGAATATCTGATAGAGAAATAAATGTAAAAAAGATAGATAATATTAGGTATATAACCTATATTCCATTTAGAGAAGATCAAAAACTTTTAGATACATTACTTGAAAAGAATGTAGCTGTAATTGGTGAACCGCCTCAGGAACAAAGTTTATTAGCAACGATTTTTATTTCTTGGTTCCCAATGTTATTGTTGATTGGAGTTTGGATATTCTTTATGCGACAGATGCAAGGAATTGGAGGCAAAGGAGCGATGTCGTTTGGTAAGAGCAGGGCTAAAATACTTACTGGAAACAAAATAAAAACAATGTTTAAAGATGTAGCTGGATGCGATGAGGCTAAAGAAGAAGTAAGAGAATTGGTAGAATTTTTAAAAGAACCTCAGAAATTTCAAAAGTTAGGAGGGAAAATTCCTAAAGGAATTCTTATGGTTGGTCCTCCTGGAACTGGTAAAACATTATTAGCTAAGGCGATTGCTGGAGAATCTGGTGTCCCATTTTTTTCTATTTCAGGATCAGATTTTGTGGAAATGTTTGTTGGTGTTGGTGCATCCAGAGTAAGAGATATGTTTGGACAGGCCAAAAAATCTGCTCCATGCATAATTTTTATTGATGAAATAGATGCTGTTGGAAGACAGAGAGGAGCAGGTTTAGGAGGTGGACATGATGAAAGAGAACAAACATTAAATCAAATGTTAGTAGAGATGGATGGTTTCGAAAGAAATGAAAGCGTAATAGTAATTGCAGCAACAAATAGGCCTGATGTATTAGACCCAGCTCTACTGCGTCCTGGCAGATTTGATAGACAAGTAGTTGTTGGGCTTCCTGATGTTAAGGGAAGAGAAAAAATATTGATAGTTCATATAAAAAAGATTCCTATAGATCCGAAAGTTGATATATCAATTCTAGCTAGAAGTACTCCAGGGTTCTCTGGAGCTGATTTAGCAAATTTGGTAAATGAAGCAGCTTTACTCTCCGCAAGAAACAATCAAATATTTGTAACTATGTCTTCCCTTGAAAAAGCAAAAGACAAAATTTTAATGGGTACAGAGTATAAATCAATGGTAATGACAGAAGAACAAAAAGAATTTACTGCATACCATGAATCAGGTCATGCAATAGTTGGAAGAGTAGTTCCAGATCATGATCCAGTTCATAAAGTAACTATAATTCCTAGGGGAAGAACTTTAGGAGTTACTTTTTTTCTTCCGAAAGATGATCAAATTAACTTAAGTAAACAAAAGCTAGAAAGCCAAATTTCTACATTATATGGAGGAAGATTAGCAGAAGAGATCATATATGGAGAAGAAAAAGTTTCTACAGGATCTTCAAATGATATTAAAATAGCTACTAACATAGCGAGAAACATGGTTACAAAATGGGGATTTTCTGAAAGACTTGGACCTTTGTTATACAAAGAAGAAGAAAATGAAATATTTTTAGGAAGATCTGTTTCAAAAATTAGAAATATATCTAATTATACGTCCAAGATTATTGATGAAGAAATAAAGAACATAATTGACAGAAATCACGAAAGGGCCAAAAAAATTTTAAATGAAAATATTGATATTCTTCATTCTATGAAAGACGCTTTAATGAAGTATGAAACAATTAACTCTATACAAATAGATGATCTGATGAATCATAAACCGATCAGAGACAATAATGAAAGGTAAAATATAAATTTTATTTCAAAGAAAATTTTCATTTTGTATATGAATTTCTTATTTAAGAACCCAGTAGTAATGGGAATACTAAATATTACACCAGATTCATTTTACGACGGCGGAAACTTTTTTCACAGAAAAAAATCCTTATCTCAAGTACGTAAGATGATTCAAGAAGGAGCATCCATAATTGATGTTGGAGGAGAATCTACTCGTCCTGGATTTACTAGTGTTAGTGTTCAAGAGGAGTTAGATAGAGTAATTCCTATAATAGAGAAAATCAGATCTGTTTTTGATGTTATAATATCTATAGACACATCTAAGGTAATTGTGATGAAAGAAGCAATTAAATTTGGTGCAAGATTTGTTAATTATGTTTCTTATTCTATTGAATCAAAATTCTTAAGAGAAGTTTCTAAAATAAATGTACCAGTATGTATAACACATTCTTTTTCAAAAGTTAAAAGAACAAAAAAAAATTTTTTCTCAAAATTTAAAAAAGATTTTTTAAAAAAAATAGAATTTTGTAAATTAAATGGTATTAATGAAAGTAAAATAATTATAGATCCTGGTTTTGGATTCATGAAAAATACAGATCAGAATTATAAAATATTAGCTAACTTGGAAAAATTACTTGATATGAATTTTCCAATTATGGTTGGATTGTCAAGGAAAAGCATGATTGGAGATTTATTGAAATTGCCTGTAGAAGAAAGATTAACAGGAAGTGTTCTATGTGCTTTAGTTTCATTATTAAAAGGAGCAAAAATTATAAGAACTCATGATGTCAAAGAAACAGTTCAATCTATAAAAATTGCAGAAAAAATAATTTACTTTAGTGAAAATATATGAAAACACTTAAGTACTTTGGAACTGATGGTATCAGAGGTAAGGTTGGCATTGATCCAATAACTCCAGATTTTTTTCTAAAATTAGGGTGGGCTGTTGGTACAGTGTTGTCTAGAAAAAAATCAAAAAAAATTATTGTTGGAACTGATACTCGTATTTCAAGATACATGCTTAAGTCATCATTTGAAGCTGGATTGAATGCATCTGGAGTCTCTTCAATATTTGCTGGATTAATTCCTAGTCCTGCGGTATCTTACTTGACAAGAAAATATAAAATTGATGCTGGAGTGTCAATTTCAGCTTCACATAATCAATATTATGATAATGGAATAAAATTTTTTTCAGTTTTTGGATCAAAAATATCAAGAAATTTAGAGTTATCTATAGAAAAAGAAATAGAAAAATCTATTAAATATGCCAAACAACATAAATTTGGTAAAAATCATGTTGTTAATTTTGATAGGGAATATATTGAATATTGTAAAAACACTTTTCCAAATGATATAAGTTTAAAGAAATTAAAAATAGTATTAGATTGTGCAAATGGTTCAACATACCACATAGCTCCAAGAGTTCTTAATGAACTAGAAGCGAACATTACTACAATTGGTTGCAGTCCAAATGGAACAAATATTAATTTTCGCTGTGGAACTACTGATATAAGTTCACTAAAAAAAACAGTAATAGAAAAAAGAGCAGATTTAGGATTTGCGTTAGATGGAGATGGAGATAGAGTTATTTTAGTCGACCATAAAGGTAATAAAGTAGATGGAGACAAAATTTTATATATTATCGCTTATAACGCTTTGAAAAATAGTGGTTTTGTAGGAGGTGTCGTTGGAACTTCGATGAGTAATATAGGCTTAGAAATTTCTTTAAGAAAGATAGGGATACCTTTTGTCAGAACTAAAGTTGGTGATCGTCATATTTTTAACAAATTACAAGAGAAAAGGTGGAATTTCGGAGCTGAAAGTTCTGGACATATAATATTATTAGATAAAATGAATACCGGAGATGGAATAATTGCTGGACTTCAAGTGTTAGGAATAATTGTTAAAGAAAATACCTCTCTACATGATTTATGTAAAGACGTCAAATTAGTTCCACAAACTGTTTTAAATATAGAATTTAAAGATAGTTATAAAAATCTTATTAAGAGTAAAGTAACAACAGTAGTAAAGCAGTTGAGAAATAAATTTAAAAGAAAAGTAAGAATTATATGTAGGAAATCTGGAACTGAACCATTAATAAGAATAATGATAGAAGGAAAAAACAAAAAAAAGATACAGGAAATCATTTATAATATAAAGAGAAAAATAAAATGAATTCTCAAGATTTTTAATTTGTTAAAATATGTTTGATATGAGGTATAGTTTTATGAATCCAGTTTTATTAATAGTTTTTACAATAGTTTCTTTTTGTTTAATATTATTTATCTTATTTAGTAAAGGAAAAAGCTCTGTTGAGTCGTCTTCAAATTTTAATATATCCTCTACATTTTTTGGATCTTCTGGTTCAACTAATTTTTTCTCTAAATTTATTATCATATTATCTTCTATATTTTTTTTTACTAGTATTATCTTAAATAAAAAAATATCAGATTATTGTTTATATTCTGAAATTAGAAAAAGCTTAGTGAAAAATGAAAAGTTTTTAAATAAAACAGAGAAATATGAAAGACAAAATGAAGTTCCAAACTAATTCATATAAATAGCCGAGGTGGTGAAATTTGGTATACACGCTATCTTGAGGGGATAGTACCTTTTGGTATACGGGTTCAAATCCCGTCCTCGGTATTTTAATACTTGCATTTTTATTTTTATAATCGTAAAATCTTCTTATTGATCGCGGGGTGGAGCAGTTAGGTAGCTCGTCGGGCTCATAACCCGAAGGTCGTCGGTTCAAATCCGACCTCCGCAACCTCTTGTCAAGTATCTTCTATTATTTACTAAACATATCATGTTTCATTTCCTTTCATAAAAATTTTTTTAAAAAGTCAAAATTTTCTCTAATATGTTAGACTTTATGTTTTCTTTTTAAGTAAAAAAGATAATAAAATAAATATATGACTAGTTTTTAATTATCAATTACACGTTAGTATGATCTGTTAAAATCAGATAACTAAATAAGTTTTTTGTTGATGAAAACATGAAACTAATTTTATAATGCATTTTCAATATTAGTTTTAACGAGGCAACTAAGGATGAATAAAGAAATTCTATCAGTTATAGAATCAGTCTCTAACGAAAAATCTATTCCAAGAGAAAAAATTTTTGAAGCTCTAGAAATTGCATTAGCAGCAGCTATTAAGAAAAAATATGAGAAAGATATTGATGTAATAGTTAAAATTAACAGAAAAGCAGGAGAGTTTGATGTGTTTAGAAGATGGACTATCGTTAAAGAAGTAATACAACCTATGCGCGAAATTACATTAGAAGCTGCGAAATTTGAAAATAATTCTGTTAATTTAGGAGATTACATAGAAGACAAAATCAATTCTGTAGAATTTAATAGAATTACGACACAAACAGCCAAACAAATTATCTTTCAGAAAGTAAGAGAAGCTGAAAGATCAGTGATGATAAAACAATTTTATGAAAAAATTGGAAAAGTTGTTAATGGAATAGTTAAAAAGGTTAGTAAAGATAATATCATATTCGATCTAGGAAATAACGTAGAAGCTTTAATTTTAAGAGAATATATGTTGCCTAGAGAAAATTTTAGATATGGTGATCATATACGTGGGGTTCTACATGGAATTAAAGAAGGACCAAAAGGAGCACAATTATTTGTTAATAGAACATCTACAGAAATGTTAGTTGAACTATTTAAAATAGAAGTTCCTGAAATTAATGAAAATGTTATTGAAATAAAAGCAGCTGCTAGAGATCCAGGATCAAGAGCTAAGATTGCTGTAATGGCAAAAGATAAAAGAGTAGATCCTGTTGGAGCATGTGTTGGAATCAGAGGAACAAGAGTACAGGCTGTATCAAATGAACTTTGCGGTGAAAGAATAGATGTAATACTATGGGATAAGAACCCTGTTCAATTCGTTATTAACGCTATGGCTCCAGCAGATGTCGCATCAATAGTGATGGATGAAGATCAGCACACTATGGATGTAGCTGTTGAAAAAGATAATCTAGCTCAAGCAATTGGAAGAAACGGACAAAATGTAAGATTAGCTTCTAAATTATTAAAAGAACATCAAAAGAACAATAAATGGGAATTAAATATTTTAACCTCAGAAGAACTTAAAAAAAGGAATAAAGAAGAAGATAAAGTAACAGTAAATTTTTTTGTTAAATATCTTAAAATATCTAAAGAAATTTCAAAACTTCTTGTAAAAGAAGGATTTTCATCTTTAGAGGAATTAGCATATTTACCATTTTCTGAGTTGATGGAAATTAAAACAATAGAAGAAAAAATATTAAGAAAGATAAGAAATAAATCCAAAGAAGTTGTTTCAACATTATATGACTCTAAAGACGTTATAAATAAAAATAATGAACTATTAAGTGAAAAACTGTTGAACTTGCCAGGAATGAGTAAATCATTAATGATGAGTCTAATCTCTCATGGTATTTCTAGTTTGGAAGATATAGCAGAACAAGGTATAGAGGACCTAAGAGATATTGAAATAAAACTCAGTCAAGAAAGAGCTGGAAAAATCATTATGGCAGCTAGAAATATTTGTTGGTTTAATAAAGAAGAAAAAAATTAAATAGGAAAAAATAATGGTAGATAAAAAAATAAAAGGATTAGAGCAATTATCTGAGACTAAAGAAAAATCATCTTCAAATACATCAAAAAAAGAAAAATTATATTCTAATAATAAAGAAGTTTTTAGAAAATTTTTTGGAAAAAAAAATAAACTAAAAGAAAAGATTTCTTTAAAAAGGAAAAGACATAGTGTAATAAACGTTCCGAATATTTATGGAAAAAAAAAGTTAGTCAAAATAGAAGTAAGAAGGAAAAGAGTTTTCCATGATATAAAATTTATTAAACAAGAAAAAAAAATGTTAAGAAATTCTGAAAAAAAGATCTCTACTCAAAATAAATATAAGAAGTTAAATGAAGAAAATTTAGAAAAGTTTACACAAAGTTCAAATAATATAAATACTTCATTAGAAGGAGGAGTGTCTAGTTCAACTTCCATAAATAATAGTAATGATCAAAAATTTCTAAAAACAGAAAGGAGAAAAAGAAATAAAGTTTCGAAGAAAAGAAAGATAAAAAATAAAATATCTAGAATAAAAGATAGAATCTTAGAAGGAGAACAACTATCTATATTAGAGAAGCACAAAAATTACATGTCATCAAACGATAAACTAATTAAAAACAAAAAGAAAAATTTTATATATCTAGAGCAAAAAAAAGAACAGTTAGAAACAAAAAGAAGTATTTTTATTGAAAATAATAAAAATATAAATTTTCTACGACAAAGATTTAAAAAACCCTCAGTAATAAATAGAAATATAGTAATAGGAAAAGAAATTTCTATTTCTGAATTAGCAAGTAAAATGGCTATTAAAGTTTTTAACCTAATAAAGAAAATAAAAGATATAGGAGAACACGTAACAGAAAATCAAATTATTAACCATGATTTTGCTAAGTTAATTGCTGAAAAAGAAGGACATAACATTACTGTTCTACATGAAGATAATGTAGAGATCTCAATTTTAAAAAAAGTTTCTGAAGACAAAGATAAGAAACCAAGATCTCCTGTTATTACTATTATGGGTCATGTAGATCATGGAAAAACATCATTGTTAAATTGTATTTTAGGAACATCAAACTCAAAAGAGACAGGAGGAATAACACAGCATATCTCTGCTTATCGTATTAAAACATCAATGGGAGAAGCTACATTTTTAGATACTCCTGGACATTCAGCATTTTCTTTGATGAGAGGGAGAGTAGTTAAAATAACAGATATTATTCTTTTGGTTGTAGCCGTAGATGACGGTGTTATGCCTCAGACAATAGAGACAATAGAACAAGCTAAAAAGTTTGAAGTTCCAATAATAGTTGCTATTAATAAAATTGATAAAAAAGATTTAAATGTTGAAAATATTAAAGTTGAACTTTCGAAATATCAAATAGTTCCAGAAGAATGGGGTGGAGAAAATCAATTCGTTTATGTTTCTGCAAAAAACAATGAAGGGATTAAAGAGTTATTAGAATCAATTTTTTTACAAGCAGAAATTTTAGATCTAAGATCATATTATAAATGTGATGCTAATGGAATAATAATTGAATCATGTTTAGATAAAAATCGTGGCCCTATGGCAGTAATTTTAATACAACAGGGTACTTTACATAAAGGTGATACAATATTATGTGGAATTTCATATGGTAAAGTGAGATGTATGTATGACGAAAATGGTAAAGAAATCAATTTTGCTGTTCCTTCTGTTCCTGTTAAAGTTTTCGGATTATCTGATGTAGTAATATCAGGAGATTCTGCAATAGTTGTTAAAAACGAAAAAATAGCAAAAGAAATAATAAACTATAGAAAAAATAAAATCAGAGAAGAAAAAGAGTTCGTTTTAAAAAATAAAATAGATTTGAAAAATATTTTTGAGAGATCTGAAACAAACTGGAGCAAAAATTTTAATATACTTCTAAAATCAGATACTCAAGGAAGCTGTGAGGCTATAGTAAACTCATTGAGCAGACTTCCAGGCAAAACTAAGGTAATAAATATTATTAAATATGGAGTTGGAAACATAACAAAGTCAGATGTAATGTTAGCATATACAACAAAATCTACAATTATTGGATTCAATGTTCTCATAGATCATTCTGTGAAATTAATGGCAGAAAAGAAAAGTTTACAAATAAAATTTTACAAAATTATTTATAATTTGATATATGATATGAAAAACATTTTATGTGGTAAATTAGATTTTACAGAAGAGAAAAAGATTATAGGAGCTTTAGAAGTTTTAAATGTGTTTAAAACACAAAAATTAAAATCAGTCATATTAGGATGTGTAGTAACTAAAGGAAAGATTAAAAGAAATCATTTGATAAAAATTATAAGAAATAGGAAAATATTATATAATGGAAGAATAAGTTCTTTAAAAAGGTTTAAAGATGATGTTGAAGAAGTAAAAACAGGTATGGAATGTGGAATATGTATACAATCAAGTAAAGATATACTTGCTGGGGATGTGATAGAAACCCTAGAACAATAATCATTAAATGAATCATAAACTAATATATATTTAAATAAAGATAATGAAAGAAAAAACATATAGAATAGAGAAAATTTCTAGTGAAATCAAAAAAGAGATTTCTATAGTGTTAAAAAACGATGTTAACAATCCAGAAATAAAAACAGTTACAGTATCAAATGTAGCAATTTCTAAAGATTTATGTTATGTAAAAATATTTGTCATTTTTTTAGATATAGTGAAAGAATTCGAAATAAAAAATAAAATGAAAATATTAAACAATAGAAAATTGTTGAAATATATTAGATTTTTACTTTGTAAAAGAATAATATTGAGAACAGCTCCTGAAATTAAATTTGTCCATGATTTTTCATTTGTTCGAAATATTAACTTAGATAATATATACAAATATTTTAAAGAATTTGAAGAAAACTTTATTCACTATAAAAAATTTAGTTAAGTTTTAAAGTTTAAAACATTGTATTATTTACAATATAAGCGTAGAATTAGAAAAATTTGGTAATTTTTTCAAAAATACATTTTAATGAAAACTAAATTTAATAATTGTAAATCATCTGAATTAGAATTTAAAGTAAAAAATGGCTCTATAGAATCTCAAATTTTGAGTCTTACTTTAAGAATTAATCATTTACAAAGACATTTTACTATCCATAAGAATGATAATCATAGTAAAATAGGTTTATTAAAAATTGTTTCTAGAAGAAGAAAGCAACTAAATTATCTAAAGAGAAAAAATAAAAATTCATATATCAAACTTATAAGATCATTAAAATTAAGAAGATAAAATTGATTACAAAATTTTTATTATATTTAATATAGTTAAGTTTTTGTAAAAAACTGATAAGGAAACTAGTTTTGTTTAATCAAATTAAAAAAAAATTTAGATATGGAAAACATACAGTATTAATAGAAACAGGAGTATTAGCACGTCAAGCAACTACTTCAGTAGTTGTTAGTATTGATGATACGACAGTTCTTGTAACTGTTGTAGAGCAAAAGACTGAAAAAAAACAAAGAGATTTCTTTCCTTTGACAGTAAATTATCAAGAAAGATCATATGCAGCTGGTAAAATTCCTGGAAGTTTTTTTAGAAGAGAAGGAAGGCCAGGAGAAAACGAAATGTTGATTTCTAGGTTGATTGATCGTCCTATAAGACCATTATTTCCAATTTGGTATTCAAACGAAATACAGATAATTGCAACTGTTCTTTCAGTAAACCCTGATATTAATCCAGATATTGTATCGATTATTGGTGCGTCTACCGCTTTATCATTATCTAATATCCCGTTTAATGGACCAATTGGAGCTTCTAGAATAGGATTAATTAATAACGAACTAGTTTTAAATCCTGATGTAGAAGAACTGAAAAAAAGTAAGTTGGATTTAATAGTTTCTGGCACTTCAAAAGCCATATTAATGGTAGAATCAAAATCTGATATCTTGAAAGAAGATCAAGTAATAAATGCAATCATTTTTGGACATGAAAAACAACAAATAGTGATAGATAACATTAATGATTTAGTTAAAAAAATAAGAAATGAAAAATCATTTCTTGATGAAGAGAAAGATAATGAAATAGAATTATATAATAATATCTCAAGTTTCGCTAGAAAACACATAAGAAACTCACTTTCTATATCAGAAAAGGAAAATAGAAAAAAAGAGATAGAAAGAGTCAAAGAAAAAACTGTAAAGTTTTTGCTTTCTGTTAATTTAGACTCAGATAATGACGAAATTGACTATATCTTTTCTAAGTTAGAAAAGGAGGAAATTAGAAGAAGAATATTGGATGGAAAATCTAGAACTGATGGAAGAAAACAAGATGAAATTAGAAAAATAAGCTCAAAAATTGGTATATTACCTAGAACTCATGGATCGTCTTTATTTACAAGAGGAGATACACAAGCATTAGTTACCGTGACATTAGGTACAGATAAAGATGCTCAGATTGTAGACGGGGTTATGGGAGAACACAATGAAAGTTTTTTATTTCACTACAATTTTCCGCCGTACTCTGTTGGAGAAATTGGTAACATAGGATTTCCTAAAAGAAGAGAAATAGGTCATGGAAAATTAGCGAAAAAATCATTCTTATCTGTAATTCCAAATCAATCTGAATTTCCATATACTATTAGAGTAGTTTCTGAAATTACAGAATCAAATGGATCTTCTTCTATGGCTTCTATATGTGGAGCTTCACTTGCTCTTATGGATGCTGGTGTCCCAATTAAGTCTTCAATTGCAGGTATTGCTATGGGATTAATTAAAGAGAAAAATAATTTTGTTATATTAACAGACATTTCAGGAGAAGAAGATCATATAGGAGATATGGATTTTAAAGTGGCTGGAAATCAAGAAGGAATTAGCGCTCTTCAGATGGATATTAAGATTCAAGGAATTACAAAAGAAATTATAACTTCTGCTTTAAATAAAGCAAAGATCGCCAGGTTAAATATTTTGGAAAAAATGAGAAATGTTATTGATTCACCAAAAGGAGAAATTTCAAAGTTTGCTCCAAGGATACATACAATTTCTATTAATCCAAATAAAATTGGAGAAATTATTGGAAAAGGTGGATCTGTAATAAAATCTCTAACAGAGGAGACTGGTGCAACAATTGAAATAAAAGATAATGGATTAGTTAGAGTAGCGTCCTCTGATAAGAGTAAATTAATTTGTGCTATTCGTAGAATTAAAGAAATTGTTGAAGATATAAAAATAGGCAAAGTGTATAAAGGTAAGATAGTACGAGTGTCTGAATTTGGAGTTTTTGTAATTTTTCATGGAAATAAAGAAGGGTTAGTACATAAGTCTCAAATCTTAGATAAAGAATTTAAAAAGTTCAAATTTTTTATTGGTAAAAATGTTTCAGTAAAAGTAACTGGACTGGACAAAAATGGAAAAGCAAGACTAAACTTTAAAACTATAAAAAATTTTAAGTCAATTACTATGAAATTAAGATAAATAATTTTACATTTAATATTTCTAATGAAACTTTTTCAAAACTGTCTTCAAATTCTTTGTTTCGTTCATACATAGATATAGACTCCATTTTTCTAAGGATGTATTTATTTTTTTCATAAACTTTTTTTAAGTCTAAATCTGATTTGTTTTCTATTATCGAGAAAAAAATATCTCTACTTTTTGATAAGTTCATTTTGTTACGAACATGTCTTACTTCTTTTATCAAAAATTTTAAAAACTCTATTTCTTTAAACTTATTTATATGAAGATTTTCTTCTTTACATTTAAGAAATGTATAAAAAGATAAATTAAAATTTTCTGAGATTTCTCCTTTAAACTTTAAAGAATACCAAATAAATTCTGTTAAATTTGGAATAATTGGAAAAGAAATTTTTAATATGTCTTTTAAAACATTTATTAACACAAATTTTGTAGAATCAATTATATTTTTATTTCCGAACTTTAATATAACTTTTGAAAATTCTAGATACCAATCACAAAACTTGTTCCAAACAAATTTATATATCGTATTAATAGCAAAATCAAATCTATACTTATTGATTTCTGTTTCATACTTTTTAACAGATTTTCTAAGATGTGTTAAAATCCAAATATCGTACTCAGAAATAACTTTATTACTCTCTCTATTTATCAAATTTGTTTCATATGCATTTTGTAGCACATATTTAGAAGCATTCCACAGTTTATTACAAAAATTTTTATACTTGTTTACTAAATTAGTATTCCAGTTTATATTTTTACCAAAAGATGAACAAGATATTAAAGAAGCTCTTAAAGAATCTGATCCATAAGAATGTATTCCAAATGGAAATTTCTTTTTAGTATTAAAAACTATTTTTTTCTTTTTTTCTAAATCATATATTTCATTTGTTCTCTTTTTTAACAAATCTTTTAAAGAAATTCCGTTTATAATGTCAATTAGATCGATGGTGTTTCCTAAAGATTTTGACATTTTTTTACCGTTTTCATCTCTAATTAATCCTGTAATATAAATAAGCTTAAACGGAATAATATCTATTTTTTTCTTTCTCAATACATATGAACTTAGAATTATCATACGAACGATCCAAAAGAATATAATATCAAATCCGCTTACTAATATATCACATAAGTATGATTCATTATTTGAAATCTTTTTATCTATTAGATCTTTGATTGTGAATATCCATAAACTTGATGAGAACCATGTGTCTAAAACATCATTTTCTTGATATAAAACTATGTCCTTTCCAAGGAAGTTATTTTTTCTAACATCACTCTCACTACTTCCTACATATTTATTTTTATACTGATCATACCATACAGGTATTCTATGACCCCACCATAATTGTCTTGAAATACACCAATCTTGAACATTATCCAACCAAATTAAACAAGTTTCTTTATACTCTTTTGGAAGAAAACAAATCTTTTCACTTTTCAACATAGATATAACTTCTTTTGACATAATTTTTGTCTTTAAATACCATTGTTTGATCAACATTAATTCTATAATTACATTATTTCTTATGTTGAATAGAACACTAGATTTATTAGATCTTTTATTAACTAGAAGTTTTTTATCTTTTAATTCTTTAACTATTAGATCTCTTGCAGAAAATCTTTTTAATCCTTTATATTTTTTTGGAACATCAAAAAACTTTGAAGTTTTATATTTTTTGTTTTTTCCAAAAATTTTTAATTTATTTGCAATATTTCCATTTAGATCGAAAATATTGATTATATCAAGATTATTTTTTACACCAATTAAATAATCATTATGATCATGTGCAGGAGTAACTTTCATACATCCAGTACACTTTTTTATTTTCACATAAGAATCTCCAATAATTGGTATCTTTCTATTTACTATCGGAACAATTACGTTTTTTCCAATTAGATTATTATATCTCTTGTCAAGAGGATTTATCGCAACAGCAGAATCTCCAAATATTGTTTCAGGTCTAGTTGTAGATATTACCAAATAACTCTTACCGTCCTTAGTTTTGTACTTATCTTCTATATCATAACGAATATCAAAAATATGATTACTAACTATTTTTTTTTCTACTTCTATGTCAGAAACAACAGTACATAAATCTGGATCCCAATTCACTAATTTTCTTTTCTGATATATTAAACCATCATTATATAGTGAGATAAAAGTTTCTTTTGTAATTTTTTTAAATTCCTTATCCAATGTAAATCTGTTTCTTTTAGAATTTAAATAAACTCCTAGCATATTTACTTGATCAAAAATAATCTTGTTCAGCTTTTCTGACCACTTCCATGCCTTTTTAAGAAATTTGTTTTTTCCATAATCATATCTGTATTTTTTTTCTTCCTTAAGAATTTTTTTCTCAATAATTATCTGAGTAGCAATTCCAGCATGATCTGTACCAAATTGACAAATAATTTTTTTACCATGCATCTTTTTGTATCGTATTAATGTATCAATTAAAGTGAATTGAAATGCATGACCAATATGTAAGTTTCCAGTAATATTTGGAGGCGGGATAATAGTACAATAATATTCTTGTGAATTTTTTTTTCGAAGTTGATCTATTCTTTGATCTTTTATGAAACTATTCAAAGTCTCTTCTATTTTTGATGGTATATACTTTCCTTCTATTGAAAATCTATTTTTTTTTTTCATAAGATTTTATAAAAGTTTAAATAAACTTCTTTAGTAAAAATTTTTATATTTTTAAATTTATTAGAATCAATTTTACTTTAATTTAAAGAACAATAAATTTTTGAAGTTAAAAAATTATCTTTTTAGAATAATTTAAAAGAAATTGAGTTAATAGATATAACGGTCTACCAGTTGCGCTTTTTTGTATACCTGAGTTCCAAGCTGTTCCAGCTATGTCTAAATGAGCCCATCTATATTCTTTTGTAAAATTTGATAAAAAGCATCCAGCTATACTTGCTCCGCCTGAATAACCACTCTCAGAATTAGACATATCCGCGAAATTTGATTGTAATTTCTTATTAAATTCTTTTGAAATTGGCAATCTCCAAACTTCGTCTTTAGTTTGATTTGAAGCAATAAGAATTTCTTTTACCAACTCATCATCGTTAGACATTAATCCATGATATTGATTTCCAAGAGCTACAACGCAAGCTCCTGTCAAAGTAGCTATATCAATTACAATTTCTGGATTGAACCTTTTGACATATGTTAAAACATCGCATAACACTAATCTACCTTCAGCATCTGTGTTAATTACTTCTACAGTTTTTCCAGACATCGTCTGTACTACATCTCCAGGTCTATATGAATTACCACTTGGCATATTCTCACAACATGCCATAATCCCAATAACATGAATTGGAAGTTTCAAAGATGCTGAAATGTACATCAGTCCATAAACACAAGCAGCTCCACACATATCATATTTCATTTCGTCCATTTTATTAGACGGTTTAATTGAAATTCCTCCTGAATCAAACGTTAAACCCTTCCCAACTAAAACAATTGGACGTAATTGTTCACTATTTTTATTGTATTCAATAACTGACATAATAGACTCGTTCTTTGATCCTTTTCCTACAGCTAGATAAGCATTCATATTAAGATCTTGCATCTCATCTTCTTTTATAAGAGTAACATTAATATTTTTAAATTGCTTTGATAGTTTTTTAGCTTCTTTTGAGAGAAAATAAGAATTTCCAATATTTGGAGGCATATTTGATAAGTTTTTAGATAATCTAACACCTTCTGATATTACTGTTCCATGTTCAATTCCAGTTTCTACATCAGAATCTCTTTTACTTTTAAAGAAAAAAATTTTCTTTTTATTATTTTTAATATATTTTTCTTTGAATAGATTAAAACTATATAAAGAATCTTGTACTATTTCAATAGCTAATCTAACTTTTAGATAACTATTAATATTTAATACATTTAGTTCAGATACAAAAAAACTAATGTTTTTAATTGCAGTATTTTTAAAATGTTTAGAAACTAACTTACAAATCTCTATATAATTGCTTAAAGTAATTTCATTTTTTTTACCACACCCAACTAATAAGAAGTTTACAAAAATATTATTAGATCTATAATAAAACTCTGAAACATTTCCTATTTTCCAAAACTCTTTTTTACTTTTTATGATATTAAATAAGAATTTTTGATCAGAAAAATTTTCTAACATATTAATTCCTATAATTTCTTTCGATTTGAATATTCCAAGAGAAACACAGTCATAGAAATTACAATTTTCCTTTTTATTCTTTATAAGAAATTTTGTCATATATATCTCATTTAATAAATTTTCTTTCTTAAGAATTTCTAAGATAGATTTATGATGTAACAAGATGAATGAATTATACTAAAAAAAAATAAAAAAACCAATCATAACATTTTTAATTTTGACAACTTATCATTTTATACAAGTATATATCAAAGCATGAAAGTATATGAGTTCTTTGTAAGAAGATAAAATATGGAAAACTTTAAAAAAAAAACATAGATTATAAAAAGTTTCTATTAAATATTAAATTGAAATTTTCACGTATAATAATTCAATTTAGTATATTAAAAACTATTTAAATTTATAAAAATAAGTTAAAATTCTATATATTAATTATATGATAACTTTTTGTAGAAATCGGATAAAATTATTGTTTTATAATAACTAATTGTTTTATTAAATTTTAGTTCTATGAAAATCTTTCTATATAAAAGTTTTTAAATGAAAATTTAAGTTTATTCTAGAAATATCTTGTACGAAAATTAAATTTTTTTCAAAACTCCTAAAAATTTTTTATCTAATAAAACATGAATATATTATCTATTGAGTCTTCAACAAGAATGTGTTCAGTTTCAGTCTCTTCAAAAGAAAGAGTGTCTTTTCGATACTTTATGTCTAAAAAAACCGATATAAAAAAAATTTTATTAATGATTGAAAAGTGTTGTAAAGACACAGAATGTACTTTTAATGATATACAGTTATTAGTTTTTGGAAGGGGACCAGGAAGTTTTACAGGAATTAGAACAGTTGTTGGAATAATCCAAGGATTAGCTTTTTGGAAAAAACTTCCAGTAATTGGAGTTTCTTCCATGAGGATTATGGCAAAGATATCACAGAAAAAATTTAATTCCAAAAATATTTTGGTAGTAATGGACGCAAAAAACGATAATTTATACTTTGCAGAATATAAAATTAAAGATAATGGTGATATTATAGGAGAAAAGACAGAAAGAGTAATTTCATTTAACGAATTTTTTTCAATTACGTATAAAATGAAAGAAAAATTCATTGTTTTAGAAAAAGATTTTCATAGTTTCGTAAAAAAAACAAAAAATTTAGAAGGTTGTTTAATATATAGAACATTTCCAAAAGCAAAAAATATTTTTTCTCTAGTAAAATTGAAAAACTTTTCTAATTTTGAAATAATTAAACCTAATTATCTAGAAAATAATTAGATTTTTCATAAGTAGTTTTTGTAATGGATCTTTCTAAGTAATTGATGTTTTAAAATTTTGAAGACACAAGGACTTTGATAGAAGATTTAATATTCCCTTTAAAATTGAACTTTACTATATACTCACCAGTATTTCTTATAGATCTCTCATCAAGAAGCACTTCCTTTTTTCTAACTGAAATTTTAAGCTTTTTTAAAGAATTAATTATATCTAATTTTCTAATAGATCCAAATAATCTTCCATCTTTACCAGATTTTGCAAAGATTTCGATTTTTCCTATAGATTTAATTTTTTCTGCATTTATGGTGTTTTTTTTTGTTTCTTCAATAAATTTTTTTTGAAGATTTGATTTAAAATTTTCAAAATAAGTTATATTCTCTCTATTAGCAATCATAGCAATATTTCTAGGAATAAGAAAATTTCTAGCATATCCAGGTTTAACAAAAATTATTTCACCTTTTTTTCCTAAACCTTTGATGTCATTCAATAAAATTATTCTTGTTTTCATATTTAAGTTACTTTACCTTATGTTTATCAGTATATGGTAACAATGCAATATATCTCGCTCTTTTTATAGCTTTGACCAATTGACGCTGATATTTTGATTTGGTTCCAGTGATTCTACTAGGAACAATTTTTCCATTCTCTGTAATATAATTTCTTAAAATAGACACATCTTTATAATCGATATATTTAATTCCTTCTACAGTAAATCTACAGAACTTTTTACGATGAACGTGACGAATCACTTTTATTTTCTCCAGAAAAATTAATTAATTTTATTATTTTTGCATGTAATACTAAATTTTGTAAACCGTTATAATTATAACTGTTATTTAAAAAGCCATACACAATAATTTTACTTCCTACCTGTATTTTCTCCATCTTTTTTTTAAATTTTTCTCCGCTTGCAATTATCATAATATTGCACCACACATTACGTTGTAACATAGCTTCCTCTTGTTTTGAAAAGTGTCTTAATAGAAAATAATAATGTGGAATTTCAGAAGGGCTAACTTTACTAAAGATAAATTTATGTACAATTCCTGATAATACTAATTTGTTAAAATTCATAATATAGTTACTTATTTTCTATCCTTTTTTGTTTTATCCATCATTATAATAGAAGGTTCAGAAAATGAAGATTTTACTCTTAATATCATACTTCTAATAACTTTTTCATCAAATCTAAATTTATCTTCTAGTTTTTTAATTGTTATTGAAGAAGACATAAAATTTATTAAAATATAGTGTGCTTTATGTAATTTTTTAATTGGATAAGATAGCTGACGTCTTCCCCAATCTTCTATTCTATAGATATTCCCATTGTTTTTTAAAATTAAATCTTTACTGCATTCGATGATATCGAAAGATTTTTCACTGTAACTTGGATGTATCATAAGTACACACTCATAGTAGTTCATGACTTTCCTTATATAAAATATAAAAAATTTTGTTAAAAATTTACAGATATTCTATCACTTAGAATAATTTCATACTAGAAAATTTTTATTAATAATTATTAAATTTTCTTTGTCTAATTATCTCGAATATTCCAATTCCAGCTGTAACAGATAAGTTTAAAGACGAAAACGAACTAATTGTTGGTATTCTAACTAATTGTTCACAACACTTTCTTATCATTTTTCTAATTCCAGCTTTTTCTCCTCCAATTACTAGAGCAACAGAACAGTTTAAATTTATTTTATATAAGATTTCTTTAGAATATTCATTAGTTCCTATAACAAAAATATTATTTTTTCTCATTTTCATTAATGTTCTTGCAAGATTTGTAACCCTAATAATCGGAATAATTTCTGAAGCTCCACAAGAAACCTTTCTAGAAACTGAATTAATCTTTACAGATCTATATTTTGGAATAATTATAGCGTCTACTCCAGCAGAACAAGCAGTACGAATACAAGATCCAAAGTTTCTTGTATCTTGAATCATATCTAAGACTAGGAAGATAAGATTTTTTTTATAAAAAAGTTTTTCTAAATCATTTTCCGTATTATATTGTACTTCTGAAACTTCAGCGGCTATATTTTGATGAACTCCATTATTTGTAAGTCTATTAATTAGTTTCTTAGTAGTAAAATTTACTCTAATCTTATATTGTATACATTTATTTAAAATTGTTAGTAGTCTGTTATTAGAAAATGGTTTTACTAAATAAACACTCTTAACCATCAAAGGATATCTATGTAAAATTTCAGTAACTGTATGAATGCCATACGTAAATTTATTCATTATCTTAGATTCTTATAATTTATTTTTAAATATTTAACTGATTTATTACTATGTTTACATAAAACTTTAACTTATATATTAATAGCTACTCATAAAAAATATTTTTTAGAATTATTACATCTCTTCTTTCTGGTCCTGTAGAAATAACTTCTATTTTAACATTAGTAAACTCCTCAATTTTTTCAATATAGTATATAGCTTCTTTTGGTAAATTTTTATATTTAGTTATACCTCTAGTATTTTTTCCCCATCCTTTAAATGTTTTGTACACAGGGATTATTTCTTCAAGATCGTCTGAGTCAATAACAGAATAACGTTTTTTTCTACAATACTTTTTACGATATGAAACACATACTTTGATTTCTTCTAATTCATCTAATACATCTAATTTAGTTAAACAAAAACTTTCAATAGAATTTATTTTAATAGATTTTTTAATTGCGACTATATCTAACCAACCAACTCTTCTAGCTCTTCCAGTCGTGGAACCAAATTCTTTACCTTTTTTGCATAAAAACTGTCCAATACTGTTTTTAATCTCAGTTGGAAATGGACCAAATCCAACTCTTGTGGAATACGCTTTTAAAACACCAACAACTTTATCAACAAACTTTGGTCCTATTCCAGTTCCAGAAAATATTCCTCCTATTGTTGTGTTTGAAGAAGTTACATACGGATATGTACCATGATCAATATCTAGTAAAGATCCTTGCGCTCCTTCGTATATTATTTTTTTATTGTTTTTTAAAGATTTATATAATAATTTATATAAATCTATTGAAATTTTAGATAAAGTTTCAAAATCTTTAAAAGATTCTTCTAAAACTTTTTGATAATGTATTTCATGTGCCTTATAATAATTTTTTAAATAAAAATTATGGTAGTCTAATATAGATTTTAACTTTATTTCAAAGTTTTTTTCATTAAAAAGATCTATTATTTTTAAACCTCGACGTGCGACTTTATCTTCATATGCTGGACCAATTCCTCTCTTTGTTGTTCCTATAGCCTGACCACAATGTTTTTCTCTAGCTTTATCTATTTCTATGTGTGATGGGAGAACTATTGAACATAAGTATGATATCCTAAGATTTTCTAAAACAGAAATTCTATTCTTTTCTAAGTTTCTTATTTCTTTAACTAGAGATTTTAACGATAATACGACACCATTGCCAATTATATTCAAAACACTTTTACGTAAAATACCAGATGGAATTGAATGCAGAATAATTTTTTTTTTATTTACAACAATAGTATGGCCAGCATTATTACCTCCTTGACATCTTACAACATAGTTTACTTCTTTAGATAATACATCTATTATTTTTCCTTTTCCTTCGTCTCCACATTGTGTTCCTAATACTGCAATACCTTTTTTCATATTAAAATTTATCCATATTATTAAAATAATTTTTAGATGTTTTAAAAAGTTTTATTTTATATTTAAAAGCTTTTATGGATTAATAGACTTTATATAACGAAAAAATTCGATGTTTGAATCCAATATAATAATATCTTTATTTTCTTTTTGAAAACTCTTTTCATAAGCTCTCAGACTTCGAATAAATGAATAAAATTTTGGATCTTTACTGAAAGACTTAGCAAATAATTTTGTCGCTATAGCATCTCCTTCACCTCTCAATTTTATTGAGATACTTTCTGCCTCTGATAGAATTTTAGTTGCTGTAGTATCAGCTATAGCTCTTATTTTTACAGCTTCTTCTTTTCCTTGCGATCTATGTCTTCTTGCTACTGCCTCTCTTTCTGCTCTCATTCTTTGATAGATAGCTTCAGACACTTCATTTGGTAATTCTATTTTTTTTATTCTAACATCTACAACTTCAATTCCAAGTATTTCCATGCTGTTTGAACTTATTTGTTTTTCTTCAAAGCTTGATGTAAAAAATTTATTTGAATTTTCTGTTACGTCATTTAATTTTCTTCCTTTATTCAATGAATTTTTGATGTCAATTGTTAATCTACTTCTTGAATCTGTAATAATACTCTTTACATTTAAACGTCCAAATTCAGATCGTAAACGATCACTAAATTTTCTTTTTAATAAAATTTCAGCACTATTGCTATTACCTCCAGTAGTTACATAGTATCTACTAAAATCGTTTATCTTCCATTTTAAGTAAGAGTCAACTATTAAATCTTTGTTTTCTTTAGTCAGATACCGATCAGCCTGAACGTCTAAAGTCTGTATCCTAGCATCAAGAATTTTTATTCTTTCAATGAAAGGTATTTTAAAATGTAATCCAGATCTATATACAATTGGTGTTTTATTTCCATCTCTCAAAACTTTTCCAAATCTTAATATAATAGCTCTTTCAGTTTCTTTTACAATAAACGAAGAAAAACTTAAAAATAGAATTACTGTTAAAATGCACAAGATACTAACAAAAAATTTCATAAATAAGTTTAACTCCTCCTTCTAGAATGATTTAATCTATTCTTATTACTTAAAATTTCTTCTTTTGTTTTATTTGAATCAAGTTCAATTAATTTATTTTTATCGTTTTTTTTCAAGAATTCCAAATTATTTTTTTCTTTATTAGAATAGAACTTATCTTTTTCTTCATATTCAGAATTTTTCATAGAAATTAAAAAAATGTTATCTTTGTTTTCACTAACAAAAACTTTACCTTTATTTTGAAATATTTTCTCCATTGTTTCTATATATAGACGTTCTTTGGTAATACTTGGGGTAATTCGATATTCATCAAGCATTTTAGAGAAGTTTTCTACTTCACCTTTTGCTTTCAATACTACACTGGACTTGTACGCTATTGCTTCTTCTACTATTTTTTTTGCGTTTCCTTTCGCAAGTGGTAGAACTTCATTTTGGTACGCTTGAGCTTCTCTGATAGTTTTTTGTTCTTCCTCTCTGGCAGCTATTACATCATCAAAAGAATCCTTAACAGCTTCAGGAGGTCTAGCAGTTTGAAAGTTTACATCTAAGATTGAAATCCCCATATTATAGAAGTCTATTATACTCTCAAGTTCTTTTTTTGTTTCATCTCTTATTTTAGATCTATTTGTAGTCAAAATTTTTTCCATCTTTGATAAGCCAATAACACCTCTTACAGAGCTGTCAATAGCCTGGCGTAGACTATTATCAGGATCAACAACATTGAATAGATACTTAGAAGGATCAAGTACTCTATATTGAACATTCATTTCTACTTGAATTACATTTTCATCAGAAGTTAACATAATGCCTTTAGTAGATTGTTCTCTAATTGTTTCTACATTTACAAAAACTACTTTTTCAATTAGATTCATCTTCCAATTAAGTCCTGGTTCTACAGTACGAATATATTTACCAAATCTAAAAACTATTCCTCTATCACTTTCCTTAATTGTGTAAAAACCACTTGTAATCCATATAACTAATATAAATAATAAAGATAGCAAGAAAAAATTAAATATGTTCTTTGGATTCTTTATTTCATTTTGTTTTTTAATATAACTTTTATTATATAGATAATAAAAATCCTTAAATATTTTTGAGATAAATTTATTAATATCAAAAATTAGATCTTTTTGATGATTTATTTTTTTCTTTAGAATATTAAAATTAAAATTTTTAAAAAATTTTAACAAAAATTTCATAATATTGTTCCTTTTGAAATTTTTTAAGGTATATTTAAAATCAAAAATACACTTTTAAGCTATATAAATAGCTTTGTATATCTTTAACAAAATTTTAATTAAACAGAGAATACATAACAGATTTTTGTATTGAATGAGTTTACATAAAATTTTTGTAAGTACTGTAGTAATTTCTAAATGTTCTACTTTAAGTAGAACAAATTATATTTACGTATTAATTATTAATTATTTTTAATATCTTTTTAGTAGATACTTCTAAGTTATCAGAACATAAACGAAATGTATTTTGCCAACTATTTATCCAAGTAACTTGTTTTTTTACATATTTATATGTCGCTAATATACTTTGTTCTATCATTTCTTCATAACTGATTTCTTTAGAGAAGAAAGACCACATTTGTTTATATCCAATTGATTTAATAGAAGGTAAATTTCTAGATAAATCATTTCTCTCATATAAAATTCTAACTTCATTTTCAAATCCGTCTTTAAGCATATTAATAAACCTTCTTTTAATTTTACTACGTAACGAATCTATATTTGGGAGTAAAGCGAATTGATATACCTTATAAGGTAAAATGAATGATTTTTTACTAAAATCAGTTCTGTTTTTTCCTGTAATTAACATAATTTCTATAGCTCTAGAAATTCTTCTAAAATCATTACAGTGAATTTTAGAAGATGTTTTTGGATCCATTAATTCTAAATATTTATGAAATATACTACGTCCAAACTTATTTGACAAAATTTTAATTTTTTCTCTGATAAAAGAATTTTTTTCTGGTAGATTAAACATACCATTTAATAACGATTTAAAATAAAACATACATCCGCCAGTTAAAACAGGTATGCGATTTTGTTTTATTGATTCTTTAATTTCTTTTAATGCATCAAGACAGAACCTTCCTGCTGAATAAAACTCAGAAGGATCTAGTATATCAATTAGTTTATGAGGAGTTAATTTTCTCTCTTTTAATGTTGGCTTGGCTGTACCAATGTCCATACCTCTATATACTAATAGAGAATCAACGCTTATAACTGTGATTGGTATGTTTTT
The DNA here is from genome assembly GCA_002074035.1 of Candidatus Riesia sp. GBBU. Classification (GTDB taxonomy): domain Bacteria; phylum Pseudomonadota; class Gammaproteobacteria; order Enterobacterales; family Enterobacteriaceae; genus GBBU. Next base: position 177,247 of record CP012849.1, on the reverse strand, counting down.
ACTTAACTCTATTGAAAGTTTAGTTTTTCCAGAAGAAGTTGGACCCATTATAAAGATAACTTTCTTTTTATAATGATTCATTAAATCATCTAAACTCAAAGATTTACTTGTTAAAATAATTTAAATTATTTCACGTAGTAATTTAAAAATTCTCGAAGATTTTTATAAAAAAGCGGGAAACGAGATTCGAACTCGCGACCATAATCTTGGCAAGATTACGCTCTACCACTGAGCTATTCCCGCAAAAGTTTTTTAAATATTTCACTAATGTTTTATGAAATTATTTCTATAATAATTTAGTTCTAAAATTGACTCTTTAATGTCTGAAAGAGCTCTATGTTTATATTTTTTTGCATATTCTATAGATAAATCTGGATTCCATCTAGATAATAATTCTTTTATGGAACTAACATCTATGTATCTGTAATGAAAATATTCTTCTAGACTTGGCATATATTTTTTTAAGAAAAGTCTATCCTGATAGACATTATTACCACACATTGGAGAACATTTTTTATTTACCCAATTCTTTAAAAAAGATATTGTAAAATTTTCTGCAGTTTTCTCATTAATTACGCTAGATTTAACCTCTTCTATCAGTCCATTTTTAGTATGGGTATTAATGTTCCATTTATCCATTATTGATAGTTGTGTGTTAGACTGATTTATTACTATGTCTAATCCATTACATAATACAGAAAGATTTTCATCAGTAACTATAGTAGCTATTTCTATAATTCGGTTTTTGTCTGGATCTAATCCGGTCATTTCTAAATCTATCCAAATTAGGTTTCGATTTTTATTTGACATAAATCTGATTCATTATTCTATTTTTAATTTTTAATCGTATTGAAATTTGTAAAGATAGTCAATAAGTTTGTCTTAAATGTAATGTTTTTATACATATAAATAAACAATAAAATTAAAGGTTCTTTATGAGATTTATTATAACGAAAATATTTGGATGGTTTGCTAATAAGAAAATAGTATTATTTACATCTATAATTATTAGAATCTTCGCAAGAGTTTACAAAATTGATATAAAAGAATCTAAAAAAAATAAATTCTCTTACTATAAAACTTTTAACCAGTTCTTTACAAGATCTTTAAAGAAAGATTTACGTCCAATAATTGCGAAATTTCATCAAATATCTTCTCCGGTAGATGGAAAAATAGTAAAATTTGGAAAAATTAAAAAATTTAGTCAGTTTAAGGTAAAAAGAAATTTTTTAAATTTAGATTCTTTATTTGGGAAAGATAAAACATTGGTAAATATGTTTAGAAATGGAAAATTTATTACTATTTACTTGGCTCCATTTAATTGTCATAGAGTATATATGCCATTTGATGGATTTTTAAAAAAAATAATATATATTCCTGGAAAATTTTTCTCTGTAAAAATAAATAATTTAAGAAAATATCCTAATATTTTATGTGAGAATGAAAGATTAATTTGTATTTTCGATACAAGAATAGGAAAAATTGCACAAATTTTAGTAGGATCGATTATAGTTGGGAAAATAGAAACAATTTGGCATAAAAAAATAAGTAAAAGATATTTCAATAAAGTAAATAAATGGGAATATTCAAAAACAGAAAATAAAAAATATTTTTTTTTAAAAAAAGGGAAAGAAATGGGAAGATTTAGTTTAGGTTCTACTGTAATAAATATTTTTGAGCCAAATAGAATTAAATTCATTTCATCTATTAAAGATGATTTATCAGTAAAAATTGGTGAACCACTAGCAAACACAAAATTTCTATAAGTTTGCAATCAGAAATATAGTTTCTAATATAGAATTAATTATATTAAGAAGTTATATTATTTTAAAAGATTTTTTAAAAGCAATCATAAAGTTTTCTTAAATACGAAGAAACAGCTTCTTCTTCATTAGATCCGATGATTTCCATACCAGGTAGACTATCTATTAAGAGTTTATAAGAATTTTTCATAATACATCCTTTTCCAACCATTGTTAACATTTCGTAATCATTCATTCCGTCTCCAAAAGCAATGCAATCCTTCAAGGAGAATCCGAGTATTTTAGTTACTTTCTTAAGAGCATCTCCTTTTGACACACCTCCTTGCATGACTTCTAAACAGTTTTTAGAAGAAAAACTAACATTCACTCTTTTCCCCCAACGATTTTGAATTCTTTTTTGTAGTAAAAGTAGTTGACTATGAAAATCCCCTATAAAATAGACTTTACTTACATCAACAGTTGGAAAATTATTTCTATTGAATACATGATATCTGAATACAGATTCTTGAAAAAATTTTTTCTGTTCTGGACTTTCTCGATTAATTAACCAAAGATTACTAGAATAGTAATTAGTTAATATGTTAGGATTATCAAACTCTATCAAACATAATTCATTAACTATATCGATATCCATATCATTTTTAATAATCAATTCCCCATCAGTATTATGAACTCTTGCTCCGTTTGATGTTATCATGTATGCGTCAATTCCTATACCAACTCTTATTTGATTTACATCTATATGATGTCTTCCTGTAGCAAAAATAAAATGAATGTTTTTCTTTATCAAAAGCTTAATAGTTTCTTTAGTGTGGAAAGAAATTGTATGATCTGGTAAAAGTAAAGTTCCATCCAGATCAGAAGCTACTATAGAATACAAAGTATTTCCCCTCTTGTTTAATTGAGTCATTGTTTTTAAAATTTATTATATTTACAATAATATATTAGATTGATTAATAATAAATTTTCAAATAAAACTGAAAGATTATATAACTTTTATTTTAAATGTATAAATGGAATTTAAGAATAAAAATTGAATTCTATAACTTTAGAATCTAAGTCTTTATTAGATTTGTAAAGGTTTATATTTAACAGAAAGTAGATTTATTTAAATATTTATGTTATCAGAAATTAAAAATGTAAATTTTCTAAACAATTTTTTATTTATCATTATTGTAATAGAATGTAAAAACTTTATTGTAAATCTGTGTTTCTAAGTAACATTTTATAAGAAATAATTGGAAGCTTTATTAGATGTTTTAATCAAGATTGTGTTTTCTTATCACACAGATAAGTATTAATTGTCTTTTTAAATTAAAATGTAAATTTATAGTAAATAATACTAACTAAAGATGTTTTTAAAAATCAAGTTATTCTATTGATTATATTAGTGTTTTATAATTTCAGATTTTACTATTATTAGAATATTTTATTAGTATTAAATTTCGATATTTTTGACAAAAATTTAGTTTGTTTAAGAAACATAAAATTCATTTTTTAAAATTGTTATTGATATCAACAAAACTCTTGTAAAACAAGAAGTTAATTTATTAATAGTTAAAAAATCCATTTTTGTAATAAAAAACTCCATCGTATATATGATTAGAACTACCAATTATAAAAATAGATTTTTTCTTTCTATTCCAAATAATTTTCAATTTCCCTCCTGGAAAATCAACTATGACTTTATCTTTTAAAATTCCATTTTTAATTCCAAAAAAAACAGCGGCACATGCTCCACTTCCACAAGATTTAGTTTCTCCTGATCCTTTTTCGTAGACTCTAGCTTTTATATGTTTATAATTTACTATCTGTATAAATTCTATGTTAAGAGTTTCCAAAAAAAAATTTTTTTTTTCAATATTTCTTTTAAAATAAAAGAAGTCTATTTCCAAATCTAGAGTAATTATTACAAAATGGAAGTTACCTATATATACAACACCAGAACAAAAAATTTTTTTGCACAAGCTTTTAATTTCTTCTATTTGAAATGCAGCAGTTTCTTTGATAATAGAAGGAGTTCCCATGTTAACAGAAACTAAATTCTTATTTATTTTTTTTAAAGTTAATCGTCCTGATTTAGAATGTATTACAACTTCTCTTTTCTTTACTAAGTTTTTATTAATCACAAAATTTGAAATGCAGATCGCTCCATTTCCACATTGTTCAGCTTCACTTCCATCAGAGTTGAAAATTCTGTAAAAAAAATCAACATTGATAATATTTGATTTTTTTATCAATATAAACTGATCAAATCCTATTACATTTTGACTTGATAATTTTCGAACTAATTCTCCTGTAATAAAAATATCATTTTTAGTTGAATCAACTATTAAAAATTCATTATGTGAACTATGAATTTTAGAAAATTTTATCTTTTTTCTGTTTTTCACTTACTAGAAAGAAAAGTTTTAAAATTTATACAAATATTACTGAGTATTCTACTATTTAATTTTTAGAAAACAAATAATTTAAATAAATATTTTATATTTAAAGTTCGGCGAGAGAGGATTTGAACCTCCGACCCATTGGTCCCAAACCAATTGCGCTACCAAACTGCGCCACTCGCCGAGTTAAAATTTGGGTGACTAATGGGATTCGAACCCATGACAACTGGAATCACAATCCAGGGCTCTACCAGACTGAGCTATAGTCACCAATATAACTAAAACATTAAATTATATTATCTATATGATAGCATTTGTCATTTTAAATTTATTTGTCTTAATTGATGTAAATTTTGCATATTAACTTATTAAGTTAGATTTCATTAAAAACAAAAACTTTTGAATTTTAAATAAAAATTATATAATAAATCTAAAAATCTTTAAGAACGTTTCATAAACTTAAAAAACTCGTCATTTGTCTTCATCATAGCTAGTTTATTTATCAGAAATTCCATAGCATCAACTTCACACATTGGATGAATAATTCTTCTTAAAATCCACATTTTTTGTAATTCCTCTGGAAGAGTAAGTAGTTCTTCTTTTCTAGTTCCAGATTTGTTGTAATCTATAGATGGGAAAATTCTTTTTTCTGCTATCTTTCTAGAAAGATGTAATTCCATATTTCCAGTACCTTTAAATTCTTCATATATAACTTCGTCCATCTTTGACCCTGTTTCTATTAAAGCTGTTGCAATAATTGTTAGACTTCCACCTTCTTCTACGTTCCTAGCAGCTCCAAAAAATCTTTTTGGACGGTGTAAAGCATTTGCATCTATTCCTCCAGTTAACACTTTACCAGAAGACGGAACAACAGTATTGTAAGCTCTAGCTAATCTAGTAATTGAATCTAAAAGTATAATAACATCCTTTCTATGTTCAACTAATCTTTTAGCTTTTTCTATTACCATATCTGCTACTTGAACATGTCTAGAAGCAGGTTCATCAAAAGTAGATGCAACCACCTCTCCTTTAACCAATCTTCTCATTTCTGTTACTTCTTCAGGTCTTTCATCAATTAATAATACTATCAAAACACAATCAGAATAGTTGTTAGTAATATTTGATGCTATATTCTGTAAAAGCATTGTTTTTCCAGCCTTTGGAGGAGCGACTATTAACCCTCTCTGACCTCTACCAATAGGAGCTGCAAGATCTAAGACTCTAGCTGTTAGATCTTCAGTTGATCCATTTCCTCTCTCCATTCTTAATCTGTTATTTGCATGCAAAGGTGTTAAATTCTCAAATAGAATCTTATTTCTTGAACTTTCCGGTTTTTCAAAATTAACCTCGTTTACTTTTAATAATGCGAAATAACGTTCTCCATCTTTTGGAGGACGTATTTTACCAGAGACTGTATCTCCTGTTCTTAAATTAAATCTTCTAATTTGACTTGGGGAAACATATATATCGTCTGGTCCAGCTAGATAAGAACTATCTGAAGAACGTAGAAATCCAAATCCATCTTGTAATATCTCTAACACACCGTTTCCAAAAATATCTTCTCCGCTTTTTGAACGTTGTTTTAAAATAGAGAAAATAATATCTTGTTTTCTCATTCTTGATATGTTTTCTAATCCGATTTTTTCTCCTAACATAATTAATTTTGATATAGAAATATTCTTAAGTTTTGTAAGGTTCATAGGATATGATTCTTTAGATTTTTTCAAATTAGAAACAAATGTCATATAGAGTTTATTTTGAGATTTTTAGAATTTTTTTTTGAAATAAAAAATGAATTTTAGAACTTTTCAGAAAAATATAAGAATAAAATTTAGATGTTTTTAACAAAAAACACACAAAATTTTTGACAGAGTAACATCATTAATATTTACTACATCATATATTTTTTTTTAAAAAATTATCAAGTTTGTTTTTTGATATAGATCCAACTTTTCGATCTATTATATGATCATTTTTAAACAAAATTAAAGTCGGTATACTTCTAATATTATATTCATCAATTACTCGACTGTATTGATCAATGTTTAATTTCCCTATCAATACTTTTCCTTTATATTTCTCGTAGAGACTATTTAGTACAGAAGAAACAAACTTGCATGGTTCACACCAATCAGCCCAAAAATCGATTAATACTAATTTGTTTTCTTTAATATTCTCTTTAAATTCTAAATAAGAAAAGTTGAATATGTTTTCGTCCATTTAAATTTTCCATAAATACTTTTTAAAAATAAAGTTAAAGGAATCTTTACAACCATTAGTTAATAATTATTAGTTAAAGTGTAGAACTCATAGCAAAAATTTTTTAAAATACCAAAAATAATCTAAGACTTTAGAATTTCACATAACTGAGAATTGTTATGGAATATCTGATAGCATCTAGATGATATCAAATTTCATATGAAAATTAAATAGAATTTTTAAAAAATTAATTTTTGACGAAAACTAATGGTTAAATTTTCAAAAGCTATATTGCTCAGGAACGGAGAGATTTGAACTCTCATCTTCTGGTTTTGGAGACCAGTGTTTTCCCGTTAAACTACGTCCCTATAATTTTTAGAAAACTAAGATTTTTCATATCAAAGAATCAATTGAGATATCTACAATTGATCGCATATCTGAAATTATAAAAATCATCTGATTTTTAGAAAAAATTAAATTACTACTTTAAATCAATTACAGAAGTATTTGGAAATTTCTATAATTCATATACAGTTTATTTCTTAACAAGAAATATATATAATTTTTTAAGTTTGTCAATTTATCTTTTAGTTTGACATATTAGATTACGATTTTTTGTTTGAAATGACTTTGATAAAAATTTTGAAAAATCATTGAACATTAGATTTCGTGGTTAACAAACATATATATATGAGTTCAGAATTTTATTTAGTAAACTCAAATATAGTTTGCAACAAAATATTGAAATGGTTAAGAAAATATATATAATTATTAAAAATAATCTTAAAAGGGAAAGTCATGTCATTAATTAACACAAAAATTAAGCCTTTTTCTTCAATGGCCTTTAAAAAAGGAAAGTTCATAAATATCTCTGAGAAAGATATAATAGGAAGTTGGAGCGTTTTGTTTTTTTATCCAGCTGATTTTACTTTTGTATGTCCTACTGAACTTGAAGATTTATCTAAAAATTATGATAAATTTAAAAGTTTAAAAACAGAAATTTATTCTATATCAACAGATACCCATTTTTCCCATAAGGAATGGCATAACAATTCTAGAATGATTTCTAGTGTTCAGTATACAATGATTTCAGATTCGTCTTGGACATTAACAAAAAATTTTGAAGTTATGCAAGAATATGAAGAAAACGGTGTAAAAAAAGAAAAAGGATTGTCTGAAAGAGGAACTTTTATTCTTAATAAAGAAGGAATTATAAAATCTGTCGAAATAATTTCTGATAACATAGGAAGAAGTTCTATTGAATTAATTAGAAAAATTAAAGCAATACAGTATGTAGATAGAAATATAGGAGAGGTTTGTCCTGTAAATTGGGAATATGGAGAAGATACATTATTTCCTTCAATTGATTTAGTTGGCAAATTATAGTTCTAGAATTATTTTTATAATTTAGAATTTTAGTTATTTTTTTTAGTATTTAACATATATTTCCATGCTAGAAAGTAGTTCTTTTTTGTCTATGTCGTGTAGTAAGTTTAATTTAAGCGTGTTTATTCTTTGTATTTAATTTTAACAAATTTTAGTTTTTATTTTTAATATTTTATAAAGCTGATTGAAAGATCTATTTGTAGATTTAACCTTAATTAAAATATTATTGTAGTATTTTTTGAAAAATTACATTCTTAATATAAGAACTTTAGGATTTATATATAATTGGTGATAAATATGGTTCCAGTTGTTTTAGTAAGGCATGGAGAAAGTGTTTGGAATAAAGAAAATAAGTTTACAGGTTGGATTGATGTAGAACTTTCAGAAAATGGTAAAATTGAATCTAAAAGTGTTGGTAATATTTTAAAAGAACATAAATTTTCTTTTGATATTGCTTATACTTCTTTACTTAAAAGATCTATTCAAACTTTATGGAGTATTTTAAAAGTTATAGATCAATGCTGGATACCTGTTAAAAAAACTTGGAAATTAAATGAGAGACACTATGGTTCTTTACAGGGTTTAGATAAGACAGAAACAATGAATAAGTATGGGATCAATCAGGTTAAATCTTGGAGAAGAGGTTTTAAAGATCATCCTCCTTCTATGTCTTTGAATAATCTGAATCATCTATCAAAAGATCCAAAATATAAAGGATTAGATCGAAAATTACTACCTGTTTCGGAAAGTTTGCAAGATACAGAAAGAAGGGTAATTTCTTATTGGAATAACGAAATTATGCCAAAGATTTTAATGAAAAAAAAAGTTATCATTGTCTCTCATGGAAACTCTTTAAGATCTTTAATAAAACATATAGATAAAATAGAAGATAGTAAAATAGATTCTTTAGATATTCCAACTGCTAAACCAATAGTTTATGAATTTGATAAATCTATTAGAAAAGTTAGAAGCTATTTTCTTAAGATTTAGAATAAGATTTTAAAAATTTTTCAAATTGTATGGGTCGTACAGGATTCGAACCTGTGACCAATTGATTAAAAGTCAACTGCTCTACCAACTGAGCTAACGACCCAAAATAAAAATTGAAATCATTACTAGATGATGATACATAATTTCATTAAATATGTAAATTAAATATTTAAGTTAAAAATTTAAATATTTAAAATTAATCTATCATTTATCTTAGTATAAGATTATTTTGTTTATTACAAATAACTTAAATTAATTTCTAATATCTATGATAGATATAATTTCTTATTAAGAAAGTTTGTTTCTCATGAAAAAGTAATATTATGTAGGATATTTTATCCACATATAGCAAATAGTTGTTATAAAATAATTTTCTATTGAGTTCTTATTGTTTAATAGTAATTTTTTAAATCAATTCGATATATTTTATAATATACGTATTTTGATAAAAAAATCGTTTAATGATATTAAAGATACTTTAAACATTCAAAATTTATAGTTTTATTTAAAATAATTTTTGAATTTAAATTTAATTAAATTGAAAGTTTTTATTAAAAAAACTAATAAGTTTAAAAAATTGTAGTTAAAGTTAAGCTTTTAATTCAAAATTTAAGTATTTAAAAATTATATTTATTACAAAAAACTAAATTTTTATTGATAGAGCTACACAACGATTATAAATCGTTTCACATAATGTATTAATATTTTATTTTGTTTTTAAAAATTAAAAAATCAAAGTATTTGATTAAACATTAGACATATAATTTTCTATAAAAACATTTAAATAAGTTTTAATAGACAAGTAATGATTTCTCTCTGAAACAAAAGTAAGTTGAATTTATCATTCTAATTTTAGAAAAAAGTTAATTAAACTGGAGAGTTTATATCAACAAAACAAGTATTAACATTACATGTTTTTTTAATCCACTCACCAAGAGCTTGAACTCCATACTTTTCAGTTGCATAATGACCTAAGGCATAAAAATGAATTTTCATTTCTTTAGCCAAATTAAATATATTTTCAGATATTTCTCCAGTTAGAAAAGCATCAACATCGTATTTCTTTAAGCAATGAATAAAATTTTGTCCATTTCCTGAAGAAATTGCAATTGTATAAATTTTACTTTCTTGATTTTTGTATTTAAAAAGTCTTGGAGGATTGTTAAATCTATCATAAATAATGTTAGACAACATATACGTAGTTATTGGTACATTAAATTTTCCGATTATTAAAAATGGATTAATAAAACTAATAATTTCTACTTGTAATAGTTTTGCTAGTTGTATATTGTTTCCTACAGTTGGATGTCCATCTAACGGAAGATGATATGAATATAAATTTATGTTATTTTCCAGCAAAAGTTTTATTCTATCTTTTTTCGCTCCAATGATAGTTTTAGGTTCATTATTCCAAAAATATCCATGATGTACCAAAATTGCATCAGCGGAATTTTCAACTGATTTCTTTATGAAGTCTTTTGATGCGCTTACCCCTGTAATTATTTTTTTTATATCTTCTTTACCTTCTATCTGAAGTCCATTCGGAGCATAATCTTCATAATTTTCTATTTTTAGAAATTTATTTATTATTTTTTCTATCTTATAGTTATTCATTTGTCTTCTCAAAAATATTTTTAATTAAGTTTAAGATGAAATTTGGATATTTATTTTATTGAAAGTTTTAATTTTTTAATTAAAGTTAATATTTCAACATATTAATATAAAAAGTAATGATTTTTTATTATTTTAATATACAAAATATTGAATTATAACTTCTTAAGTTTAAATTTTAAATTATGTTATTAAATATCTGTATATATCATCAAATATTGAAAATATCTTGTATTTTTGTTATCTTTATTACTAATATCATTTTCAGTCTACTTTTATATTAAGATACAGTAGTTTTTTATAGTCAAAAATGGAAATTTAATATGAACAGTAATTCAATAGGAATATTTTTTGGAAGTGACACAAACAATACAAAAAATGTTGCTAAAATCATTCAAAAATGTTTATTAAAAGAAAAAATAACATCAGAATTATATGATATTGCTTTTTCTAAAAAACAAGATATTGAAAAATTTAAAAATCTGATTTTTGGAACTCCTACATGGTATTATGGAGACATACAATGTGATTGGAATGATTTTTTGCCAATACTAAAAAAAGTTGATTTTTCTAATAAGAATGTTGCTTTATTTGGATGTGGTGATCAAGAAGACTATTCTGAATACTTTTGTGATGCAATTGGAAAGATAGCTAACTTAATTAAATTACGTGGAGCAAAGATTTTTGGCAAATGGTCAACTAATGGATACAAATTTGAATCTTCTAAAGCTTTAATAAACAGAAATTATTTTATAGGACTCACTATTGATGAAGATAGACAAAAGAAATTAACTAATTCAAGAATAACAAGATGGGTGAAACAGATAAAAGAAGAGATAAATAATTTTTAATAATTTGATAAAAGTTTTTATTCTTATTTGTGTTATTTTTTACGTTTCTTATTAAATTTATATCTTTTTAATTCTACTATTCTATTAAAAATTAAATTTTTTGAATTATGTTCTTTTAGATCAGCGCAAAAATATCCTTCTCTTTCAAATTGAAATATTTCTCCAGGTTTAGAATTTGCTAAACTTGGTTCTGCTATTCCTTTTTTGACAATTAAGGAAAGTGGATTTATTATTGATTCAATTTCTTTATAGTTAAAAGGATGTTTTATAGTAAAAAGTTTGTCATATAAATTAACTTTTATAGTAATTCCATGAATTACACTTACCCAATGTATTACAGCTCTTAATTTTTCTTTATTTCTAAAATCCTTTTTTAAAGATTTTGGATCATATGTACAATATATTTCCAAAATATTTCCATGTCGATCTTTTTTTATACTATTAGCTTGAATAACATAAGAGTTTCTTAATCTTACCTTCTCTCCAATAGAAAGTACCTTTCTATTTTCCTCGTACTTTTCTAAAAAATCATTACGATCAATGTATATGAATTTACTAAATGGAACATTTCTGTTTCCTACACTTTTTACATTTGGATGATTATTAAAAACTAACATTTCTTCTTTGTGATACATATTCTCTATAATTAGTTTTATTGGATCCAATACTACCATAACTCTCGGAGCACTTTTATTAAGATCTGATCTAATACATGATTCCAATAATTCTGATTCTACAATACTTTCTTGTTTTGATATTCCTAACTTGCTACAAAATTTTAAAATTGAATTTGCAGTATATCCACGACGTCTTAATCCAGAAATTGTAGGAATTCTTGGATCATCCCATCCAAATAAAATATTTTTCTTTATCAATTGATTAATTTTTCTTTTAGAAGTAATCATATATGAAATATTTAATCTAGAAAATTCATATTGTTTTGGTTTTTTTAGAAAATTAATACTTTTTAATATCCAGTCATATAATGGTCTATTGTTTTGGAATTCTAACGTACATATAGAATGAGTTATTCCCTCAATTGCATCTGCTATACAATGTGAAAAATCATACGTAGGATAAATACACCATTTATAGCTACATCGAAAATGTTTTTTATATTTTATTCTATAAAATACTGGATCTCTCATATTGATATTTGGAGAAGACATATCAATCTTAGCTCTCAAACATGCTTTTCCTTCTTGGAACTTACCATTTTTCATATTTTCAAAAATCTTTAAATTTTCTGAGATACTTCTATCTCTATAAGGACTATTTTTTCCTGGAGTTTTTAATGTACCTCTATACTTTCTAATGGAGCTTTTACTTAACTCATCTACATAAGCTAAATTTTTTTTTATGAGGTAAATGGCATATTCATAAAATTTTTCGAAATATTCAGATGAATACTTAATTTTCCCATTCCACTTTAATCCTAACCATCTTATATCATTTATAATTTCTTTTGTGTATTTTTCACTTTCTTCAGATGGATTAGTATCATCAATCCTTAAATTAAAATTTCCATTATAATATTTGGCAATATTAAAGTTTAAATAGATTGATTTAACATGTCCAATATGTAAGTTTCCATTTGGATCTGGTGGAAACCTTGTACATATATTTTTTATTTTTTTTCTAGATATTTCTTCTTCTATGATTCGATAAATGAAATTTTTTTTTTTCATAAATTTTCTAAATTTTATATCATATATCAATGTATATTTGTGTATTAACGGTCTTATTAAAGATAAATTAATTTATTGTTTATTAGTCTTTATTCATTGACAATACAATTATATTGTATAGAATTTCATTATGATATTAAATAATGTAGCTCTCTGAAAAATATACTACAAAATAATTTTTATTTTTTCATATTATAAAACAATTATAAATTAAGTTATATAAAATTAGTTTTAAATATTAAAACTATAAACTTTTTATATTTCAGACGATCTTACAGGAAATTTTGTATAGATCTTTAAATTTTATGGCTACGTAGCTCAGTAGGAAGAGCACAGCACTCATAACGCTGAGGTCACAGGTTCAACTCCTGTCGTAGCTAGTTTAGTGGGAGTGGCGGAATTTGGAAGACGCACTAGACTTAGAATCTAGCACTTATTTAAAGTATACGAGTTCAAATCTCGTCTCCCGCAAATTAATTTTGGGGTATAGCCAAGAGGAAAGGCACCAGGTTTTGATCCTGGCATTCCCTGGTTCGAATCCAGGTACCCCAGAAAATACTTTTCTAAAAACAGTTGAAGATTTATAAATTGATTTGTTGAATTATAATTTGTTCTTACAATTTAACATTCCAAATATTGAACTTAATTTTTTGGATATATAGTCTTTCCCATTTCTAATCCACGATCTTGGATCGTAGTATTTTTTGTTTGATTTCGTCTTACTTTTTAAGTTTCCAAACTGTGTTTTTAAGAAGATCTTATTTTTTTCATAAAAATCTAATATTCCTTTCCAATTAGCCCATTGTATGTCAGTATCAAAATTTACTTTTACAACACCATAATTTATGGATTCTTGAATCTTACTTTTTTTACAACCAGATCCTCCATGAAAAACAAAATTTACGTTATTCTTAAATTCAAGATTAAACTTATTTTTGATATATTTTTGTGATTCCATAAGAATTTTAGGTTTTAGTTCAATTTTATTTCCTCCGTGAACTCCATGAATATTTCCAAAGGAAGCAGCTATAGTAAAATTTTTACTGATTTTTATAAGTTTTTCATAAGCGAAACAAACATTTTCTGGATTAGTATATAAAAATGAATTATTTATTTTTGAATTATCTATTATATCTTCTTCTCCTCCAGTACAACCAAGTTCAATTTCCAATACTGCATTTATCTTACTAATTTCTTTTAGATATAGAGAGCAAGTTTTTACATTATATTTTATGTCTTCTTTTGAAAGATCAATCATATGAGATGAAAACAAAGGTTTTCCATTTTTCTTAAAAAATTTCTTACTTTCTAAAATCAAACCATCAATCCATGGAAGAAATTTTCTACAACAATGATCTGTGTGCAATATAACAGGTACACCATAATGTTTTGAAACTTTATGAACGTAATATGCTCCTAAAACTGAACCAATAACAGAATTTTTACTATTGTAAGGACATCTTTCTTTTCCTATAAAAAACGAAGATCCACTACTAGAAAATTGAATAATAACAGGAGAACTATTTATAGAAGCCGATTCCAAAACTATATTTATTAAATCTGTGTTTATACAATTAATTGCAGGTATAGCAAAATTTTTTTCTCTTGCATAAGAGAATAATCTTATTAAATCATCTCCAGAGATTACACCAGGTTTAATAAAATCCAAATATCTTGACATAGAAATCCTTTTTAAATTTATTTTAGTTATTTTTATATTTCTTAAAAAATTTTTTTAATATTTTCAAAGATGGTAATTCTCTATCTGAAACAAATTTCATGAAAGCGCCACCTCCGGTAGATATATAAGAAATCTTATTACGTAGTCTAAATAAATCTATTGCAGATATTGTATCTCCGCCTCCAGCAACAGAAAAAGCATCACTTTCAGAAATTAATCTTGCAATTTTTTCTGTACCTTTTCGAAATTCTTTTCTCTCAAACATTCCTACTGGACCGTTCCATAATATGGTTTTTGCACTTTTTAATATTTTTTCTATTTTTTGTATTGTTTTCCTTCCAAAATCTAGAATTTTTTCTTCGTTTTTAACTTCATCAATCAATCTTTCAGTTATCCGATTATATTTTCTATAGTTTTCTGTTTTAACATCTATTGGAATTAATATTTTCCCAAATTTTAACAAACTTTTCGATTTTTCTATCATTGATTTTTCATACAAAGAATTTCCTATGTTATATCCATAAGATGAAATAAATGTATTTGCTATACCTCCTCCAACAATTATTTGATCAGCTATTCTTATTAAAGAGCCAAGCATACTTAATTTTGTAGAAACTTTAGATCCACCAATTATTGCCACCATTGGTCTCTTAGGACTTTCAAGTATTTTTTCTAGAGATTCTATTTCTTTATAAAATAGAAATCCAGCACATACAGTAGATGAAAATTCTCCTACACCAAAAGTTGAAGAGTGTTTTCTATGAGCTGATCCAAACGAATCTATGACATAGATATCACAAAGAGATGAGTAAATCTTAGATAATTTTTCGTTGTTTTCCTTTTCTCCAATATTAAATCTTACATTTTCTAGAAGTATAGGGTTATCATAAAAATGTTTTATTCCATTAAGATAGTTTTTAATCAATGGAACATTTCGATTTAGTTTATTGGACAAATATTTAGCGACTGGTTCTAATGAATATTTATTTTCATACTTACCTTCAATAGGTCTTCCCAAATGTGAAGCTATTATTACATTTGCTCCACTTTTGAGTGCAAACTTTATTGTTTTTAAAGATTTTAAAATTCTTACATCAGAAACAATTTGTTTATTCTCTATAGGTACGTTTAAATCAGAACGTATTAAAACTACTTTATTTTTCAAATTTACTTCAGATATTCTAATTACTTCCATACAAAGTTTCCTTAAATAAACAAAATTCAAATTTTGAAATCATTATCGATTATTATAAGTTTTAAAAGTAAAACTTTTATAAACTATTTTTATTTTTTTTTATTATTAATTTAGAAATATTAAGTATATTCTTCAAATTGAACCCAAATGTTTTATATAGATCTTTTGGAGATGAAGATTTTCCAAATCTATTGATTCCAATAACTTTCCCATTTCTACCGACATATTTATACCAGAAATCTTTACTTCCTGCTTCAATAACTACCCTTGATTTAATATATGGTGGTAGTAAAAAATCTTTATATTTTTTGTTTTGTTTTTCAAATAAATCTATTGAAGGCATGGAAATTATTCTTACATTATAACCTTCTTCGCATAATTTTGAATATGCACTAACAGCCAACTCTACTTCAGATCCTGTAGCAATTAATATCAATGATGGGTTTGGACTATTCTCTTTTAAGATATATGCCCCTTTAATTATATTTTTTATTTGATATAGATCTCTTTTTTGTTGCATTAAATCTTGACGTGATAATATTAAAATTCCTGGACCATCTTTTCTTTCAATCATGTATTTCCAAGCACAGACGGTTTCTATTTGATCGCAAGGACGCCATACATTTATGTTTGGTATCATTCTTAAACAAGATAATTGTTCAATTGGTTGATGAGTAGGTCCGTCTTCTCCTATCAATATAGAGTCATGGGTATAAATAAAAATTGCTCTAATTTTCATTAATGAAGCCATTCTGATAGCACTCTTTGAATATTCAGAAAAAGCTAGAAATGTAGAGCCATAAGGGATAAGTCCTTTATATAGTGAAATTCCATTTATGATTGAAGACATTCCAAATTCTCTTGCTCCATAATGTATATAATTTCCAGAAGTGTTAATATGACATGGTTTATATCTTGAAAACATTGAAAGAGTACTTTGTGTTACATCTGAAGAACCACCTAAAATTTCTGGTAGTAGATCAGATAACTTTTCCAAAACATTCGATGAAGCCTGTCTTCCAGAAATTTTATATGAAATCTTATAATTAAGATCCTTAATAAATTTGCTGATTTCTCTATTCCAGTTTTTTGGTAATCTCTGATTTTTTCTTCTTAAAAGTTCTGATGCTAATTTTGGAAAAATTTTTTTATATTCACAAAACTTTTTATTCCATTTATTTTGTCTTTTTTCTCCTATTCTGCAAGCATTCCATTTTTTATAAATTTTATCTGGTATACTAAAAACATCATAGTTCCATTTAAGAGCTTTCCTTGTTTTCTCTATTTCTTTTTCACCCAGTGGATTTCCATGTATCTTTTCTGAACCTGATTTATTTGGAGATCCATATCCTATGATTGTATTGAAGATTAATAAAGACGGTTTATCTTTAACTAATCTAGCCTTTTTTATTGAATTATTAATTTTTTCATGATCATGTCCATCTATATTATTAATTACATTCCAATGGTATGATTCAAATCTTTTCGCTGTATCTTCATTAAACCATCCTTCCACTTTTCCATCAATTGAAATTCCGTTACTATCATAAAATACTATCAATTTTCCTAGTTTTAATGTTCCGGCTAAAGAACAAACTTCATGAGAAATTCCTTCCATCATACATCCATCTCCAACAAACACATATGTGTAATGGTCTATTATATTATAATTTGATTTATTAAACTGGGATGCTAAAATCTTTTCAGAAATTGCGAATCCTACTGCATTTGCAATTCCTTGTCCTAATAAACCAGTTGTTGTTTCTACTCCTTCAGTTAACCCATATTCTGGATGACCTGGAGTTTTAGAATTCATTTTTCTAAATTTTTTTATTTCTTTGATACTTAAGTCATATCCTGTAAGATGAAGAAGGCTATACAATAACATAGATCCATGTCCATTCGATAAGACAAAACGATCTCTATTAATCCAAGATGGATCTTTTGGATTATGAACAAGATATTTTCTCCATAGAACTTCTGCTATATCAGCCATCCCCATTGGCATTCCAGGATGTCCAGAACCTGATTTTTGTATTGCGTCAACACTTAGAAAACGAATAGCATTAGATAAGGATCTATTTTGTGTCATACAGTTTTGATGATTTTTGAAGAAGTGTTAATAAATGAAATTTTATTAAATATGCAAACAAAAGTTACAAAAATTATCTCAATTTTTTGATTATTAAAATATTGAAAGCAAAAACTTAGTTGCAAATTGCGGTGCGGACGGGACTTGAACCCGTGACCCCCGGCGTGACAGGCCGGTATTCTAACCAACTGAACTACCACACCGACAAATACATGAAATATCAATTATAACAGCTATTCGATATTGAATCAATTTTTTATTTCTTAAACAAGATTTTTTCTGTTTTTAATAAGTTTGAGATACTTTTCATGTTCTAGTAATTCTTCCTTACTTGCATATAAAATTTTTAGCTTTACTCGTGAATGTTCTTGATTTTTTCTGAAAAACTTTTTGGAAAATTTTGAATCATTTTTTTTTGGGAAATTAAATTGAATTTGTCCTCCTGTCATTACCATGTATACTTTACATAATAATTCTGCGTCGATAAGAGCACTGTGTGAAACCCTTTTAGATTTATCTATTTCATATCTATCACATAAGGCATCAAGACTGTTTCTTTTCCCTGGAAATTTTTTTTTTGCTAAACTTAAAGTATCTGTAATAATGCATATTTCTTCTATTTTTTTAAAATTTTTATTTAGTTTAGAGAACTCGTAATTTATAAATCCAACATCAAACTTAGCATTATGAATAATAATTTCAGAGTTTATAATAAATTTTAAAAATTTATTTGATATTTCATAAAATGTAGGTTTATTTGATAAAAATTCATTACTAATTTTATGAATTTTAAACGCTTCAACTTCTACTTTTCGATTTGGCTTAATGTATGTGTGAAAATATTTACCTGTTATCTTTCTGTCTATAGTCTCTATAGCTCCAATTTCAATAATACTATGTCCAATATAATGTATACCATTTTTGTTTATTCCAGTAGTTTCTGTATCTAAAAATATTTGTCTTTTTTTATTCATAATATTCATTAATTATTTTATTTAATTTTTTTTTTATCTAAGTATAATAAACTATGAAAAAGAAAGTAGAAATTTTTACTGATGGTTCTTGCATAAGAAATCCAGGTCCTGGTGGATATGGTACTATGTTAGTATACCATAAACGTAAGAAGATATTAAGTGGAGGATATTTTCTTACTACCAACAATAGAATGGAACTAATGGCGGCTATAGTTGGACTAGAGAAATTGCGTTTTTCATGTGAAGTTATTTTAACTACTGATAGTAAATATTTATATGAAGGAGCAAAAAACTGGATAAAAAAATGGAAATTAAACAAATGGAAGAAAAATAATCAATCTGATTTATCAAATGTAGACTTATGGAAAAGATTGGAAAAATCTTTAGATTTTCATAGTATACATTGGAGATGGGTAAAAAGTCATTCCAAATGTATTGAAAATATAAGTTGTGATAAAATAGCAAAAAAAGCAGCGTCATATCCTACTAAATATGATGTCGTATATTATAATTTTTATTCAAAAATTTTTAGATTTTAAATTTAAAATTTAATAGAAAATAAAAAGTTATGAAGTTAATTCAAATTCCTTGTTTTTATAAAAACTATATCTGGATATTAATTTGGAAAAACTTTTCAATTGTAATAGATCCTAGTAATGAAAGAAAAGTTATAGATGTACTAGGGAATAATTTTGATCATATTTTTATTTTTGTCACACATAATCATATAGATCATATAAGTGGTATATATGGATTAAGTAAAAATTATTCAAATATAGTAGTTTATGGACCAAAAGAAGTACATCATGTATTACATAATATAAATATTGTAAGTGAAGGAGATATAATAAGAATAGATAAAATTTCTTTTAAAGTTATTTCAGTTCCAGGACATACAAAAGGGCATGTTGCTTATTACAGCGATCCGTATTTATTTTGTGGAGATTCTTTGTTTTCTGGAGGATGTGGAAAAATTTTCGAAGGAACTTATGAGGAAATGTTATCTTCAATTATTAAGTTAAGTTCATTGCCAAATAAAACATTAGTTTGTTGTGCTCACGAATATACTTTAGAAAACATTATATTTGCTAGACATTTATTACCAAATGATAAAGATATAATAGATTATTTTTACGTTTTACAAAAAAAGAGAAGATTAGGAATTCCTTCTCTTCCATCTACAATACAAAATGAAAGGAAAATCAATGTCTTTTTAAGACTAAATGATTTTAAGAAGAAATTTAAATTTTTTGGTAAAAATTCTAATCTTAGTATTTTCTCTAAAATAAGAAGAATGAAAGATGAATTTATATGTGACTAACTTATCTAAAAAATTTTATATCTTCTTCTATTCTAATCAACCTATTATATTTAGCAGTTCTTTCTGTTCTACTCATAGAACCAGATTTTATTTTTTCTGCAGAAACCCCTACAGATAAGTCTGAAATTGTTGTGTCTTCTGTTTCTCCAGATCTATGAGAAATTATTACGGAATAATTAAATTTTTTTGCAAGTTGAATAGTTTTTAATGTTTCTGTTAATGTTCCAATTTGATTTAATTTAATTAAGATTGAATTTGCAGCATTATTTTCAATTCCCCTTTTTAAGAGTTTCTGATTTGTTACAAATAAATCGTCTCCAACTATTTGTATGTTTTTTCCTAAGAGTTTTGTTTGATATATAAACCCTTCCCAATCGTTTTCACTTAAACCATCCTCAATAGAGGATATAGTATATTCTGAACTTAATTCTTTTAGAAAATTTGTAAACTCTTTTGAAGAAAAATATTTATTTTCACTTTTTAGAATATATCTTTTTGACCTTTTATCATAAATTTCAGATGCTGCGCAATCTATAGCCAGAGTGACTTCTTTCCCTAAAGAATATCCAGACAAATCAATTGCTTCTTGAATTAAATCTAGAGCTTCTCTATTTGAAGATAAATTTGGAGCATATCCTCCTTCATCTCCTACAGATGTGCTCATTCCATTTTCCTTCAATATTATTGAAAGATAATGAAAAATCTCTGAACAAATTCTAATTGATTCTTTTATAGAAGAATTGTGTTTTGGCTGTATCATAAATTCTTGTATTTCAAGGTTATTATTAGAATGTTTTCCACCATTAATAATATTAACCATTGGAATTGGTATAGAGAAAACTTCTCTAGTTCCATTTAATTCAGCAATATGTCTATACAGTTGTATTTTTTTTGAAATTGCACAAGCTTTAGCATTAGCTAATGAAACAGCTAAAATTGAGTTTGATCCTAATTTAGACTTATTTTCTGTTCCATCAAGATCTATCATAATGGAATCTATATCATCTTGATTTTCTGATTCTTTTCCAATCAAAGCTTTAGATATTTTATTATCTATGATAGAGACAGACTTTAATACTCCTTTACCAAAAAATCTTGAAGGATCGTTATCTCTTAACTCAAAAGATTCTTTTTCCCCTTTTGAAGCTCCACATGGAACAGAAGCAATTCCAATAGATCCATCTTGTAAATGTACTTCAGATTCAACTGTAGGATGTCCTCTAGAATCGATAATTTCTCTTCCTTTTACTTTAGAAATTTTAGACATTTAAGTTACCTCAGTAATTGTAATAATTATTATAAAATAATTTAAAATCTTGAAAGATTAATTTTAAAATTTCTATTACTTGACAAATTTTGCAATTTGCGCATTGTTTAAAATCTAGTTAATTTTAACGTTATTAAAATAATATACTTAGTAATAAGTTATTTCTAATATAAGCTAAAAGAAGATCCGCAATTACAAGTTTTTTTTATGTTTGGATTTTTTATTATAAATCTAGATTCTCTTATTGAAGAGATATAATCTAGATAACTTCCAGATAGATATTGTAGAGTTATAAAATCAATTATCAATTCTATACCATTTGTTTTGATTTTTGTGTCGTCTTTTTTTATATTTTTTTCTAACAAAAAGTCGTACTGTATTCCTCTGCATCCTCCACCTTTGATATAAATTCTAAAGAATTTATTTTCATTGTTTTTAGTAAGTTCTTTAATTCTAACTAAAGCTGATGAAGAAATATTTATAAAATTTTTATAACTTTTTTCCATTAAACTTTCTCCAAAAATTTTTAATTCTAACGTACAATCTACAAAATTTTTTATCAAAAAATAATATTATTATCTAATAAAAATTATTTAATAAATTTTATATATTTAACTATGAAATTTCATTTTTTAATTTAAAATTCTAAAAAATTTAAAGATATAAATAAAAGATTTGACAATGTTTTAAAAACATTTTTAAATTTTTAAAATCCAAGATATATACAATTTCCTTCATGAAGTATATTTTAAAACTGTAATTTTCAGAAATTATAAAAAAGTATGTTATTAATAAATTATTTATTAATATCTTTATTATCAGTTTTAATTTTTAAAAAACCATTAATTCAATTAGAAACTTTATACAATTTTATATTACTTGTATAATTAATAAAAGTTTAAAAATGGAAACTTTTCAATAAGTATCAATTTATAAATAAATTTGTAGAAATAATATAAAATAAAACTCTCTTTTACAAAAAGAGACAATATTTAAATTTTAATATTAACAAATATCAATATTATATGATTGTTAATAATAGATATAAGAATGTTGTAGTTATAAATTTAATAAGCTTTCTTTAAATATAATTTTAAAAAATTATTGTAACATTTAGTACAAAATAATTAAAAACTTACAAATATAACATTATAAATACAAGATGTTTCTGAATGATATTCATAAAGTGATTTTTAGAAAATTTTGAAAATTTCTTTAAATTATATATAATATTCCATCTAAGTTTTTATATCATGTTTTACAAACTTTTTTAGTTAAAACGAATATGTTTAATGGAAATAACATGAAAAAAAAAGAAACGGTTAACATGTCTTCTTATAAACTTTCTGATTTTCATAAAAAAATTTTAAAAAAAGATTCTATGGCTAATAAATATATGAATGAATCAAATTTGAATTATTTCAGAAATTTACTTGAAAAACATAGGGATCATTTAATTAAAAAGATAGGAAAATCTACTATTCAAATGCAAAACAGATCTGTTAACTTTCCAGATCCAATTGATAGAGCAGTACAAGAAGAGTCATTTAATTTGGAATTAAAAAATAGAAATAGAGATCATAAACTAATACAAAAAATAGAGAAAACTTTAAAAAAATTCAAGGAAAAAAATTTCGGTTATTGTGAAAATTGTGGAATAGAAATTGGTATTCAAAGATTAAAAGCTAGACCAACTGCAGATCTTTGCATTGATTGTAAAACAGTTGAAGAAATTAAAGAAAGACAAAAAATTGGATAGTAATTTTAGTTTTAATCTAAATTAAAAGCTATATTTAAAGAAATTTTAATTTTTTGCTAAAATAATTTAAAGAATCGAACTTATGTATTCAGTTTATATTGCAGTCGGAAGTAATTTAAAAAATCCATTATTCCAAGTTAAAAATGCAATTGATGTAATTAACAGAACATCGAAAATTAAAATTGACTCAGTTTCATCTATGTTTTTCTCATCCCCGATGGGATTGAAAGATCAGCCTGATTACGTAAACGCTGTTATTCATATCATTACGAAACTATCTCCAAAAATTCTTTTAAAAACTTTACAAAGTATAGAAATACAAATTGGAAGGATAAGAAATAAAATAAAATGGAGTTCTAGAATTATAGATTTAGATATTTTATTTTATGATAAAATTTTTATCAGACAATCTGGGCTGATTATTCCTCACTATGATGTAAAAAATAGAAAGTTTTTTCTTTATCCTTTGCATGAAATAACAAATAATTTTATGTTTCCAGACGGTGAGCTTCTAAAAGAAAGGTTAGATTATATTAATAATAATAAAATTTGCAAATGCAAAATTCAAAAAATATGATAGATATAACATATTTTTAATAGAGTAACTTCAGAATGGTTTTAATATAATTCTACAGATTTATATTCTAAGTTTTTGTATTTTTTTTATTAAAATCCAATTTAATAAATATAATAAAACAGTAAAAATCACTAATATGGATATTGTTCGATATAAAGAAATTTCACCAATTCCTAAAAATCCATATCTTAGCCCATCAATCATATATACAATTGGATTAAATTTAGAAATAAACTGCCAATTCTTTGGAAGAAGGGACAATGAGTAAAAAACACCACCGAAATATGTCAAAGGAGTTAGTATAAATGTAGGAATAATACTTATGTCATCGAATGTTTTAGCAAAAATTGCGTTTGTTAAACCTGCCAATGAAAATAGAATGGAAGTCATTAAAATTATAGATGTAACTATAGTAAAAGAATATATTTGAAAATTTACAAAAATTCTAGATACAGAAGTGACTAATATTGCTACAGAAATTCCTCTGAACACTCCTCCTCCTATGTATCCTACAACTATTACATAAGTTGGAATTGGAGAAATTAACAATTCTTCTATGCTACGCTGAAATTTTGCTCCAAAAAATGATGAACAAACATTTATATAAGAGTTAGTTATAACAGAGTTCATAATTAATCCTGGAACAATAAAATTAATATAACTGATTCCATCCATATTTCCGATCCTTTCACCAATTAACTTTCCAAAAATAATAAAATACAAAGAAACAGTTACAACTGAAGGTAACAAAGTTTGTATCCATATTTTAGTGAACCTTTGTACTTCTTTTAACCAGATAGTTTTTATAGCTATCCAATAAAATTTCATTTCTTATCCTCATGAAAAATTTAATTATTTTTTGTTAAATTTATAAAAAGTTCCTCTAAACGATTTATTTTATTTCTCATACTTATTATTTGTACACCTCTTGGAGAAATCTGACTAAATAACTTCGATAAACCTTTATTTTTTGGAACTTCTATTTCTAATGTTGTAGAGTCTAGAATTTTAAATTTATAATCTTTTAAGATAGGAATTTTACTTTTTGGAGTTAAGTTAAAAATAAATGTTTCTGATTCTAGTTTATCCAATAAATTCTTTATACTAGTGTTTTCTATTATTCTTCCATCTTTAATAATTCCAATATTTTTGCATAAAATTTCTGCTTCTTCCAAATAATGTGTCGTTAAGATTATTGTTGTTCCATTTTCATTTAATCTCTTTAAGAAACCCCACATGGAATGACGAGCTTCAATATCTACTCCTGCAGTTGGCTCATCTAATATTAGAAGCTTCGGATTATGAATTAATGACCTTGCAATCATTAATCTTCTTTTAGTTCCTCCAGATAAGTTTCTAGTTAGTTCATTTCTTTTGTCCCATAAAAAAAGTTCTAAAAGATATTTTTTTGCGTCTATATATGCAATTTTTTTTTGGATTCCATGATATCCAGCTTGATTAATCAAAATCTGCAAAACAGTTTCAAAAGGGTTGAAATTAAATTCTTGTGGAACTAGTCCAAACTGTTTTTTTGCATTTATTTCGTCTTTTTCTAGATCATATCCAAATATTTTTACAGTTCCTTCATTATTTTTAATCAATGATGTAACTATTCCTATAATAGTAGATTTCCCAGCTCCATTTGGACCTAATAATGCATAAAAATCACCATTCTTAACTTTAAGATTAACATTTTTTAGAGCTTGTGTTCCATTAGGATAATATTTACTCAAGTTCAATAACTCTATTGCAAAATTCATAAATACCTCAATTTTAGAATGTTTACTTTTTATTTTTAATAAAAACTAAGTTATAAAAATCTTATTTTTAACTTTTTAAGATTTTAATAAACTTTTTTAAAATTTTACTATTAATATAATTCTTTCAAAGAAACAAGATATAAAATTAATTAGAATCAACGAAAATGTTCTAATTTTTATAAAAAATTCTAAATGAAATTATATTGATAATTTATTTTTTATTTGATGAAAGAATATATCCTATATAAGGTAAATGTCGATATTTTTGAGCATAGTCTATTCCATAGCCAACAACAAATTTATCATTTATTGAATAACCTATCCATTTAACAAAAACTTTATATTTTCTTCTTGAAGGTTTATCTAAAAAAGTACAAACAGTAACTGACTTTGGATTTCTTGATTTTAAGATTTGTAGAATTCTTTTCAAAGTATTTCCAGAATCAATAATATCTTCTACTATTAGAATATGTTTATTATAAATATTTCTGTTTAAATCTTGTATAATTTTTACTTTTTTATTCTGAATTGTTTTATTTCCATAACTAGATATTCTCATAAAATCAACACTATGAGGTACATTAATTTCTCTGCATAAATCTGCTATGAATATGAATGATCCGTTTAAAATTCCAACTAAAATCAATTCATTACTTAAATTTTTATAATATTTAACTATTTCTTTTGCCATTTCTTTAACTCGTTTTTGAATATCTTTTTTCGAAATAAGAATCTTTATAGTTTTTCTCATATTTCTAATCATTCAAAAAAATTTAAATTATATAACTTTTACTATTTAGCACAGATTTTGCTAAAAGTATATTTGTTAATTTGTTTTAAGTATTTATTTAGATTTATGTTAAAATATAGTTCCTGCTTCATATTTCTGCTCAAAATAAGTAAATTACTTCAGATAAAACGTATTTTAGATACAACAATTTTTAAGTATAACAATTGTAAAAATTTTTTGTATTTTAAAAGTTTTGATTTAATTAGTTTATTTTTAGATATCTGATATTTTTATTTTATCTTTTTAAATAGTTTTAAAAAATTATTAAAAAATTTATGAAGTTCTGAAAATTTTTTTAAATATAAATTATCTTTTAATTTTATTAATATTGAATAATCTATTTGAATTTTTAGAAAAAATAATGTTTACTAAAATTTTGATTTATATTTAACTTTAGTATTTTTTTAAAAAGTTTATGTAATAAAAAATCATTTATTGTTGGAATGTTTTTAATTAAAATTTCTGTCTTCTACAGATGGTAATCATCTATGAATAGATCTAAAAATTTTTCTTTATATTCATTAAGCTGGCCGATATTTGTTGACATATTACTTCACTTTTCTACAATTTTAATTAATACCTATATGATAGGACGTGTATCAACTGCTTATTTGGCAGCAATAGGAATAGGAAATCAAATATTTGATTTATTCATTACAATATTTAATTTTATTAGTGTTGGATGTGGAGTAGTTGTCTCTCATTATTTAGGAGCTGGTAAAAATGATAAAGCAAACCAGGCTATTCACATCTCATTAGCGTTTAATTTCATTATAGGTTTTCTTAGTACAAGTATTGTTCTTTTATTTAGTAATGATGTTCTGAACATCATGAACACTCCAACGCATCTTCTGATTCATAGTCATACATACTTAAGTACATTAAGTTTTTCATTAACTTTAGAATCTATATCAGTAATACTTTCTACTTGTTTAAGAGTTTATGGAAAATCAAAATTTGCTATGTTTATAACATTCATAGCAAATATTATTACAATTCTTGGAAATCTTGCTGTTTTATATGGTTTTTTTGGATTTCCTAAGTTCGGATTAATTGGAGTTTCTTGTTCCACAGCTTTTGGAAAACTATGTTCGATAATACTATTATTTTCTTTTCTATTTTATAGAATGAAAATTAATTTTATTCCGATTTTTTTACTTCGATGGTCAAGTCAAATATTAAAAAAAATTTTACAAATAGGATTACCAGCAGCTGGAGAGAATTTGGTTTGGATTTTACAATATATGATTTCTTCAGCTTTTATTAACTTAATTGGAGAAACTGCTCTAGCAGCTCAAACATTATATTTTCAGATGTCTTTGTTTATTATGTTATTTGGTATTTCAATAGGAATAGGAAACGAGATTATAATAGGACATTTAATTGGTGCAAGAAGATTTAATTGTGCTTATAAAAGGGGTACGAAAAGTTTAACAATAGGATTTTTTATTACAATCATTATGGTATTTATTTTTTGGTGTTTTCGTGTCTCTTTACTAGGTCTTGTAACAAAAGATCAAAATATTATTAAAATATTATCTCCAATTTTTCTCATTTCCATATTTTTAGAACCAGGAAGAACATTAAATATAATTGTTGTAAACTCTTTACGTGCTACAGGAGATGCAAAGTTCCCATTTTTTATAGCAATAATTTCAATGTGGGGAATTGCAATTCCGATCGGATATTTCTTTGGAATAAAAATGGAAATGGGTTTAGCAGGTATATGGATAGGATTTTTATTAGATGAGTGGATAAGAGGATTTATAAACTCTTGCAGATGGTTTTCCAGAACATGGGAAAAAAATTCAATAAAAAAATAATGTAAACTTATTAGTACAATTTTTATCTAAAAATTTAACATTTTGAAAAAAATTGAATAAAATTATTGTATCAATTAAATATTTTAATCTTAGACTGAAAAATTTCGTATTTCTATTAGACTAGAACTAATTCATAAGTTTGAAATAAATTTAGTCAAATACAACTTAGAGATGTTTCAGAATTTTCATACATAAAATATACATAATTTGATTATGAATTAACGTGTTTAGAATGGCATTCAATTTTTGAATTTTATAAAAATATGAGTCTTAAGGAACATAATTTCCCGATAATAAAATCAATATTAGACACTGACGCTTATAAGTTACATATGCAACAGGCTGTATTTCATAAATACGATAAAGTTTCTGTTGTAGCTACTTTAAATTGTCGTGAAAAAGAAAGTTTAATTGATTATATAGATTATATAAAAGATCAAATAAAGTTTATGGAAAAACTTCTTCTAAAAGAAGACGAATATTTTTTCTTAAAAAAATTTCCATTTTTTAGTTTAGATTACTTAGATTGGTTAAAAAATTTTAGATTTGACTCAAGTCAAATAAAAATAAAAAAAGTAAATGGAGAGGTATCATTAAAGATTTATGGAAATTGGCGTGATGTAATACTCTGGGAAGTACCTATTTTATCTTTGGTTAGCGAAATCATTAATAAAAATCAATTTCCAAAAATAAAAAGAAGAGACGCTATTAATCAATTAAAAAATTCAATTGATAATTTTTATTTTGATGCAAAAATTAAAAAAATTGATTTAGAAAATTTCAGATTAATAGATTTTGGAACTCGTAGGAGATTTTCTAAAGATATTCAATACTGTATTATAAAAGAGTTAAAAGATAATTTTCCGTATTTTATTGGAACTAGTAACTACTATTTTGCTAAAAAATTAGATTTACAATCATTTGGCACACAATCTCATGAATGGTTTCAAGCTCATCAAAGAATTATTAAAAATTTAAAGAATAGTCAAAAGAAGGCGTTAAAAGTTTGGTTAGATGAATATCCAAATCAGCTTAAAATAGCTGTAACAGATTGTATTAATATGGATTCTTTTTTAAGAGATTTCGATTACGAACTTTCTAATTTGTATCAAGGACTTAGACATGATTCTGGAGATCCAGTGTCATGGGGTGAAAAAGCTATTTGTCATTACAAAAAATTTTCTATTGATCCGATGAAAAAAACATTAATTTTTTCTGATAACTTGAATTTGAAAAAAGCATTAATGTTATATAATCATTTCTATAAAAGAATTAATACTATTTTTGGAATTGGAACAAATCTAACTTGTAATATTCCTGATGTAAAACCACTTAATATAGTTATTAAATTAACAGAATGTAACGGAAAATCAGTTGCTAAACTTTCAGATAATCCTGAAAAAACAGTATGTAACGATAATAAATTTATTCATCTTCTAAAAAAAGTTTTCAAAGTTTTTTGAGATAAAAGATTTTCATATTGAAATAAAAATTTATATTCGAGGTATAAATAATATTATGGCTCAAATAACAAAAAAAAATTATTTGTGTAATAAAATTACTATGATAAAAGAAATAATAGAAGGAAAAATTAAAAAAGGAGAGAATGTTCAAATTAAAGGATGGGTAAGAAATAAAAGAAGCTCAAAAATTGGAATATATTTTTTATCAATTTATGATGGATCATGTTTTAATTCATTACAAGTTATTGCAGGCAATAAATTAAAAAATTATAAAAGTGAAATTTCTATTTTAACAACTGGATGTTCTGTGAAAGTTGTCGGAACTATTCAAAAATCATTAGGGTCTAAACAAAAGTTTGATCTTTTTTCTGAAGACATAAAAGTTTTTGGTTTTGTAAAAAACCCAGAAAAGTATCCTATTTCTCCAAAAAACCATAGTTTTGAATACTTAAGAAAAGTATCACATTTAAGGAGTAGAACAAATTTTATTGGAGCTGTAATGAGAATAAGAAATACTCTTTTCCAAGAAATTCATAATTTTTTATGTAAAGATGGATATATATGGATATCTTCTCCAATAATTACCACTTTAAATGCAGAAGGAGCTGGAAAAATGTTTCGCGTTTCCACTTTAAACTTATTGAACATAACAAAAAACGATTATAAAAAAATAAATTTTAGTAAAGATTTTTTTGGACAAGAGTCTTTTTTAACAGTTTCTGGACAATTAAATAATGAGTCTTATGCTTGTTCTTTAGGAAAAGTATACTCTTTCGGTCCAGCATTTAGAGCTGAAAACTCAAATACAAGCAGACATTTATCTGAGTTTTGGATGGTAGAACCAGAAGCAGCATTTCTAAACTTAGAAGAAATAATACATACTTCAGAGAGAATGTTGAAACATTTATTTAACTCTGTATTAGAAAAAAGAGAAGATGATTTAAAATTTTTTTATGAAAAAGTAGATAAAAAAATTATTTCTAGATTAGAAAAATTTGTTTATTCTAATTTTGTTCATGTTGAATATACTGAAGTTGTTAAAATCTTAAAAAGATGTGATCAGAATTTGTTTAATACAAAGATAACATGGGGGATGGAACTTTCTGTAGAACATGAAAGGTACCTAACAGAAAATTATTTTATGAGTCCAATAATAGTTAAAAATCATCCTAAGGAAATCAAAGCTTTTTATATGCGATTAAATGAAGATAATAAAACAGTTGCTTCTATGGACGTGTTATTTCCGAAGGTAGGCGAATTGATTGGCGGATCTCAAAGAGAAGAAAGATTAAATGAACTAGATAAAAGATTAAGTATAACAGGATTAAGTAAAAAAGAGTATTCATGGTATAGAGATTTAAGAAAATATGGAACAGTTCCACATTCTGGGTTTGGACTTGGATTCGATAGATTAGTAATTTGTTCAACTGGAATAAAAAATATTAGAGAATCTATTCCTTTTCCAAGAACACCAAGTAATGCTAAATTTTGATTACATATTTATCTAAGTTCACTGTGTGCAAAATAACTATATATTTCTAGAATATAAAATTATCTGTAATAACCTATAGTTAAATAGGTCTTAATAAGGATAATAAGTAATGAGAAATAGTGTTTTTATAATATTTTTTTTAGTAGTGTTACTTGATGTAGCAAGTTCATCAGAAATTTATAATAATAAATCAGGAAGTATAATTAACTTGTGTGGAAATATAAACACATACTTAAATGCAAAGACAGGAGCAAGTAATTCTAAATTAACAGTTGGAATAAACGGAAAGACCAAAATTAATAAAAATATAACTGGATTCAGTTACTTAGAATTTAGTTCAAAGACAAATGAAAGTGGAAATTTATATAATTTAGCAAATGTTGGAATTAAAGTTCCAAAAATTGGAATTATAAACTATGGAAAAAATTATATACTTCTTCATAATATAAATTCATGGGTGAACTTATCTGTTTCTCGAAAGTATGAAAAAAATTACGTTGATGAGATTAGTAAAAATTTGTTAACATATACTAATAATAGTTTTTTTAATCTAATTGATGGATTAAATTTTTCACTGCAATACGTCGGTAAAAGCAAAACAAAGATTAAAAATGACATTTTTAGAAATCATGAAGGATTCGGAATATATGCTGACTATAATATCGGACATGGATTAATTATAGGTGGTGCATATTCAGAACTAAATAAATCATATAAAGAAAATGAAAGTAAAAATTTTAGATCTTGGAACGGAGGCGCAAAATATGAAACAAAAAATTTATATTTTGCTGCTATGTATGGAGAATCGGAAAACAAATTTTTAAAAACAGACAACAATTACATAGAACAATTAAATAAGGAAATAAATGGAATAAAAGATTTTGGATTTATGGTTCAATATTTTTTTGATAATTTGCATTTAAAACCATCTATTTCTTATATGAAGAAGAAAGAAAAATCACTATATGGACATAATAACAAAAGTAAAAAAAAAGACTTAGAAAAATTTATTTTGATAAACACAATATATTTTTTTAATAAAGATTTAACTGCTATGGTAGATTATAAATTAAATCTTCTAAACGATAATAATATGAGTTCAGAAAGAAACTCAATTAATTTTGGAATAGGTTATAGATTTTAATACATTAAGATTTTATTTGTTTTAGCTTAATTTCTTTATTCTTTTAAAAATTCTTATGAATAAAAAAAATTATGTATTTAAAGATTTTGTTTTTGGTAAGAAAGATCCAATTTTTGGATTAGTTGAAAAATTTAATTCAGATAGTAGAGAAGAGAAAATAAATCTTTGTATTGGAATATACAAGAATGAGCTAGATAAAGTACATATTCTGAAAGTTGTTAAGCAAGCTGAAAACGAAATTTTAAAAAGTGAATTGAATAAAAATTATCTTCCTATGGTTGGCTTAAAAGAATTTATTGAATGTTCTCAAAAATTAATTCTTGGAAATATTGTTATAAATCATAAGAATATTGTAACAGTTCAAACTGTTGGAGGAACTGGAGCTATTAGGATTATTTCAGAGTTTATTTCAAAGTTT
Organism: Candidatus Riesia sp. GBBU; assembly: GCA_002074035.1. Classification (GTDB taxonomy): domain Bacteria; phylum Pseudomonadota; class Gammaproteobacteria; order Enterobacterales; family Enterobacteriaceae; genus GBBU. The sequence continues at coordinate 144,616 of CP012849.1, read as the reverse complement.
GGTATTTCTAAAAGGGTTTGGATAAGTAATTTCAGTTGGAAAAATCATTTTAAGATTTTTAAATCTTGTGGATTCGAAATATTTACATATAAATACTTTGATATTAAAAGTAAAAAAATTAGTTTTTCTAAAGTCCTAGAAGATTTGAACAAATCTAAAAGAGGTGATGTGATCATATTTCAGGGATGTTGTCATAATCCAACTGGATTAGACTTCACAATGTGCCAGCTTGAATATCTTTCAGACTTATCTTATAAAAGAAAACTTATTCCAGTATTTGACATATCTTATCAAGGACTAGGAAACAGTTTAAAAGAAGATGTTAGATGTATCGAAATTTTTTTGAAGAAAAATTTAGAAATTTTTATTGTTAATTCTTATTCAAAGAATTTTTGTCTATATAGTGAAAGAGTTGGTTGTCTTACGTTTATATCTGAAAGTTCTATTTTAGCTGATAAGGTTCTTAGCCAAATAAAATCAATCATAAGGAATAACTACTCTACTCCACCTTCTCATGGTGCAATGATTGTGTCAAAAATTCTTTCAAATGGATATTTAAAAAATAAATGGAAGTTAGAATTAAAATGTATGAGAGAAAGAACTAATAAGATGAAAATAGAGTTCTTTAAAAGAATAAAGAAAAAGTTCAGAATTACTAGAAATACTAATGGAATGTTTTCAATATTGGATATTGATAAAGAGAAAATTAGATTTTTAAGAAAAAAATATGCAATATATCTTGAAGAATCTGGTAGAATAAACTTTTCTTGTTTAACTGATAGAAATATCTCTTATGTTTGTAATGTACTTAACAAAGTATTGTGAAAATTTTCTTATAAAAAGTTAAATTTTATATTCTTTTACTTTTTGAGATCTACATATTACTCTTTATAAGAATTGGTATGTCATCAACTATATGATAAGTTATTTCATCGGACTTACAGAATAATTTCATATTTTCTTTATCATAAAGAAGTTTTTTGTAGCAAACTGGACAAACAATAATTTTCAATAAAAAACCATCCATTTTATAAAAAACTATAAATTTAAACTTTTATATTTTATAATTAAAAAATACAACAGTATTATGGATTCTCTTAAAGAATTATTTTTCTTCTTTAGCTGCCTTGAAAGCTTCAACCATGACTTGATTAGAAAAATCCTTCTTCTCTTTAATTTTTTTTGTTACTTTACTTTTATGTGTATTTTTTTCTATTTCTAGAAAAACCGAACGATCTTTTTTATCAATTCCAAAAAATTTTACTTTAATTGAATCTCCTACTTGTATATTTTTCATATTACTATTTTTATTTATTTGAATATATCCGAAAACTCCATCTTCTAATTTTAGCTTCAATATTTTTTCATTAAATGAAACAACATATCCAGAAACTAAATCTCCTTTTTCATGAGATTCTAAATAATTATCTAATGGATCCTTAGTTAATTGTTTTATTCCAAGAGATATTCTTTCTCTTTCTGGATCTATTTGTAAAACTATAGTTTCAATTTCTTCCCCTTTTCTATATGATTTTATTTTATCTTTATCATTATTCCATGATATATCAGAAGAATGAACTAACCCATCTATTCCACCATCTAGTCCTATAAAGATACCAAAATCTGTGATTGACTTAATTATTCCCTTTACTTTATCATTTTTTTTATATTTTTTAAAAAATCCTTTCCAAGGGTTATATTTACATTGTTTTATTCCTAGAGAAATTCTGCGACGTTCTTCATCAATATCTAATATCATTACTTCTACTAAATCACCTATATTAAACATTTTTGATGGATGAATATTTTTAGATGTCCAGTCCATTTCAGAAATATGTACTAATCCTTCTATTCCTTCATTAATTTCTACAAAACATCCATAATCAGTCAAATTTGTAACTTTTCCAGAAAATTTTTCTCCTTTTGGATACTTTACTGTAATTCCTTTCCAAGGATCATCTTTGAGTTGTTTTAAACCTAAAGAAACTCTTGTTCTTTCTTTATCAAATTTTAAGATTTTTACTTTTATTTCATCGCCTATCTTAATTAATTCTGATGGATGTTTAATCCTTTTCCATGATATATCTGTAATATGTAGCAATCCGTCTACACCACCTAAATCAATAAACGCACCATAATCAGTTAAATTTTTTACAACACCTTTAATTTTTATTCCTTCCTTTAATCTCTTTAGCAATTGATTTCTTTCAATATTATTCTCTGATTCTATTATAGCTTTTCTTGACACAACAATATTATTCCTTTTTCTATCTAATTTTATAACTTTGAACTCTAGAACCTTACCTTCTAAAAAACTTGTGTCTTTTATTGGTCTAACATCTACCAACGATCCAGGTAAAAAAGCTCTTATTCCTTTTACTTCTACTGTAAAACCACCTTTGACTTTTTCACTTATAGTTCCTAGAACAATTTTAGACTCTCTATAAGATTTTTCTAAAATTAACCAAGATTCATGTTTTTTAGCTTTTTCTCTTGAAAGTAAAGTTTCTCCAAAACCGTCTTCTAACGATTCAAGTTCTACATCTATTTCATCTCCTACATTAATTTCTATTTTATTATCTTCATTTTTAAACTGCTCTATTGGTATAGAAGACTCTGACTTAAGACCAGCGTCTACAAGTACAATACCTTTTTCTATAGAAACAATTTTTCCTTTTATGATTGAACCTGGACGTATTTCTATATTTTTTAAAGAATTTTTGAATAGTTTAGGAAAAGACTCTGTCATAATAAAAATTTAAAATTTTTGAGTTTTATCCATTTAAGTCCATTTTTAAGATTGGATAACTATTAAAGATTTTGTAATTTTCCTTTAATTACAAGCATAAAATAATTTTAACATTTAAGTTCATGATAAATAAAAGATACATAAACTTTAGTTATTACATTATCTTTTTTTTTCGCTTCTTGCAATGATTTTCAGTAAGTTTTCGTTAAAAATAAAAATTTACAACGATTTCGAAAATATATTTTACTTTTAAGAAACTTTTTTTAAAAATATTAGAGGTATTTCCAAATAATTAATTAAATCATAAAAAATTTTTTATCTAAGTATCATTTTAAATGATTAATTATCTTTTAAAAAATCATCTATAACTTATTTTTTCTAACTCGCAAAAATAGTTTGGGAAAGTTTTATCAACACATTCTGGATTTAGAATAGTTATTTGGACGCCTGACAAAGCAATTAAAGAAAAACACATAGCTATTCTATGATCGTTATAAGTTTTTATTACAGAATTTTTGAACTTGCATCCAGGATAAATTTTAATAAAATTTTCACCAATTTCAAAATTAGCTCCAATTCTTTTCAAAGAATTTCCCATAGAAAGTATTCTGTTTGATTCTTTATATCTCCAATGTGAAATACCGTTAATTATTGTTTCTCCTTCAGAGTAAAGAGCTAAAATTACTAATGTCATTGCTGTGTCTGGAATATTTGTCATATCAACTGTGATTCCTCGTAAACATTTTTTTTCACATAGTACAGAATTTTCTTTCCATAAGATTTTTGATCCCATTTTTTCTAAAATAGAACAAAATTTTATATCACCTTGTATACTATTTTTTTTTACATTACTAATTTCTATTTTTCCTCCTTTAATTGCTGAAGCTGCTAAAAAATAAGATGCTGATGAGAAATCTCCTTCTACATAATAAGTTTTTGGAGAAATATACTTTTGATTACCAGAAATTTTGAAAATTTCAAAATTTTCATTTTGTATTTTTACTCCGAAATCTTCCATAATTTTAATAGTCATATCAACATATGTTTTTGAAACAAGATTATTTTTTACAGTAATTATTGTATCAGAGTTAGCTAAAGGAGCAGCAATAATCAATGAGCTAAGGAACTGGCTTGAAACATCTCCATTGACAATAATTCTACCACCTTTAAATCCTCCATATATTTTTATTGGTAGATAATAGTTTCTTTCGATATATTTAATATTTGCTCCTGATAATCTAATAGAATTAACTAAATCTTTAATTGGACGATTTTTCATTTCTTTACTAGAATTTAATGTAACATCTATTTTACATAGAGATAAAATTGAAATCAGTAGTCTAGATGTAATTCCAGAGTTTCCTAGAAAAATTTTTATACTTTTTTTAATGTCGAATAACATTCCATTTCCAGTTATAATGCAAGTATTCAAATCCTTTAAAAAATTATACTTAACATTCAAATTTTTTAGCGCATAAAGCATAATTTGTGTATCTATACAATTGGATAGATTAAAAATTTTTGTTTTCCCTTCAGATAATGAAGAAAGTAATAATACTCTATTTGATATGCTTTTTGAACCTGGAACATTTACAATACCATTTACGAAATTTATTGGTTTTATGGTAATTTTGTTTACATGCAATCTATTTTTTAAAATCATAAATTTAATTTTTAAGATAAAATGTTTTTTATTCAACGAAAAATTTTAGTAATTTTGAATAGCGAACTTTTTCATAAATCTAGAAAGTTTTTTTACACCTGAAATAGGCATTGCATTATAAATAGAAGCTCTAATTCCTCCTTTTTTTCTATGTCCTTCTAAGAAGAATAGACCGTTTTTTCTTGCTTCTTTTAAGAAAAGATTTTCCATGAAACTACTTTGCATATGAAAAACAATATTCATAATTGATCTATTTTTTTGACTAATTTTATTTATGTAACAATTGTTTTTATCTATTGTTTCATATAATATCTTAGATTTATTTTGATTTACGATATTTATTCTTTTTAATCCACCTTTTTTTTTAATCCATTTAAGAACCATTTCTGCCAAATATATAGAGAATGTTGTCGGAGTATTATACATTGACTGATTTTTATTTTGTAATGAATAATTTAAAATTGAAGGAGTAAAATAATTTACATTTTCAAGTAGATCATTTTTAATAATTACTAAAGTAGTTCCAGATGGACCAATATTTTTTTGAAACCCTGCATAAATTACTCCAAAAGATTTTATATTTATTGGATGTGACAATATTGAAGAAGAGTAATCAGCAATAAAAATTTTTTTATAAAAGCAACTTGGTGTTGGATGTATAGCTACTCCATCAATAGTTTCGTTTGGACAATAATGAACATATTTTGAATCTTTAGTTAGCTTCCACATTTCCATAGATTTTAATTTCATCTCTTTATCTGTGAATTCTCTTATATCAATTTCGTTAACTAAGCAATACTTTTTCGCTTCCTGAGCAGCTAACTTTGACCAATATCCACTTATAATATAATCAACTTTTTCTTTTGAATGAAATAAATTCATTGGTATTGCAGAAAATTGACCTCTTGCTCCACCATGACAAAATATTATTGAGTAATTATCTGGTACTAAAAGAAGTTCACGTATAATTTTTTCAGAATTTCTAATAATCTTTATAAAAGATTTATCTCTATGACTTATTTCAAGTATTGAAAATCCTGAATTATTGAAGTTGTTGAATTCTTTTTTAGCTTTCAACATAACTTCTTTTGGAAGAACAGATGGACCAGGACTAAAGTTATACACTTTTTTCATATAGTTGTATTAATAAACAATAATTTTTTTTAACTATCAATTAATTTTAATTATTTATTTTTTAAAATAAAGAAATTAAGTAGAAAATCACTTAAATATCACATAGTAAACTACGTTATTTAAATACTAAATATTTCAAATGTACTTTAGTTAAGCTTAATGATAATAATAGATGTATTAGTAAATAATTTATTTACGATATACAAAATTGTTAAGAATAAATTTAATTTTTAATTTTTAATATATTTGTTTCCATTCATATAAGAACGTAATATCTTTGGTATCTTTATCCATCCATTTTTTTCTTGATAGTTTTCCATAATTGAAGCTAAAACTCTTCCAATTGCTAAACCGGATCCATTTAATATATGAACAAATCTTTTTGTTTTTTTTATTCCACAAAAAAAACGAGCCATTATTCTTCTAGACTGGAAATCTCTTGTGTTGGAACAAGAAGAAACTTCACAATATTTGTTTTTTGAAGGGAACCACGCTTCTAAATCGTATGTCTTACAAGAGGAAAAACCAATTTCTCCTGTGCATAACATGACTTTTCTATACGGTAGTTCAAGAAATTTAAGTACATTTTCTGCATGAGACGTAATCTCTTCTAGAGATTCCATAGAATTTTCCGGATTTACAATTTGAATTAATTCAACTTTGTCAAACTGGTGCATTCTAATTATACCTTTAGAACTTTTTCCGTATGATCCAATTTCTGAGCGAAAACAAGGACTGTTAGTTACAAGTTTGATTGGAAGAGATCCGCTTGAAAAGATTTTGTTCCTAGCTAAATTAACTAAGGAAACTTCTGATGTTGGGATAAGAAAAAAGTTATCTAGTTTTCCATGTTTTGGAATTTTTGCTTCAATTAATTCTTCTTTGAATTTTGGTAATTGTCCAGATCCATATAGTGCATCTTTTTTAACTAAATAAGGTACGTATATCTCAATGTACTTGTGTTCTTCAGTATGAAGATTAATCATGAATTGTGATAAAGCTCTATAAAGCTTAGCCATATCTCCTTTAATAAAAGCAAATTTCTTTCCAGAAATCTGTGATGCTGAACAAAAATCAATTCTATTGTTTATTTTCCCTAATGAAACATGATCTTTAATATCGAAATCATATTTTTTTATTTTCCCCCATTTAACTATTTCTACATTATCTGATTTATTTATACCAGTTGGTACACTGTCGTCTGGTATATTTGGTATTTTAGAATAAAATTTTCTGATCTCTTTCTTTAAGTCTAAAAGATTTTTTTTTAAAAACACAAAATCTTTACGTATTTTTTTAACTTTATTTTTTACATAATTTAAATTTTTTTCTCCATAAACTAAATTTTTTTCTATCTTTTCTGATAGAAAATTTCTTTTTTTTTGAAGTGTTTCTATTTTGATTTGTAGCTTTTTTCTTTTTGTTTCTAAACTTTTTACTTTTTTTATTTCTAAAATAAAACCTCTTCTGGAGAGTTTTTGTGCTATAAATTTCGTATTATGTCGTAGATTGTTTACACTTAACATATTTTTTAAATTTAAATATCAAAACTACTTTAAAACAAAATTTTATCAAAAATCTATGTATTAATCTAATTAGTAATTTTCAAAAAAATTATTTAAATTTATTATTTTCTATTTAAAATGTTTTTAGAAAAATTGAAAAATTTTATAATCTGTTATTTTCTTCTTTGATCATCAACTAAAACATTATTTTTAGGAATAAATTTAAAATTTTCAATTGAAATTAAAGGTTTAATTTTTTGTGATTTTAGGCAATATAGTATTTTCTGTTTTTTGTTTTCCTCTATTGAAAATTTTTTTATCTTTCCTTCTTTATTAATATTTATTAAAAATAATAAATTTTTTTTACCATATTTCTTACTTAAAGTAAAATCATCGTCTTTTTGATCTACTGAGTAACCAAAAAATTTTGCAAAATTCCTTACATAAATAAAAAGCATTGGAATATTGTAAAAATCTTTTAAATACCTTATTGTTACTTGATTAACTGAAGCATCATAAATCCAAATATTTTTCCCGTCAGAAATAACTCTGTATTCTTCCGGATACCTTATATAAAAGTGAAATAAATTTGGTTTTTTAATCCATAGCTCTCCCTTATTTTCTATAATTTCTTTTCTTTCATTTATAGTCTTCTGAATAAATTCTGAATATAAATTATCTATTTTATCTAGTCTATTTTTCAATTCTTTCGAAGCATTAGAAAACACTTGATTTGTTTGAAAAATTAAAGAAAAAAAAATATGAATAAGAATTATCTTTTTCATGTTATTAAAGTAATAATTATTTCATTAAATCTTATTTTAAACAAAATCTTCAGAAAATTATAAAATTATATATTTAATGTTTAAACTTTAACTGAACAAAAATTGAAATTTATAAAAGTTTTACATTTTAGTATTGTCTAATATTTTTAATAAAAATAGTAGGCCGAAGATCTAATAATGAATTATAGTAAATTTTAATAAAATACACAAAAAGATTGAAATTTTAGTTTTTTATTTACAGAGAACTAAAATAAATAAATCAATTTTTTAAAAGTTTTGAAATTTCCTACAAAAACATGGAATATTTTTAATATTGACATAAAAAATATTATAGTTTATAACAATCAGGAACTCGTTAAGTTTTCAAGATTATAAAAAAGTATAAGAATTATTGAATTTATGAAAAAATTTTTTTATAGAAAATCAATTATATTAGGATCTGGTCCAGCTGGATGTACTTCAGCGATTTACCTAGCTAGAGCTAATTTAAATCCAATTTTAATAACAGGAAATTACAAAGGCGGACAACTAACATCATCTTATTCAATTGAAAATTGGCCTGGAGAATCTTTTAAAATATCAGGAAAAGAATTAATGCAAAAAATGCTAAAACATGTGAAAATGTTTCTTAAGTCAGAAAATATGATTGACGATCATATCAATAAAGTTGATTTTTTAAATAAACCATTCAAACTTTTTGGACTAAATAATAACTATGCATGTGATTCTTTAATTATTTCTACTGGATCTTCAAATAGATATTTAGAAGTTCCAAACGAAAAAAAATTTATAGGAAACGGAATTTCAACTTGTGCAACTTGTGATGGATTTATTTATAGAAATAAAATAGTAGCTGTGATTGGAGGAGGGAATAGTGCAATTGAAGAATCTTTATTTCTTTCAAAAATTGCAAAAGAAGTACATATAATTCATAGAAGAAAAGAATTTCGTGCAGAAAAAGTTCTTATCAAAAGATTGGAAAGAGAAAAAGAAAATAAAAAAATATTTTTTCATAAAAACTTTATTGTAAGAAGCTTTTCTGGAAAAAGTGTAATACATTCAATAAATTTGATCTCTAGTGATGGTAAAACAGAAAAGAAAATTTCAATAGATGGTGTCTTTATTGCAATTGGTAAAATTCCAAATACTAAAATTTTTTCTAAACAAATTTCATTAAAACATGGATATATAATTACAAATAAAGAAAACGATCTTAATAAGACACAAACATCTATTGATGGAATATTTGCTGCTGGAGATGTAGCGGATAGTGAGTATCGTCAGGCAATTACAGCTGCTGGATTTGGATGTATGGCTGCTATTGATTTAATTAGATATCTTGAAAATACTAATACATGATAAGAAGGATACAACATATAACTGTGTAAGTATTACAATCTTTTTAAATTTAAATTTTTTAAAAAAAAGGAGATAAAATGCCAAAGGAAAGTAGTATTGAAATGAACGGAATTGTATTAGATACATTGCCAAACACAACTTTCTTAGTAAAGCTAGAGAATGGACATAAAATTATAGCTCATATTTCTGGGAAAATGAGAAAAAATTATATTCGTATTTTGACTGGAGATAAAGTTGTAGTTGAACTTACACATTATGATCTCACCAAAGGAAGAATAATATTTAGAGGTAGATAAAATAACTTAACAAAAACTAAAATTTTATTATTCTATTATTTAGAAGAAAGTTGTTTGTTTTACAAATTTTGAAAATTGTTTAAAGTAAACAAAATTTTAAAGAATTAATCATTTTAAGTTAAAGAGAGAAATTCTAGAAGTATGAATTTAAAAATTGTTAGATTTGTTTCGATTAATCATTCAACTTCAAGGTTTGAGATAATTGTAGCTTCTTTTATGGCAAAGAATTTAATTATATTTTTCCCGTTAGTTTTTATAATGTTGTTCTTTTTTAAGAATGAAGTTTTACTTTATAAAATTAGTTTTTCGATTACTACTAGTTTAGTGATTTCATATTTTATTAAACTTTTTTTTTATATTGAGCGTCCTTTTGTTTTAGATGAACGTTATGATATTTTTTTTCATAAAAGAGACTCTTCTTTTCCAAGCAATCATGGTTCTGTAGCTTTTACATTTTCTTTTTGCTTATCTATATGTAGTTGGATAGGATCTCTTATGTTTATATTCTCTATAATTATTTCTTTATCAAGAATTTTTCTTAGAATACATCGAATGTCAGATGTAATTGGTTCAATTTTAATATCTTTTATATCATATAAAATAAATTCTTTAATTTTAATAAATTACATAATTTATGTTAAAAAATATATTGATGCAATAACAATTTTTTGAATTGCATGCATGTTAGTAAATAAAATTAAACTTTTGGTTTTTATAATAAAAAGTATTTATTTGTAATAAATTGATAAAAATTTGATTTTTATATGTATAAATATAAGCTTAAAGGTAATAATTATGAAAACTTTAAAAAAAGTTATTGTTGTAGGTGGTGGAGCTGGAGGACTTAAATTAGTTACAATGCTTGGTAACAAATTAGGAAAAAAAAAGCTAGCAGAGATTATTTTAGTGGATAAAAACAAGACGCATGTGTGGAAACCTTTATTACATGAGGTTGCTTCAGGTTATTTAGATTGCGAAAAAAACGAAATTAGTTATTTTGTTCATTCTAAAAAAAATCATTTTATTTTTAAATTTGGTAGTTTATTAAATATTGATAGGGAAAATAAATTAATTTTATTAAAAGAAATAAAAAATAAGAACGGTAAAACATTAGTTAGAAAAAGAAAAATATTTTTTGACATATTAGTTATAGCTACTGGAGGTATATCAAATGATTTCAATATACCTGGGGTAAAAAAGCATTGTATGTTTTTAGATAATTTAAATCAAGCCAAGTTGTTCCATAAAAAAATATTAGAATCGTTTTTTATTTTATCTAACAAAAAAGAAAAGCTCAAGAAAATTAGCATAGCAATTGTTGGAGGCGGAGCAACTGGTATTGAACTCTCAGCTGAACTATATAATTTAATTAAATACTTAAATAAGTATAAATTTGATGGAAAAAGCTTTTATGTAATAAATGTTATATTAATTGAATCTGAAGACCGTATTCTACCATCTCTTCCAGAAAAAATTTCAAAATTAGTCTCTCATAGATTAACAAAAATAGGAGTATGTATACTTACAAAAACTACAATTACAAGCGTAGAAAAGAACACTTTAAATACTAAAAATGAAAAAAAAATATCTGCAGATATCATAGTATGGGCAGCTGGAGTAAAAGTTCCAGATTTTATGAAAAATATAGGAGGATTAATAACAAATAAAATAAATCAACTAATTATAAAATCTACTTTACAAACTACTATAGATAATTCTATTTTTTCCATAGGTGATTGTTCTTCTTGCAAACAAGATAATGGGTTTGTTCCGCCTAGAGCTCAAGCAGCAAGTCAGATGGCAAAATTATGTTGTGAAAATATAGTTTCTTTAATAAGAAATAAACCGTTAAAAAAGTATTCGTACATTGATCGTGGATTCATAATTTCTTTATCAGAATTTGATGTTATAGGTAATTTAATTATAACAACAAAAAATAAACCCATTTTGATACAAGGTAAGACTGCTCGCTTAATATATCATTTATTATACAAAATTCATCAAATATCTATATTTGGATTTTGTAAAACTTTTCTCATGGCAATACTGAGTATTATTAATAGAATAATACATTCAAAACTAAAATTTCATTAACTAAAATTTTTAATTTTTATAATTATTAATCTTAAAAACAATATTATAAATATGTTTAAGTAATCGTTTGTTCAAAAAATACTATTTTTAAATTAGTTGAAATAAAATTACTAACTTTTATTTTAAAATCTAAACTTAAAGTTTATTAATTATGTTCCCTGTAATACTATTTATTAGCTATCGTTACATAAACAAAAAAATAAAAGATAATTTTATAAAATTTATTCATAGCTCTTCTGAAATCAGTATTGTTTTGAGTGTTGCATCTTTGATTATTACTACTTCAATCATGGATGGTTTTGAATCTTCATTAAAGAAAAATGTTTTTTCATATTTTCCACATGTTATTTTAACTTCTTCTAAAGGTAATATTAATCCTAAGAAAATTCAGAAAAATATTACAAGTAGAATAGGTGGAGTTTATGATATTGTTCCAATTATAGATAATGAAGTAATTTTTCAAACTAAAAAAAATATTGGACTTGTTAGAATGTTAGGAATTAACAAAGATTATAAAGAACCAATTTTGGATAACTTAAAATATGAATTTAGTTTAGAAAAATTTTTTATTAATGATTATACAGTAATAATTGGAGAGAAATTATTTAATATGATAGGGGCTAAATTAGGAAATAAAATAAGAATTCTTGTTCCAAATATCAATAAAATTACTCCAGTTGGAATTATTCCAAAGAATCGTTTGTTTACTATAATTAATACATTTTACACAGGAAGTGAAGCTGACACTAGTATTATATTAGTTAGACAAAAAGATGCTGAAAAATTATTAGATTATCCATCTGGGAATATTACAGGATTGAGATTATATTTAAAACACCCGTTAGATATAGATAAAATTAATAGAAAAGATATTCCAAGTAACGTTGTTTTAAAAGATTGGAGAGAGAGAAAAGAAGATTTATTTCATGCGATAAAGATAGAGAAAACTGCTATGATTTTTTTGATAAGTCTACTGTTTATAATTTCGTCAGTTAATATATTTATTACTTTAATTTTTTTTCTATTAGAAAAGAAGAAAGAAATAATGATTTTTCATTCATTAGGAATGATAAAAAAAAGAATTATGTTAATTTTTATAATAAAAGGAATATGGACAGTAACTATTGGAAATTTTGTTGGAAGTTTTTTAGGAGTATTAGTAGCTTGGAAAATTAATACATTAATGAGGTTATTTAATGTGTTAGATAGAAATATAAGTTTTCCAATTGTATTTAATATAAATCATATTTTAGTAATTATTTCATTTTCTTTTTTTTCGTCTTTAATATCAATATTTTTTTCATTATGGAGAATAATTTATGTTAAAAAAAACAAAGAATGAGAAAGAATCTTTAATCTTAAAATGTAAGAATTTATGTAAAAATTATCAAGATGGAAACAAATTTATTACTGTTTTAAAAAATGTTTCTTTATCTATAAAAAGAGGTGATATGATAGCTGTATTAGGAAGATCAGGTTCTGGAAAAAGTACTTTATTACACCTGTTAGGCGGAATGGATACGCAAACAAATGGAAATATTTTTATAAAAAATAAAGAAATATGTTTATTATCTGAAAAAAAAAAGCAAGAATTAGAAACAAAACGTTAGGATTTATATATCAGTTCCATCATTTATTGTCAGACTTTACGGTTTTAGAAAATGTTATGATGCCATTGTTAATCAGTGGAACTAGTTTCTCTCTTGCTAAAGAAAAATCCAAGAAAGTATTATTTGAAATTGGTCTTTTAGATAAAAAAAATTATTTTCCTTCAAATTTATCTGGTGGAGAGAAACAAAGAGTTTCTATAGCTAGATCAATTATTAATGATCCAGATTTAATACTAGCAGACGAACCAACTGGAAATTTAGATACATACAATATAGAAATTGTATCGAAAATTTTATTGGATTTAAATAAAAAGAATAAAACAGCATTTTTAGTTACTACTCATGATATAAAGTTTGCTGATATTTTTGAAAAAAAATTTTATATAATAAACGGAACTTTAAAAGAAATACATGAATCAAATAATAGTTAAGTTTTTAAACACTGTAAGAGTTTCTCTAAAATTTAATAGAGCAAATGATTATAAAAATATATCTTATCTAACATCAAAACTATCTATATTTAGTATTTCTTTTTGTATTTCTATATTAATAGTTGCCAAAGGAATAATAAATGGATTCGAAAATGAGCTTAAAAACAGAATTTTGTCTTTAATACCTCATATAGAAATTACTTATAATAAAGTACCATATTTTAACTGGAGAGAAGATGAGAAAAATATAAGAGAAGTTAATGGTGTAATTGAAGTAATTCCATATGTAAATTTTGTTGGTCTGATAAAAAATATGAACAGATTTGAAATAGTGCAAATAAATGGATTTAAATTAGATTCTAAAAAATTTATTAAATCTTTATTACGATTTATTTCCATAAAATCCCTTCAAAAAATTGAAAAAGAACATAATGTAATAATTTTAGGAGCTGGAATTGCAAAATCTTTAAATATTTCTATTGGAGATGAAATTTCAATTTTTGTTTTTAACAATGAAAAAAATATAATTTCTTTTAACTATCATAAGATGAATGTAAATGTTGTAGGTTTTTTTAAATCAAATTGTTTTTTAGATTATAAAATAGCTATTCTTTCTTTTAAAGAAGCACAAAATTATTTATCTTATAATGGTGGAATAACAGGATTTCAAATTAAGACGAACAAAGTATTTGAAACAAATAAAATCGTTGATTTAATAAAAAAAATTAAAAAAAATAGATTTTTAATCAAATCTTGGACAAAGAATTATGGGTTCATATATAAAGATATCCAAATGGTAAGAAAATTTGTTCAAATCATTGTTATACTCGTAATATTTCTATCTATTTTTAGTATAGTTTCAACTTTACTTATTTCAATTAAAAATAAAAGTAAAGAAATAGCAGTTTTAATTACGATTGGTGCAGAAACTTCTTTTATTAGAAATATGTTTATACTCTATGGATTTAGAATATCAATGATTAGTTGTTTTATAGGTATAATATTTGGTATTCTTCTATCTAAGAACCTAACAAATATTGTTATGTATATAGAAAAAATTTTCCATTATTCTATCATTTCAAAACAAATATACCTTATAGATTTTTTACCTATAAAAATCTATTTAAAAGATTTATGTGTAATTTCTTTTTTAACTATTTTTTTTAGTCTAATTTCTAGTATATATCCAGTTCAAATTGCATCTAAAATAGATCCAACAAAATTTCTTAGTTAAGTCTTTTAAAACTCATTTTTTATAAATTTTTCAACTATTTTTTTAGATAATCCAATATAGTTTTTTGGTTTCAAAAATTTTAATTTTTCTTTTTCATATTCTGGAATATCAATTGTGTCAATGAAGGAAAAAATTTTTTCTTTTGAGATTGTATTTCCTCTTACCATAGATTTAATTATATCATATGAATTGTTGATCTTATATTTTCTCAGAATAGTTTGAATAGCTTCCGATAACACTTCTGGATTTCTTTTTAAATCTTTGTTAATAACAGTTCTATTAACTTGTATCCTGTCCAATCCATTTAAAGTTGAATTATATGCAATTATAGAATGACCGAAACAAACTCCTAAATTTCTTAATGATGTTGAATCTGTTAAGTCTCTTTGCCATCTGGAAATTGGAAGTTTTTTTGAAAGATGACTAGATAAAGAATTTGATATTTCTAAATTTCCTTCAGATTTTTCGAAATAAATTGGATTTATTTTATGCGGCATTGAAGAAGATCCAACTTCTTCATAAGAAAATTTTTTTTGTTTAAAATAATTTAATGATATATAACCCCAAATATCTTTGTTAAATCCTATTAAGATAGTATTGAATCTCATGAAACAATCTAATAATTCTGATATATAATCGTGAGGTTCAATCTGAGTTGTAATTGGGTTCCAACTTATCCTTAAAGATTCTACAAATTTTTTACTTAGCTGTATCCAGTCTACTTTCGGATAAGATATGAAGTGTGCATTATAATTTCCTACTGATCCATTTATTTTGCCTAAAATTTTTATTTTTTTGAACTGATCGTATTGTCTTTGCATTCTAAAAACAAAATTTATTAGCTCTTTTCCAAGAGTAGTTGGAGTAGCTGGTCTTCCATGCGTCCTGGATAACATTGCAGTAGATTTATGAGAACATGCTATTTGTTTTATTTTATTTATAATTTTTTCCCATAATGGTAGGATCAATTCTTCTTTTACTCTTTTTATAATTAAAGCATAAGAAAGATTATTTATATCATCAGAAGTACAAGCAAAATGAACGAACTCTTTTATCTTTTTTAATTCATTAAATTCTTCTATTTTACTTCTTAAAAATATCTCAACAGCTTTTACATCATGATTAACTTTTTTTTCTATTTTTTTAATAGTTAAAGCATCATTATTATTAAACTTTTCTATTATATTTTTTAAAAATTTTCTAGATTTTTCACTAAGTTCAGGTATTTCTGTAAATTTTGAACATAAAGATAATTTTTCTATCCATAGAATTTCTATTTTTACTCTATTTTTTATTAACTGAAATTCACTAAATATTTTATTTATAGACTGAATTTCTCTTCTATATCTTCCATCTATAGGAGAAACTGCGTTAATTGCGTTAAAAAAGTTCATATGGATAAATTTCCTTTTAATATAATTTTTTATAAAAACTTTGATATAAAACTAATTTTATTAATAATTTTTTATACATGAATGAATAACACCTCCTCCCAAACATCTTTCGTTGTTATAAAAAACAGCTGATTGTCCAGGAGTAATTGATGAAACCTTATGAATTAATTTTACATGAATATATTTATTTTGAATCATTTTGACAGTACAAGGAATATCTATTTGTTGATATCTAGTTTTTACTGAAATATTTTTATTTCTTTTTATAAAAGTTTCGCCAATAAAATTTAATTTTTTTACTATAAATTCATCATACATCAATCTATCATGATTTCTACCTTGAGCCACAACCAAAATATTATTCTTTTTCTGTTTTTCTACAACGTACCATGGAAAATTTTTAGAATTTTTTATACCTCCTATATTTAAACCTTTTCTTTGACCTATAGTAAAATAAGAAATTCCTGAATGTTTTCCAATTACTTTTCCTTCTGTTGTAATAATTAGACCTGGATTCGGAGGAATATATTTTGAAATAAACTTACTGAAATTTCTTTTTCCAATAAAACATATTCCAGTAGAATCTTTTCTTTTGGCATTACTTAATCCAATTTTTAAAGCTATTTTTCGAACGATTTTTTTCTTTAAATTTCCTATAGGAAATATAGATTTTGACAGTTGAAATTGATTTAATGTATACAGAAAATAACTTTGATCTTTTTTTAAATCTGTTCCTTTTAATAAATGATATTCTCCATTTACTAATATTTTTCTTGCATAATGACCTGTTGCTATATAATCAGCTTTTAAAAATTTCTCTGAAAATTTTATAAATAAATCAAATTTAATTTTCTTATTACATAAAATATCAGGATTTGGAGTAATTCCTGATCTATATCCATCTAATAAAGGAGTAAAAACATCATTCCAGAACTCTGAAGAGAAATTTACGAATTTTAATTTTATTTTTAATTTTTTACAAACTGATTTTGCATATTTCATATCTTCTTCTGAAGAACAAATTTTTTCTGTATCATCTTCCTCCCAATTTTTCATAAATAATCCAGTTACAGAATAATTTTTTTTTAGAAGAAATGCAGAAACAGAAGAATCAACTCCTCCAGACATTCCAACTACTACTCTTTTTTTCATATTTAACTTAAATCTTATTAAGAGATATAAAGTTTGACTAGTTTAAAATTTAAAAAATTTCACTAAATTTATAGAACTGTAAAATATATTTTTAAAATCTCTAGTTTAAATTACTACTAACTATTTATATTAAAATTTTTTTAATTTCTTTAAGTCTAAGATCATTCAAGTTTATTTAACAAAATATTTTTAGAACTAATAAGAAATTTCAATTAAAACTTTTTCGATTTTAGATTATTTTCGAAATTTTTTCTAGTTTTCAAAACTCTGTTAAATAACTTAAAATAAAAATTCGTTTTCTGCATATTATATAAAAGTAATTATATTTTTTTTATAAAAATGTTTAGGATAAAATATTAATTGTTTTATTTATTTTATGTCAATTTTTTAAAAATTTATATCTAAACTAGAAATTGTTTTATTTATGTAGATATTATTCAATGAACTACAAAACATGATTTTTTGTTTGTTAATATTATGTATTATTAAGAATAGTTTTAACTAATTATTATCTTAGATTATTCATTATTTATAAAATAGAAGTTAGTTCTTACTATTAATATAAGTAATGCTCTACTTAATTAGTGTAAAACTAATTTCAATTAATTTAAAAAATATTTTTAGAATACTGTGTGTAAATTAAAATTAAATAATGGAATTATACAGAGTTTTATAAAGAAAATTATTTTTATTTATAGTTTTTATTTTATATACTAAATATATAATTAAACTTAAGTATAAATTTCACTTTATATCTTGAACAATTGTATAAGATATGTTTTTTATAGCTAAGTTTAAAGAATTTGGATGAATGAAATTATAAAAAGTTCATTTTTTATTTTAAAGACTAAAAAAATTTTTTGTTAAAGTTTATTTTAATTATTAAATAAATATTTAAAAAATTTGTTAAAATAATTTACAAATCATTTAATGATCTGCTATTAAATTTGATTTAATAAATTGAAAACTTATAAAATTTTTGAGTTTTTTAGATAGTTCTGTTTAGATAAATTAAAATTATTTAATGCATTAATAAGTTAATTTTTAAGTGCAATTAAAGTTATTTTTGCAGTATTTGATTATTAAAACAAAGTTTACTATTTTAAGTATTCTTTGAATAAGAAAACAAATAATTTATACCTATAAAAACAATTTGAATAGATATTTTTTATTTTTTATAAAAAATCTACTTTATAATCAGAGCTTTTCTAGAAAAATTTTCTAATAAAAAAGATATACTTATTTCAAATTGATTTAGTAAGTAAAGTTAATCTATTTCTTAAAATAGATTCCAAACTATGGATTATTAAATATATCAATTTTTTTAAATGTAATACAAAAATATATTTTGAATTTTACAATAAATAATAATAGATTTAAATTTTTTAAGGAAAATTATTAAAATGCTTATATCTCAATCATTTGACTCAGTTTCAAAACAAGAAAAAGATAATCCATATTATCTTATTATTATGTTAATTATTTTTGTAATAATTTTTTATTTTACAGTTCTTTTACCTCAACAAAAGAAAGTAAAAGAATATAAAAAATTAATTAGATCAGTTTCAAAAGGAGATGAAATACTGACAAAAGGGGGTATTATAGGAAGGGTTAAAAAAATCTCTGATACAGACTACATAACTATTTCTGTTAATAATGATAATGAAATTTTAATTAAGAGAAGTTTTATAGTTGCTATTCTTCCAAGAGGAACAATAAATTCTATTTAATAGAAATATTAATTTTTGAGATAGTCATGTCTTAATTTTTATAAAATTAGTTGTTATTTAAGATAATTTTAAAATTTAATTTAAATTTTATTTTTTAAAATACAGATTTAAACTTTATGAAAGATTATGATAAAAAATTTATGAGAAGAGCATTATATCTGGCAAAATTAGGGAGGTTTACAACTACGCCAAATCCGAGTGTTGGATGCGTAATTGTAAAAAATGGAATTATTATTAGTGAATCTTATCATCGTAAAGCTGGTGAA
Organism: Candidatus Riesia sp. GBBU; assembly: GCA_002074035.1. Taxonomy (GTDB): domain Bacteria; phylum Pseudomonadota; class Gammaproteobacteria; order Enterobacterales; family Enterobacteriaceae; genus GBBU. The sequence goes on along the minus strand of CP012849.1, from coordinate 125,214 downwards.
GACCATGCAGAAGTAATTGCTTTAAAAAAAGCTAATAAAGAAGCAAAAGGTTCTACTGTATATGTTACTTTAGAACCTTGTAATTTTTACGGAAACACTCCTCCATGCGTTGATGCATTAATTAATGCTAAGGTTCATTGTGTAGTAATTGCTACAATTGATCCAAACCCTAAAGTTTCAGGTAAAGGAATTAAAAAATTAGATAAATTTGGTATAAAAGTTATTTATGGAATATTGAAAAAAGAGGCTGAAGAAATAAATTTAGGATTTTCAAAAAGAATGAGAACTGGACTTCCATATATTCAGCTGAAATTAGCATCATCAATAGATGGAAGAACTGCGCTTTCATCTGGTGAAAGTAAGTGGATTACATCTTATAGAGCTAGACAAGATGTACAATTTTTTAGAGCACAAGCTAGTGCAATTTTGACTACTGGAAGTACTGTTTTTTTTGACGATCCTAATCTGAATGTTCGTTGGAAAGATTTTCCTGAAAAAATGAAGTTATATTATAGAAAAGAAGATATTAGACAACCTATAAGAATTGTTATTGATAAAAAAAATCAAGTTACAGATAAACATTTGGTAACAAGAAACATAGGTGAATGTTGGTTAATAAGATCATCAGAAATTATTAAAAATTGGAAAGGTAAAGTATCTCAAATAATATTTCGTGATGGAAAAATCAATTTACTAAATTTAATGAAATTTTTTGGAAGAAAAAAAATTAATATAATTTTTATTGAATGCGGTCCTAATTTTGCTGCATCTTTAATTAAAGAAAAATTAATAGATGAATTGATAGTTTATATATCTCCAAGGATATTGGGGTCTGATGCAAAATGTCTAATAAATGTTACAGATATAAAAAGTTTACAAGAATCTTATATGTTTAAATTCTTTAATATAAAATCTTTTCATGATACATTACGTTTATCACTTAAACCAGTATTAAGAAGAAATTTTTCCAGTAATATTTATTATCAAAACAAATTTTAATAATTCGATAAAATGAAAAAGATTAATGTTATTCAAGGAAGTTTTCCATCTAAAAGTGTTTTTATTTCAATAATTGTTTCTCGTTTTAATAAATCAATTAATAATCTTTTATTAGAAGGAGCTATTGATACTTTAGTGAGATTCGGAAAAATATCTCGTGATCATATCACTGTAGTATGGGTTCCTGGAGCTCATGAAATATCTGTTACAGCAAAAAAAATAGCAGAAAAGAGGAAATATGATTCTTTAATTGTTCTTGCAACAATAATTTTAGGAGAAACAAAACATTTTGAATATATCTCTGGATCTTGTATTTCAAAAATTTCTGATATTTCCATAGAATATGGAATTCCAATTTCATATGGAATTTTAAATACAGAAAACTTAAAACAAGCAATAGAGAGATCTGGAACTAAATTAGGTAATAAGGGATCTGAAGCAGCATTAGCATCATTAGAAATGATTGATGTTATTCAAAAAATAAATTCTATAAAATAAATTCATAAATATAAATGAAATTTTTTTCTCGTAGTAAATCTAGAAAAAAAATAATACAATTGTTATATGCATGGCAAATATCCGAAAGAAATTTTCTAGAAATAAAAGATGAATTTTTATTTTCAAACAATAATAATGATATTGATATCAATTACTTTGTAAGCTCTTGTATTGAAATCGTAAAAAATATAAAGATTATTGATAATAAAATATCTTTATATGTTCCTGAAGGTATTAGTAGAATTAATCCTGTAGAAAACTCTATTTTACGTCTAGCTGTTTTTGAATTTTTTTTCAAAAATTCTATTCCTTATAAGGTAACTATTAATGAATCAATAGAGTTAGCTAAAGTTTTTGGAGCGAAAAATAGTTATAAATTAATAAACAAAATTTTAGACAAAATGAAAAATTTCGAAAAAATAAAGAATTTAAAATTTTCAAAATAATATTTTAAAACTTTTTAGATTTCGTTAATGTTGGAGAAGAATTTTTTTAAAAAATTAAATTTATGTTATCTTTTGATTACTGTATTTGGAATTGGGATACTTCCTTTTTCAGGAACTATCGCTACAATAGTAGCTTCTTTGATTTGGATTTTTTTAGGTTCTGTATCATTTATTAAACAAATTTTAATAATCTCACTTTTCTTCTTATTAGGATCTTTTTTATCAAATCAATTTTTTAAAATTACAAATATTCATGATCACAAAAGTATAGTATTAGACGAGTTTGTCGGCACATGGATAGTTTTAACTACTTTATATGAAAATATTACGGAAAAATTTTTGTTAATTTTTCTATTTAGATTTTTTGATATTTTAAAGCCTTGGCCAATCAACTTAGTTGATAAAAAAGTAATAAACGGATTTGGAGTTATGTTAGATGATGTTTTATCAGCTTTTTCAGCTAAATTGGTTTTTCATTTAATGAAACTTGTAATAATTAACTAATATTAAAATTTTCATATTTTTTTTAAAAACTTTTTTATTGATTCTTCTATACCTTTTGAGCTTAACCCTAAACTCTCTTGAATTTCTTCTCTTTTACCATGCGGTATGTATACATCTGGCAATCCTAAATTTAGGACATTAACTATTAATTTAGATTTTAAAATGAATTCATTTACTCCACTACCAGCTCCTCCATAAATAACATTTTCTTCTATTGTAACTATCAATTTATGTGTTTTTGCTGCATATAAAATTAGATTTTTATCCAATGGTTTCACAAATCTCATATCTATCACAGTACTATCTAGTATAGTAGCAGCTTTCATAGCTTCATGTAATAATGTTCCAAAATTTAAAATAGCAATTTTTTTTCCTGTCCTTTTTATAACTCCCTTTCCTATAAAAATTCTCTTTAGAGAATTTAATTTCGCTCCACAACTTTTCCCCTTTGGATATCGTACAACTGTTGGTCCATCTTTAATGTGGTATCCAGTATGAAGCATTTGAAAACATTCATCTTCATCACTTGGAGACATAATAATCATATTAGGTAAACATCTTAAAAAAGATAGATCAAACGCACCTTGATGTGTTTTACCATCCTCTCCAACTATTCCGGCTCTGTCCACAGCAAATAATATTGGCAATTTTTGAAGTGCAACATCATGTATTATCTGATCATAAGCTCTCTGCAAAAATGTAGAATATATAGATACAATTGGATTATATCCCTTGATAGCTAACCCGGCAGCGAATGTTACTGCATGTTGTTCCGAAATTGCTACATCGAAATACTGATTTGGATAAAGTTTTGAAAACTTTTTCATTCCAGAACCTTCAGTCATTGCAGGAGTAATAGCTATTAGTTTAGAATCACATGAAGCTTCTTTACAAATCCACTCGCCAAAAACTTCTGAAAAAGTAAGTTTTTTTTTATCTATAATATGGTTTATTTTATTCAGATTAGAAATAGAATGCCATTTAATTGGATCTTTTTCTGCAGGTTTATATCCTTTTCCTTTTTTTGTAATAACGTGTAAAAATTTTGGTCCGTATGATTCCTTTATATTTTTTAGATGTCGTAAGAGCGTAAAAATATCATTTCCGTCAATTGGACCAAATTGCTTAAATCCCAAATATTCAAATATTGTCTTACATTTTTTTTTTTTATATATATCAAAAAAATTTAGAAATTTTAAAAATTTATTCTTATTCTTATAAGAACGTTCTATATTTCTAAAATAGTTATTTAATGCTCCAACATTTTCTGATATTGACATTCTATTATCATTTAAAACTATAAGAATATCTTTTTTAAGATATCCAGCGTGATTTATAGCTTCAAATGCTATCCCAGATGTAATTGCTCCATCTCCAATTATACATATAGTTTTTCTTCCTTTTTTCTCATATTCTGAAGACACTGACATTCCTAATCCAGCACTGATTGAAGTTGAAGAATGTCCAACACTTAATACATCATATTCACTTTCCTCCCTGCATGGAAATGGATGTAGTCCATATCTTTTTCTTATACTTTTAAATGTTCTTTTTCTGCCTGTTAAGATTTTATGAGGATACGATTGATGTCCAGTATCCCATATTAAATTATCAAATGGAGTATCATATACATAATGCATTGCTACTGCAAGTTCTACAGATCCAAGTCCAGAAGATAAATGTCCACCAGAAACTTTTACAGAATTTAATAAAAATTCTCTTAATTCATCACATAATCTTTTTAAATCATCTTCAGAAAGCATACGTAGTTCTTTTGGTGTATCAATTAATGACAGAATTGAATTACTTCCGTTATTTAACTTTTCGCCTTTTTTTCTCATAAAAATTTTGTATCTTAAACTGTTAATATAAATTAGAATTTCTAAAAATTAACTTTTAAAAGTCTGATATAGAATATTATGTAATTATTTTTTGTAAAATTTATAGAAAAAATTTTAAATAACAAACATTCATTTAAAATTAAAACCATAAAGTTTTAATAAATCTTATCAGTAAAAATACAATAAAGAAAATTAAATTATTTTTTATAAAAAACTAATTAAACTATCAAATTTTTATATTTAGTTTAATTAAATAAAAATTATATAACGTTACATTTGTAGTATAAAGAAATATTTATTTAACTAAATTTTGAATCTTTAATATAATATTGTATAAATTTTAAAATCTATATTAAACATATTAAAATTTTCATTAAAAATGATGTTAAATAAGTTATAAAATAATATATAAGTTAAAAAATAAAATTTTGATTTTTAATCGAATTAAAGATAATCATTGTTATGATAAAAAAAATGGAAATATTTGAAAAAATAAATAATTTTCTAGACCAAGAAAAATTATTTATTGTTTTTTTAAAGCCTTGAACTGAGATAATTAACCAATATAAGTTAATAAATATTATATAATAAACAAAAATCTTGTTCATAAAATTTTTAATTAAAAACAAAAAATTAGATATTATAAATAATAGAATAGAAATAGAAATATGAATTTTAGTAATAAAAATACTTTTTGTAATTGGAAGACTTGGAATTCTTGCTTTTTTATAATCTTCTATATTATAGATAGCCATAGAATATGAATGAGGAATTTGCCATAAAAAAAAAGTTATAAATAAAATTAAAGTCCCGATATCTATTTTATTAGAAGATGTTTGATATCCTATAACTGGTGGTATAGCGCCTGAGATACTACCAATTAATATTGAAAAGTAATATCTTCTTTTTAGATACAAAGAATATATTACTATATATATTATAGATCCAATAACAGAAAGAGAAATAGAGAGAAAATTTTTTGTTTCAATCAAAAATAACATGCCTACAATATATAAAAATAAAGAAAATAATAGAATACTTGAACTTTTAATATCATTTGTTGCAGACGGTCTGTTTTTTGTTCTGTTCATTAATCTGTCTATATCTAGATCAATGTAATTATTTGCTACACAACTTGAAGAAATTATGAAAAAAATACCTAAAAAAGTTAAGAAAAAAATATAATAATCTTTTATTTTTTCTTGAGAAAACAAAAAACCTGAACAAAAAGAAAATAAATTACTAAAAACAATTAAAGGTTTAATTATTATAAAATACTTTTTCATCTTTTGTAAAAAAACTTTTTTCAGTTTTCATATTTTCATTTAAGTTATACATTATCCATATAGAACCGAAAAATAATATATTTATTATAAGTATTGTAAATATCAATGTAATAGAATTCCAGAAACATTTCAGATAAGACTCTTGTCTAAGAAAGAAAAAATAATGCAGAAAAACATGAATTAAAGAAAACAAATATATGATAAAGAAATAAATTCTTTTATATTGCAATATAAAACAACTATTTTTTAAATAGAATGAAATTAAAATTAATGAAAAAGATAATATAAAACCGATAAAAATTTTTCTCATTTTTTAAAATAAATTTCTAATAAGTTTTAAAAAATTATAAAACCTTTTCTAAAAAGAAAACAATACTGATCATGAATATCCACATCAAATTTAAAAAGTTCCAAAATATCTTTAAACAATTTAAGTTTGTTATATTAATAATATCAAATTTATACTTATATATTTGAAATGCTAAAATTAAAATCCATATAGATCCTAGTAAAATATGAAATATGTGTATGAACATTATAGTAAAAAAAGAAGAAAAAAGTGCATCTTTACTTATAAGATTACAATATCCATTGTATATGAAGAAATCTGAAAATAAAATAGAAACAGTTAACAAAAATATAGAAAAAAATAAGATATATGTAATTTTTTCTTTTTTTGTTTTGAACGAACATACTAAGTTAATTAGTAAATTGCTAAACATTAGTAAAAAAGTTTTTATAATCACAGACAGTTTAGAAATATGAATGTTTTTCCACTCTAAGAAATATAAAGAGTTTTCAGATAAGACACTATAAGTTGACAAAAAACAAATAAAAAGAATTAAATCACTCATCATATAAGTCCAAAAACCAAATATTTTATTTTCTTGAACTTTTGCTAGATGTGTATCATTATTTTTTTTCTTAGAAATCCCTGAAACTTTAATCATTTTTTCTCTCTTTATTTAAAAGATTTTTTATTTCTTTATATGAAATAGAAGAATAACATTTATTTCTAATAAAGAAGCTTAGTTTTATACATGTAATAAAGACAAGTGAAATACTTAATATTGATAACCACCATATATTCCATATCATGGAAAATCCAAATAAAGACAAGAAAATAAACATGATTATGCCATAAGCGTTATTCTTTGGAATATAAAAAGTATCATAATCAATTTCAGTTTTTTCATTTGAAGTTTTAAACTTCCACCAAGCATCTTTTGATGTTACTTTTATCTTTTTTATGAAATTATAAAAAGGAACTGGAGAAGAAGTAGACCATTCTAAAGTTCTTCCATTCCATGGATCTCCGGTAATATCTTTATTTAAATTTCTATAACGAATACTCATAATAAATTGTATTATCTGGCAAATTATTCCAAATAATATTATTATTGTTCCAATGAAAGCTATAGATAGTAATCTATGATATTCGTGATCTATATTCTGTCCAATTCTTCTTGTCATTCCCATGATGCCTAAAAAATAAAGAGGAATAAACGCTAATAAAAATCCTACAAGCCAAAAATAGAATGCTCTTATACCCCATTTTTCGTTTAAAGTAAAACCAAAAAATTTTGGAAACCAATATGTTAATCCAGAAAAGCATCCAAAAACTACGCCTCCTATAATCACATTATGAAAATGAGCTACTAGAAATAAGCTATTGTGTAAAACATAATTTATACTTGGTATTGAAAGAATAACTCCTGCCATTCCACCTATTGAAAAAGTTATAATAAATCCAATAGTCCACAACATTGGAGACTTAAATTCTATCTTCCCGCGAAACATCGTAAATAACCAATTAAATACTTTTACTCCTGTAGGAATCGCTATAACCATAGTAGATATGCCGAAAAATGTATTTACTTTTGCTCCACTTCCCATAGTAAAAAAATGATGTAACCAAACAATGAATGACATGATAGTGATTGACACTGTAGCAATTACTAAAGATTTGTAACCAAACAAGCTTTTTTTGCAAAAAGTTGAAGTGACTTCTGAAAAAATTCCAAATATTGGTAGTATAAGTATATATACTTCCGGGTGTCCCCATGCCCAAATTAAATTTACGTACATCATCATATTTCCACCTAAATCACTAGTGAAAAAATGTGTACCAAGATATCTATCAATTGTTAACAAAGTAACTGTTGCAGAAAGAATAGGAAAAGCTGCTATAATCAAAATGCTAGAACAAAGCGAGGTCCATGTAAACACTGGAATGTGCATCATTTTCATTCCATTAGTTCTCATTCTTAAAATTGTAGTAAAAATATTTATTCCGGCAAGTATAGTTCCAATTCCAGAAATTTGTATACTCCATATCCAATAATCAACACCAACTCCACTACTATAAATTTTACCAGAAAGAGGAGGATATGCTAACCAGCCTGTCCTTGCAAATTCTCCAATTCCTAAAGATAAATTAATTAATAAAACTCCAACCATAAAAATCCAAAAACTTAATGAGTTTAATACAGGAAAAGCAACATCTCTAGATCCTATTTGTAATGGGACAATCAGATTCATTAATCCAAGAACAAAAGGAGTCGCCATGAAAAATATCATTATTACTCCATGAGCAGTAAAAATTTGATCATAATGGCTTGGAGGTAAAAATCCAGAGTTTCCAGAAGAAACTATTGTTTGTTGTAGTCTCATCATTATAGCATCTGCAAACCCTCTAAAAAACATAACAATCGCTACTAAAATATACATAATACCAATTTTTTTGTGATCCATGCTCGTTATCCATTCATTCCATATCCATTTCCATTTTCCTAAAACAGTTATGTATGTAAACATCATAGTAACTATTAAAAAAATACCAATTAAAGTTGAAACAATAATTGGATCATGTATTTGTATAGAATCAATTGTAAGTTTTCCAAACATCTCTTCCTCACGTTTAAAAATAAATTCATTAGATCTTAATTAATTTTTAAGATCTTTTAGAACTACCATTGCACATAGATATAATTTCCTCGTATATATTTTCTTTTACTTCAGAATAATAATTAGAAATATTCCTACTAAATCTATCAGTTTTTAGAATATCTGAAATATGATTGATTTTTTTTTCTGAAAATTTTACTTTCTTTATCCAATCTTCAAATTCTGATTTTTCTCCAACTATTACATTAAATTTCATATCTGAAAAACCTTCACCACTATAGTTTGATGAAAATCCCTTATAAATTCCAGTATAATTGGCAATTAAATTTAGTCTAGTTTCCATACCTGGCATAGTGTATATTTGGCTTCCAAGCGAAGGAATAAAAAAAGAGTTCATTACAGAACTAGATGTAAGATTAAACTCTATTGGAATATTTAATGGTAAAAATAGTTCGTTAACTGCAGCTATTTTTTGTTTTGGATAAATAAACACCCATTTCCAATTTGAAGATATTACTTGAATTTTAACCGATTCTTTTTTATTATCAATAGTTTTATAAGGATCAAGCTGATAAGTAGTTCTATAAGCAACAATAGAAAGAACAAAAATAATTAAAATTGGAAATAACCAACAAAAAAATTCAATTATTTTTGATTTATCCAAATCTGGATTATAATTTGAGTTCCTGTTAGATCTATACTTAATAGAAAATAGTAGTGTCATAATTATGACTGGAATTATTATTAAGGACATTAAACAAAAAGAAAAAATTATTATTTTTTTTTGTTCTAATCCAATTGCGCCCTTAGGATTCATTAGTACCATATCACATCCAAACAAAAAATTTGTCAATAATAATACGAGAATAGTTTTTACAATTCTATTAATTACGTGTTTTTTTTTCAAATTCATTAATATCATTTGGATTTTCCTTTTTTATCACTCAAAAGCTAGAAGATTTTTGTACTATGATACTTAATTAAGTTGGGTAATATTCAAAATTTTAGAATTAAGAATTTAACTCTAATAACTTTTTGAAAAATAAGCAAATTTCGTGCATAAATCTTATAGATACAGTCTATAGACGACTCTCTTTAAAATATACATCAATTTCTAAACCACTTGCAATATTTGATTTCGTGAAACTATTATATTCTTACAGAATTGCTATAGATCAAATAATAAATGCATAGTAAAAGAAGATTTAATAAATAGAAATTAACTGTATTTGTTGAAACTTAAAGATTTTTTTATGAATCTGAAGATTTTATGACATGTTATTTTGTCTAAAAATAAATATGTACAAATCTGATATATTAAATGTATCATTACTAAATAATCTTTAAAATCTTATGTTGCATATAGATTTGTCAAAATTAAAATTTATTTAAGGAATAAGATGTTTTATCACAAAACTCAAAAAATTTTTGATTTAAATAGGATTCTAATACCAAATGTAATTGAAAGAACAGGAAATGGTGAACGATTATACGATATATATTCAAGATTGCTAAAAGATAGGATTATTTTTATGACTGGACCTATAGACGATCAAATGGCAAACCTTGTAATTGCACAGATGTTATTTTTAGAGTCAGAAAGTCCAAATAAAGATATATACATATATATCAACTCTCCTGGAGGTATTGTAACTTCTGGTATGTCAATTTATGATACCATACAATTTATTAAACCTGATGTGAGCACAATATGTGTAGGTCAGGCTTGTTCAATGGGAGCTTTTATTTTGTTGTCTGGATCAAAAAATAAAAGATATTGTTTACCAAATTCAAGAATTATGATTCATCAACCAGTTGGAGGATATATCGGACAAGCATCAGATGTGAAAATACATACAAAGGAAATTTTAGAGCTTAAATCACGAATAAATGAACTTATTGCTAAACATACAGGAAGGAGTTTTAAAGAAGTTCAAGAAGATACAGAAAGGGATCTATTTATGTCTGCAAATGAAGCAATAGAGTACGGATTGATCGATAAGATATACTATACTAGAAAATAGGTTATCTTCACTAAAAGTTTAGAATATCTAAGAATTAAATTTTTAAATAAATAAATTTAGTTTGGGAGATCATTTAATGATTGATGAGAAAAAAGAAGGTAAAAACAATATTCTTTTTTGTTCCTTTTGTGGAAAAAATCAAAATGAGGTATATAAATTAGTAGCTGGCCCATCAGTTTGTATTTGTAACGAATGCATACTAATTTGTAATGATATTCTTCAAAGAAAAGTTAAAGAAAATAGGTTTGAATTTTGTTTAAAGAATATTCCAGTTCCCCACAAAGTTCATCAGTATCTTAACGATTATATAATTGGACAAGATGAAGCAAAAAAGATTCTTTCAGTTGCTGTTTACAACCATTACAAACGTCTTCAGATAAATTTTCTTGAAAAAAATAAAAAAAGAGAAGTAGAAATAGAAAAGAGTAATATTCTGTTGATAGGCCCTACTGGAAGTGGCAAAACATTTCTTGCAAAAACATTAGCAAAATATTTAGATGTACCGTTTGCAATAGCAGATGCAACGACTTTGACTGAGGCAGGATATGTTGGAGAAGATGTTGAAAACATTATTCAAAAATTGCTTCAAAATTGCGATTATAATGTAGAAAAAGCTAAATATGGAATTATATATATTGATGAGATAGATAAGATATCAAAAAAATCTGATAATCCATCAATTACAAGAGATGTTTCTGGAGAAGGAGTTCAACAGTCACTATTAAAGATAATAGAAGGCACTATGTCTTTGGTTCCCCCGAAAGGAGGAAGAAAACATCCTCAACAAGATTTTTTACACGTTGATACATCAAATATTTTATTTATATGTGGTGGAACATTTTCTGGAATAAAGAATATTATAAAAAGTAGATTGAATCTGGATTATAGAATTGGATTCTCTGATAAAATTAATAAATCATCTGATAGATATGAAAACGAACTAATGCAAAAAATAGAGCCAGTTGACTTAATAAAGTTTGGAATTATTCCAGAGTTTGTAGGAAGATTACCAATTTTTGCTATATTGTATGAATTAAATAAGAATGAATTAATAAAAGTTTTAAAAGAACCAAAAAATGCATTAATTAAACAGTATCAATCTTTATTTTCCTTCGAAGGAGTAGATCTTGAATTCAGCGAAGAAGCAATAAAAAAAATTGTAGAAAAATCTATTCTTAGAAAAACAGGTGCGAGAGGTCTACGATCTATCTTAGAGAAAATATTTCTTGAGACTATGTATAATCTTCCTTCTATGAAGAATAGTAAAAAAGTAAAAATTGATAAAGAGTTTGTTACAAATCAATTAAAATGTACTTCTATTTAGGAAATACAAAAATTTTTAAAATATAAGTTTTAAGAGCTGTGAAAATCCATTCCTTTGAACATTTTCAATGAAAAATAAAGAGAGATTTTTATGAGTCTTGATTGTACAGAAAAGATTGAAGTTCCTGTATTACCTCTTCGAGATGTAGTTGTTTATCCAAATATGGTAATCCCTTTATTCGTTGGAAGAAAAAAATCAATTAATTGTTTAGAAACAGTAATGGGCTCAAATAAAAAAGTCATATTGGTCGCCCAAAGAAAATCATCCATTGAAAATCCAAAAATAGATGATTTATTTTCTGTAGGAACTGAATCATTTATTATTCAAATGTTGAAGCTACTTGATGGTACAGTAAAGATATTGGTTGAAGGATTACGTAGAGTAAAAATAAATAATATAAAAGATAATGGAAAACATTTCATTGCAACAGCTGAATATTTTGAAATTTTAAAAATTGATGAGAATAATCAAGAAGTTTTAAACAAAACTACAATTAACCAATTTGAAAAATACATAAAATTAAACAAAAAGGTTTCTCCTGAAATATTAAAATCTTTATATCAAATCAAAGACTCTGACAAGTTGGCAGATACAATTGCGTCTAATATGTTTTTAAAGCTTTCTGATAGACAAAAAATATTGGAGATGAAAGATGCTTCAAAAAGATTAGAATATTTAATGTCTGTTATGATGTCGGAGATTGATCTATTAAAAATAGAGAATCGAATCAGAAATCGTGTTAAAAGACAAATGGAAAAAAGTCAAAGGGAATACTATCTGAACGAACAAATTAAAGCTATACAAAAGGAACTTGGTGATATGGAAGATTCATTAGATGAAAATGAAAATTTTAGAAAAAAAATAAAAAAAACTAAAATGCCAAAGGAAGTAAGAAGAAAGATAGAATCTGAGCTACAAAAATTAAAACTTATGTCACCTATATCTGCTGAAGCTACAGTTATAAGAAGTTATATTGATTGGATTATACAAGTTCCATGGAAAAAAAAGACTAGAATAAGTAAAAATTTGTTATTAGCCAAAAAGATACTTGATGAAGATCATTATGGTTTAGAAAATGTTAAAGAGAGAATTCTAGAACATTTAGCAGTACAAAACAGAACAAGTAAAGTCAATGGACCAATTTTATGTTTAGTAGGACCTCCTGGTGTAGGAAAAACATCATTAGGAAAGTCAATTGCCAAAGCTACAGGAAGAAGATATATAAGAATGGCTTTAGGTGGTGTTAGAGATGAAGCTGAGATTAGAGGGCATAGGAGAACATATATAGGGTCTATGCCAGGTAAGATAATTCAGAAAATAGCAAAAATTGAAGTCAAGAATCCTCTTTTTCTTTTAGATGAAATTGATAAAATTTCATCTGACATAAGAGGAGATCCATCTTCTGCATTATTAGAAGTTCTTGATCCAGAACAGAACTCATCTTTTAATGATCATTATTTAGAAATAGATTATGATCTTTCAGATGTTATGTTTGTCGCAACATCTAATTCGATGGATATACCATCTCCTTTAATGGACAGAATGGAAATTATTCGGATATCTGGATATACAGAAGAAGAAAAAACTAACATTGTAATTAGACATTTGCTTCCAAAACAAATTAGTCGCAATGCTCTTAATGAAAATGAAATTAGAATTTGTAACAAAACTATAACTGAAATTATTAGATATTATACAAGAGAATCAGGAGTAAGGAATTTAGAAAGAGAAATTGCTAAAATATGTAGAAAAACAGTTAAAAAATTATTGATAGAAAGATCTATAAAGTATGTAACTGTGAACACAGAAAATTTAAAAGATTACTTAGGAATAAAAAAATTTGATTATGGTAAAACAGAGAACAAAAACAGAATTGGTCAAGTAATTGGACTAGCTTGGACAGAATCTGGTGGAGATCTTCTGATTATAGAAGCAGTTTGTATTCCTGGAAAAGGTAAGCTAACTTATACTGGATCTCTTGGAGATGTAATGAAAGAATCAATTCAAATAGCTATGATAACCGTAAGGTCTATAGCAGAAAAATTTTCTATAAATTGCAATTTTTATATTGAAAAAGATATTCATATACATGTTCCAGAAGGAGCTACACCAAAAGATGGTCCAAGTGCTGGAATAGCAATGTGTACAGCTTTAGTATCATGCCTTACAGGCAATCCAGTCAGATCAGATGTTGCAATGACAGGAGAAATAACACTAAGAGGATTTATTCTCCCAATAGGTGGGCTGAAAGAAAAACTTCTAGCTGCTAGAAGAGGAGGCATAAAAATTGTTCTAATCCCTAAAAAAAATAGAAGAGATCTAGAAGAAATCCCTAAAAAAATCATTTCAGATCTAACTATTTTTCCAGTGAATACTATAGAAGAAGTTTTCTCAATAGCATTACAAAATTCACCTTTCAAATCAAGAGAGTTATTTGACCTTAAATCAAATCAGTGAGTATTTTCTTTTATTTTGGTTATTTCAAATTTTTTATTTTTAATAATCAAAAGACTTTAAATAGGAAATTAAAACTTTTTGTGATTTTAACATAATGAATAAAATAATCTCTTTAGTTATTATATTTTCTATATTTTTCACTAGTATCTTTAGCTATTTCATTAATAATACAAAAGATTATATTGTATTGGTAAATGGAGAAAAAATTACGGCAGAACAATTTAAAAACTCTCTAATTAAAGAGAAAACTATTTTTCAAGAAAAAGAAAACGAAAACTTTGAAAAATTCGTAAGTAATAAAAAAGATACAGATTTGTACTTAAATGTATTAAATAAATTAATTCAAGAAAAATTAATAAATCAGTACATGAAAAAAATTAAGTTTTACATAAAAAAAGAAGAAATTTTTCATGAGATACGTAAAATTCCTTCTTTTCAAGAAAATAAAAAATTTAGCTTAAGAAAGTATCAAAAATTTTTGTTTGTTAAAAGAGTTCATCCAGATGATTTGGAAAAAGAAATTTCTAAAGCTCTAATCAATAGATATATAAATAAAATATATTTTGATAGTGAATTTATTCTTCCAGAAGAAATAAAGGAATTCTCTGATTTATTTTTACAAAAAAGAAAGGTAGAACTGTTCACTCTACCATTTTCATATTATAGAAAGTCTCAGAAATTTACTAATAAAGAACTTACTCAATATTATGAAAATAACAAAAATAAATTCTTTTCTGATGATAAATTAAAAATTAACTATATTAAATTAAACCAACTATTTTTTTTTAAAAATATTATAGTTGATAAAGATGAAATTAAAAAATTTTACAATGAAAAAATAGATTTATTCACTACTCCAGAGAAAATACAATATAGCATGATTCAGATACGAAAAAAAGAAGAAGCAGATAAAGTATTAAAAATGTTGTCTGAAGGAACGGATATAAAAAAAATAGTTGAGAGATTTACAAAAGAAATTCCTAATATTAATTATGAAAAACTAGAATGGATGAAAGAAAATGAAATTCCAAAGAAAATTCTGTCACTTGGACTAAAAAATAAAGGACAATTTTCAAAAATAATAAATTTATTTTCAGAGTACACTATATTTATACTAAATGATTTGAAGAAAAAAAAAATAACACCAATTGAACTTGTGAAGAAAGAAATTGAAAATATCATAAGAAATGAAAAAGCAAGAAAAGAATTTTCTAAATTCAAAAATACAATTTATACTGAAATGAAAAACAAAATTATTACTATTTCTGAAATTGAAAAGATTGTTGGGAAAAAGTTTACAAAAACTGAATTCTTTACAAGAAAAAATATTCCAGAAAATATCAAAAATAATAAATTTTCAGAAATCCTTTTTAAGGAAAAAAAGAGTTTTGTTAAAAAAGATGGAATCAAAATAAAAACTTTTGAGACAGATGAAAACGATCTTTTTCTATTCTATATAGAAGAATATAAAAAAGGGAAAATAAAATCATTTCATGAAGTAAAAAACGTGATAATTGAGAAATTAGTAGAGCAAAAAGCTAATCAATCTATAGAAAATGATGGAAACAAGCTTGTTCATTATTTAGAAGAGAAGAAAAATCCTACATTTTTAAAAGATAATATTTTATATAACAGCAAAATAGTTTTTCAAAGATTCGAAAAAAATTTTGATATATTGTTAAATGAAATATTTAAGATTCCTGTTTCAAGTCAAAATAAATTAATGTTCTATACTATTAGAAATGAAAAAAAGGATTTTATAATAGTTAAACTTATAAATGTATTTAACTCTAAACCTAAAATGGAAGAAAAAAATTTTTTTTACTATCAGTATAAAATCATGTTTAATAATTTAAATCTAGAATCACTAATTTTGAATTTGTATAAAAATTCTAGATTAGATTTCAATCCAAGAATAGAATTATGAAATATAATATATGTATTATCTCTCTAAAATATGAACAAAGTTTTCATAATCTACTGACAGTTTTGTGCTCTATCTTAGATAATAAAAAATGACATTTTTATATAAAAATGCTCTCTAAACGATAAGATATAAACATAAAACTATGAAAACTAATTACAGAATATATCATTTATAAAAGATTAGTTTTCAAAATACAATTTATACAAAAATTTTCTAAATTTTCTTATTGTAAGAATAGTTTTTATTAAAAGGAATAAAATGGAAAAATCGATCGAAAAAATTATCTATATGTCTAGATGGTTACTTTTCCCTGTATATATTGGTCTATCTTTTGGTTTTGTGTTACTAACTTTGAAATTTTTTCAAAAAATTATTTATATAATTCCTGAACTTTTTATAATAACTGAATCTGGATTAATATTAACTGTTTTATCTTTGATAGACATAGCATTAGTAGGTGGATTATTAGTTATGGTTATGTTTTCAAGTTATGAAAATTTTATACTTAAAATGACAGTTGATGACTTGAACCAAAAACTAAGCTGGATGGGTAAAATGGATGTAAATTCAATAAAAAATAAAGTCGCATCTTCAATTGTGGCAATTTCTTCTGTTCATTTACTTAGATTGTTTATGGAGTCAGATAAAGTATCGGATAACAAAATCATGTGGAGTGTTATAATTCATTTAGCTTTTGTGTTATCTGCTTTCGGAATGGCGTATATAGATAGAATGAGTAAAAAAAATAAGATTTAATTATTTATTTTCCAATACAAAACTCAGAAAATATTTGATTTAATAATTCTTCTGAAGAAGAAAACATGATTTCATTTAAATTATTTCTAGAATCCCTAAGTTTTTCAGCTATAATATCTATTTCGATATATTCTATATTTTCGCTTATATTTTTTAAAATAAAAAGTGATTCTTTTAGAGATCTTATGTGACGTTTTCTAGCATAAAAAATATCTTCTTCATTATTTTGCGATGGGAAAAAAATTTTTTTCAAACGTCCTTTTAACAAGTCAATTCCAGTTTTTTTCAATACTGAAACTCGTATTACACAGTAATTTTTGTAAAACTCCTCTCCTTCTTTTTCTCCTGTAATATCTATCTTATTTTTTAAAATTGTTATATTTTCACTTTTAAAAATTTTAGAGATTCTTTTTAAGAAAATTTTGTTAATTTTAGATTTAAAATTTGTTTTACTTCCGTCTATCATATATATTATATGATTTGATTTTTCTATTTCATTCCATGTTAAATCAATTCCGATTTTTTCTATTATATCTTCCGATTCTCTTAAACCAGCTGTATCAGAAATATGTAAGGTGTTTTCTCCTATCTTTATAGAAGATCTTAGTATATCCCTTGTCGTACCAGGAATATTTGTAACTATTGAAATTTGCTCACCAGACAACATGTTTAATAAACTGGATTTTCCAGAATTTGGACTTCCAACTATTGCTATGTTAATACCATGTTTTAAAATATTTCCTTTTCTTGCATCAGATAAAATTAAATTAATATCTCTAATTATGGAGTCTAACTCTTTTTTTTCAGAAAAAACAAATTCTTCATTTTCACTTTCATCATCTGGAAAATTTATATAAAACTCTATTTTTTTTCTCAATACATCTATTCTTTCAACTATTTTGAAAATTCTTTTTGAAAGAGCTCCATTTAGAGAGTTTATCGCCATATAAGAGGACATTCTATTATCTGAATAAATTAGGTCATATATAGATTCTGCTTGTAATAGATTAAGTTTTCTGTTTATGTAAGCTCTTTTTGAAAATTCTCCTGGAAAAGCTAATCTTACACCTTTAATTTTTAAAACTCTTTGAAGCAAAGTGTTAGTTACTGCTTTACCTCCGTGTCCGTGAAGTTCTAAAATGTCTTCTCCAGTAAAAGATTTTGGAGATTTAAAATATATGGCAATCCCTTGATCAATAATTTTACCTTTCTCATCATAGAAATTGAGATAATTAGCATAACGAGGTAAAAGAGATATTTTCAAAATTTCCTTTGATATTTTTTTTACTTTTTTTCCAGAGATTCTTATTACGCTAATTCCACCAGTTCCATATGGAGTAGCTCTAGCTGCTATTGTATCCATTTTTTAAAAATTTACAGAAGTATAGTTTTTAGATGTTTAGAAAAGTTTTTAAATTTTTTTTATTCTACGATAAATAATTTTTTGTTGTACAATTGTGACACAATTACTAACTATGTAGTATAAAACTAATCCAGATGGAAACCAGAAAAAAAATATTGTAAATATAATTGGCATATATGTCAAAATCTTATTTTGAACTGGATCTGTAGAAGCTGATGGGGAAATCTTTTGTATTATGTACATAGTAACGCCCATAAAAAACGGGAGAACATAATAAGGATCTTTATCTGATAGATCTTTAATCCAGTAAATAAAATGAGCATGTCTTAATTCAACTGACCTAATTAACATATAATATAATGCTAGAAATATTGGCATTTGAATTATAAGAGGCAAACATCCTCCAAGTGGGTTAACATTTTCAGAATGATATAAAGCCATTATTTCTCTGCTCATCTTTTGCTTGTCATGATAGTTATTCTCTTTTATTTCATTTATTTTTGGACCTAAGATTTTCATTTTTGCTATTGAAATATACTGTGTTTTTGTCAAAGGATACATTACACATCTAACTAAAAAAGTAATAATTATAATAGAGAATCCCCAGTTTCCAACAAATCTGTAAATAAATTTTAGTAATTTAAAAAGAGGTTGAGAAATAAACCAAAGCCATCCGTAATCTACTGATAGATCCAAGTTTTTTGCTATTTTTTTCATCTCAGATTGTAAAGAAGGTCCAATCCAAATTTTTGATGAATATTTGTATGTTCCATTAGGAAGAATCTTTTTTTCGTCACTCTTACATCCAATAATTGCAATTTTATTATTTAAATTTTTTGTGTAAAAAAAATTTCTTTCATATTTTGATGGAATCCAAGCAGTAGTAAAATATTGTTGTAACATAGCTATCCATCCACCATTTGAATAAATTGATAAATCACCTTTTTCAATATCACTAAAGCTATATTTTTTATAATTGTTCTTGTCAGAAGATAACGCTAATCCTCTGTATGAATTTAAAGAAAAATCATTTTTATTTACATTATTGTTTTTGATAAAATCCTTAGTTTGTTTTAATTGGCCAAAAAAATTTATGTATAAATTTTTTTTACTGTTATTTTCAATTAAAAAATCTAAATCAATATCATACCTATTTGGTTTAAAAGTATAAATCTTTTTGTATAAAACATTGTTTTTATCAAGAAAATAGAATCTAATTACTAGATTAGTATCTCCATTATTAAGATAATAATTCTTAAGCTTAGTTTTATATTTTGGTTTAATTATATTATTGTTTTTTAAATTATCTGGACCATCTATACTAATAATTCCACTTTGTATTTGATACAAAAAGTTTTTCTCTGTATTCAATAGACAAAATGGTTTATTTGAATTAAGATCAGTTTTGTATTTTAATAATTCTACTTTCAGTACGTTTCCTTCATCACTACTAAGGTAAACACGAAAAACATCTGTTTCTACAGTAACAAACCTTTTTTTAATCTCATGTTCCTCTTCAAAAATAGAACTTTTGTTTTCTGACTCTTGTAATTTTGATGAGTATGCATGATCTTTTTTCCACTCAGTCCAAATCAAAAAAGTAACAAATAACCATGCAAAAAGTAAAATATTTCTCTGAAATTCCATATTTAATTTTCTCTGTTCCTTTTTATTTTTTTGATCAATTGAATATTTTTTTTTAATTTTGAATATGGATGACACTTAGCAATTTGTAAAATTGTTAGAAGTAATCCTATTACAATTCCAAACCTACTAATAGAGTTTATTGCATGTTGAGAACAAGTTGGATAAAATCTACAACGATTCATTAAAAATGGACTAATTAAAACTTTATATAATCTTATTAGTATCAGTAATAAATTTGAAAAAAACAAAGATGAAAAATCCATAACTTTTTTAAAATAAAAAAAATCTTTTCATTATTAAAATCTGAAGCTATTCTTTTTATAAATACAACAAAATCCATTGGTGGAAAATCTTTTTTATTCAAACGAAAATACTCTCTTATCACTCTTTTTATTCTATTTCTGTTACTAGATAACTTAATTTCTTTTTTTGGAATAATTATTCCTAATCTTGGATAACTAAATTTGTTTTTTTTACCAAAAATTATTATCCCTTTCAAAAAAAAATAAACTGGATCTTTAAAAACTGAACTGAATTGAAAATTTTTTAATAATCTAAATTTCTTTGAAAAATTAAACTTTTTCATATAAATTTAACCTCTTCTTAAAGATACAGTAAGAGATAATCTACCTTTTCTTCTTCTTCTTGAAATAATCTTTCTTCCACTTTTTCTAGACATTCTTAAACGAAATCCATGCGATCTTTTTCTTTTTAAAACAGATGGCTGAAATGTTCTTTTCAAATTTTATACTACCTTATCTTATATAAACTTTCTTTGTATTTTTAAAAAAAGCTTAGAATTTAAAATAAATTTTTTATAAAAAATTAAAATATTTCGAACTTGGAAAATATAAACAAAAACTCGTATTTAGTCAATCTTTGACAATAATCATTTAGTTTATAATAAATATTTCAATTTTATAAAATTAGATAATGAACTTTATCAGAAAAATTTTCTGAACTCTTTTATATAAAAGGAAAATTAGTTTCATGTCTTTTTTACTATGGAGAAAATGTTTGATATATCTAAAAAAAAAACTACCAATTTCTGAGTTTAGAACTTGGATACTTCCTCTGCAAGTAGAAATAAAAAAAAATTTTCTGTTTGTTCATACTCCAAATAGATTTGTTTTGGATTATGTTAAAAAAAAATATTATAACAATATAAACTCAGTTTTAGAAAAAGTTTATAGAAAAAATTTACCATCTTTGATTTTTACTATAGGAAATAGAATAGAAAATGAGAAAATAGAAAAGTTTAATAAAACTAATAAAAACACGATCTATAACAATTTTTTTAATAAATCAATAAAAGACTTTTCCAAAAATAAAAAAGATAGGACATATTACTCAAAAATAAATAAAGAATATACATTTGATAGTTTAGTAACTGATAGATCAAATAATTTCGCTATTTCAACCACAAATATGGTTTTAAACAAACCTGGATTGATATGTAATCCACTTACATTATATGGGAAAACTGGTCTAGGAAAAACACACCTTTTACATGCAACAGTTAACAAAATACTTGAGAAGTATAATAAAATGAAAGTAATATATACAAAATCTAGTAAATTCGTGTATGAAATGATTAGGTCTATTAAAGAAAATAAAATATGTGATTTTAGAAAATATTATTGTTCCGCTAGTCTTTTACTAATTGATGATATTCAATTTTTCGCTCACAAGAAAAGGTCTCAAGAAGAATTATTTTATATAATAAATTTTTTACTTGAAAAAAATAGACAAATGATCTTTACTTCAGATCGTTGTCCAAAAGAAATATACGGAATTTCTGAAAAATTACAGTCTAGATTTAGATGGGGCTTAATTATAAAAATTAATTCACTAGAATTAAAAACAAGAGTATCAATTTTAACAAAAATAGCCAATATGAATCGTATTAAAATATCTAAAAAAATTCTATTATACATAGCTAAAAAATTAAATTCAGGAATAAAAGAACTAGAAGGAACATTGAATCATGTAACTGCTTATGTTAAGTTTACAAGAAAAAGTGTTACTATAGAATTTATTAGAGATCTGCTACAAAATTTTATTTTTGTACATCATAGAAATGTTAGAGTTGAGTTAATTCAAAAAACTGTTGCAAAATATTTTAAAGTAAATCTAACAGACATTTTGTCTAAATCAAGATCAAATTCTATTTCTTATTATAGACAAATATCAATGACACTTATTAGAAAGCTGACAGATTATAGTTTTTCGGAAATTGGAAATATGTTTGGAGGAAGACGTTATTCTACAGTAATTTACGCATGTAAAAAAATTGATAAGTTAGAAAAAGAAGATATCAAAGTTAAAAAAGATCTTTTTAATTTAGTAAGAATACTTTCTATTTAATAAAATGAAGTTTTCAATTAAAAGAGAAAAGTTATTAAAAAATTTGTCAAAGATTATTGGTTTGATTAAGTATAAAAATGTATTTCCTGTGCTAAATAATATACTTATAAAAGTAAGTAATGGAAATCTATTTTTAACAGGATCTGACATGGAGATTGAAATCACATCAAAATCTATTTTAGACATTAAAAATTTCTACGAAGAAGGGTCAACAACAGTTTCTGCAAAAAAATTCTATAATATCTGTAGGATAATTCCTTTAGGAGAAATCATATCAATATCATTGATAAATGAAAGACTATCAATTTTTTTTAAAAAAAGCAAATTTTTTCTATCTACAATTAATTCAAAGAAATTTCCTTATTTTTATTCTGAAGAAGAAAAATTTAAGTTAAACATACCGGAATGTATACTGAAATCATTAATTTCAAGTACAAAATTTTCAATTGCTGAAAAAAATTCAAGATTTTATTTAAACGGAATGTTATTTGAATACAAAGATTCAAAAATAAGAACTGTTACAACCGACGGCCATAGGTTATCTATTTGTTCATTTAAGATTAATTTTTCAATAGTAAATAAAGTTTCGTTTATATTATCTAAAAAATGTGTTTCAGAGCTTTTTAAATTATTAAGCAATGAAAGAAAAAATATATCTATTAATATAAATAATGGGGCAATACGTTCAAATATTGATAATTGTTTATTTACATCAAAATTAGTTGATGGAAGTTTTCCAGATTATCATCACATATTCTTGAGAAATAATGAAAAAATTATGAACTCTAACAGAGAAAGACTAAGGCAAGCTTTTTTAAGATCAACTGTACTAGTTCATGAGAAATTTAGCAAGGTTTGTCTTTCATTAAATGATGATATTCTAAAAATAGTTGCAAATAATTCCATACAAGAGAAATCTGAAGAAATTGTTAGAGTAAAATATAAAAATAGTAATTTGGAAATATGTTTCAATGTATATTATATAATTGATGTATTAAATATCTTGAAATGTGAAAGAGTGAATTTTATTTTTTGTGATTCTAATTCTTTTTTGAGAATTGAAGATGAAGAAGATAGTTCAAAACAATATATAATTATGCCAATGCGTTTTTAAAACCAAAAACGTTTAAAGATTAATTCTAAAAAAATTTAAAAATTTTTTTAATTAAAATCCATTAATATTTTAAAGATAATGAAGATCTTATTATTAATGAAATATTTAATAACAAAATAATTAAGGAATTGTAATGAAGAATAATTATAATTCATCAAGTATAAAAGTTTTAAAGGGGTTAGAAGCAGTTCAAAAACGTCCTGGAATGTATATAGGTAGTACAGATGATGGCAGTGGACTTCATCAGATGGTGTTTGAAATAGTTGAAAATTCAATAGATGAAGCTTTAGCAGGGTATTGCAATAAAATTATTGTTACTATACATAAAGATAATTCTATTTCTGTTTTGGACAATGGCAGAGGTATCCCTACTGAAATACATGAAGAAGGAATATCCGCTGCTGAGGTTATTATGACGTTTTTACATTCTGGTGGAAAGTTTGATAATAACACTTATCTAATGTCAAGTGGATTACATGGAGTTGGAATATCTGTAGTTAATGCTTTATCAGAAATGTTAGAGTTAATAATTTATAGAAATGGAAAGATTCATAAACAAATTTATAAATTTGGAGTACCAAAAACAAATCTTTACGTTATTGGAGATACAGATAAAGTAGGAACTTACATTCGTATTTGGCCCAATTTGGAGATTTTTAAAAATTTTACAAGATTTGAGTACAACATTTTATCAAAAAGATTTAAAGAACTATCTTTTCTAAATTCTAACATATCTATTATTTTGAACGACCAGTTTAACAAAAAACAAGAAAATTTTCACTCGTCGGGTGGTATAAAATCATTTTTGAAATATATTATAAATGATAATGAGATAATAAATTTAAATAGCTTTTATTTTTCAGAAAATCTAAATGATATATACGTCGAATTATCTATGCAATGGACAAATAATAACCAAAGTAAGATTTATTGTTTTACCAACAATGTAGCCCAAAAAGATGGCGGAACTCATCTTTCTGGACTAAAAACTGCAATAACTAGAACTTTTCGTTCTTATATGGAAAAAGCTAAATATCTTTTGAAAAATAAAATTTTTATTAAAAGTGAGGATATTAGAGAAGGAATTATAGCAATTCTTTCAATAAGAATGCTAGATCCAAGATTTTCTTCACAAACAAAAGATAAATTAGTTTCAATGAAAGTGAAAAATGTAGTTGAATCATTGGTTAATGAAAAATTAATGGATTTCTTAGAAGAAAATCCATTAGATGCAAAAATCTTAATTAATAAGATAATCAATTCTGCAAAATCTAGAGAAGAAGCTAAAAAAATTAAACAGATAACTAAACAAAAAAATGAAACAAACATAATTGGATTTTCCGGAAAATTAGCAGATTGTCAAGAAAAAAATCCATGTTTTTCAGAACTTTATTTAGTTGAAGGAGATTCAGCTGGAGGATCTGCAAAGCAAGGTCGTGATAGAAAAAATCAAGCTGTTCTTCCTTTAAAGGGGAAAATTCTTAATATAGAAAAAGCAAGCTTTGAAAAGATAATATCTTCAAAAGAAATTACATCTTTGATTACTGTATTAGGATTTGAAATAGGAAAAGACGAATATAATTTTAACAAACTAAGATACCATAATATTATTATTATGACTGATGCTGACATTGATGGATCTCACATAAGAACTTTGTTATTAACTTTTTTCTATAGAAAAATACCAGAAATTATACATAAAGGTTATATTTATATAGCAAATCCACCATTATACAAAATTAAAAAGGGTAAAATAGAAAAGTATATTAACGATGATAACGAAATGAGAAAATATTTATTTTCTACAGCAATAAAAGAGGCTTCTTTGTATATTAAGGAAAGTAATTTTTCTGTTCTAGATGGTAGAAACCTTTATGATTTGTTAATTAAGTATAGTAAGATAAAAAGAATTAGTAAAAGATTGAGATACTATTTTCCAGAAAATTTAATAAAATGTTTGATATATCAATCTCTACTAACTAAAGAAACTTTGAAAAAATATGAAAAAACAGAAAAGTGGATTTCAACGTTTACTAATTTTCTTTCTTTAAAAGAAGGTCATTGTGGAAATTACAAATATTACATTGATATAAATAAAAAAAATGGAGTTTTTGAACCAATATTAATTATTAGCAAATATGGTGTAGAAGTATCTTGTAAGTTTGGATACGATTTTATTAATAGTATGGATTATTTAGAAATTTCTCAAATTATTAAATCAATTGGAAAAACTCAATACGATAATGCTTACATTAGAAAAGGGAATAAAGAAAAAAAAATTAATTACTTTGAAGAAGCTTTTGAATGGCTTTTAAAAGAATCTTCTAAAGGGTTAAATATACAAAGATATAAAGGGTTAGGAGAAATGAATCCAGAACAATTATGGGAAACAACTATGAATCCTTCAACTAGAAAGATAAAAAAAATTACAGTAAAGGATGCTAGTTCTGCAGATAAATTATTTAAGATATTAATGGGAGAATCAGTAGAACTTAGAAGAAGATTCATAGAAAAAAATGCTTTACTAGTTGAAAATATAGATATATAAATTATATTAATATCTATTATAATCAAATTTTTTTAAATATAAATTACTCAATGTTTCTAAATTTACATTAATTAATAAAAACTTTATAGTAAAAGATTTTTAATATCTTTACAATTTGTTTAAAAGTTTAAACATAACTTTTTATTTTGTACATGACTGTATTGTTGCTTTTACAAAACCTATCATAATAAATATTCTTTCTTTAAAAAGATGTTTTATAGCTTTTATAATCTTATTTCTTAATAAGAAAGTTTACAAAATGTTTTTATATTTAATAAAAATATTAGTTTAAAAAATCTTAACTAAAAAATTTTTATATTTTTGATATTTCTAAAAAATTTTTTGATTTCATTGTTTTATATAAATTCTAAAATAATATTGCAATTAATTTTGAAATGATCTTTTTTAAAAAAAACAAAATCTTTTAAAGAATTTTAAAAAATTGAGCTATTATTCAATATATTTTACAAGATAAATATTTTAAATGAAAATTTTTTAAATTTATATATATTTAACGTTTTATTAAAACATTAGGAAAATTATGAACATAGGAAAATTATATATTGTTTCTGCTCCAAGTGGAGCTGGAAAATCTAGCTTAATTAAATCTGTATTAAATTCTAAATATTTAGGTGATATAGAATCTTCTGTTTCTTATACAACAAGAAAAATTCGTTTTAATGAGATTAATGGTGAACACTATTTTTTTATTACGAAAGATGAATTTATTAAAATGATTAATAATAATGAGTTTTTAGAATATGCATGTGTATTTGGAGAATATTATGGAACTTCAAAAAAAACTATTAGAAAAAAAATTCTTAGAGGAACTGACTTATTTCTGAATATCGATTGGCAAGGAGCAAAACAAATAAAAGAAATTTTTTTTTCTGCTATTACAATATTTATTTTACCACCTTAACAAGGTTGAGCTCACAAAAAGACTTTTTAATAGAAAAATGGATACAAAAAAAATTATTGAAACTAGAATTAAAGAAGCTACCTACGAAGTAAATCACATTTATGACTATGATTATATCATTATTAATGACAACTTTAAAAAAGCTTCAGAAGATTTATGCTCTATAGTAAGGTCTAATCGTCTTAAATCAGATTATCAGATTAGAAAAAATTTGGATTTAATTAAAAGTTTTACATTAAAAAATTTTATTTTTTGATTGAGTTTATTTTTCATACTAAAATGAAAACTTTAAAATTTTTGTTAATTTTACTATTTTGAGGTTTTAAAAAAATTTTGTAATCTTTATAAAGTTACATTTATCATTATTTACTTTTATTAAAGTAAATATACACGATAATTTTGTTTATAAATCTTTTTATGCTAGAAATTTATTTATCAATAAAACTAGTTTTTAAAAAAAGTTTAAAGTAAATTTTTATTTCGTTAAAAATAATATTAAATCTTCATAAGATATCTTACATATGAAAATATTTTAAAAATGAAAGAAATACATAAAATACCAATAAGTTTTTTAAAAAAAGTTGACAGAAAAAAAGAAAAATATTTTAAAAAAATTGGTATTTATACTATACAAGATCTGTTATTTTATTTTCCGATTTTTTACAAAAAAAGAGGTAAACTTATTTCAATCAAAGAAGTTCAAAAAAATATAGAAGTAATTCTATATGGAAAAATATTGGATAACAATATTATTTCAGGAAAAAGAAAAATTATGGTTGTTCAAATAGGAGACAGTTCTGGAACAATAAATATAAAATTTTTTAACTTCTCTGATTTTACAAAAAAAAAACTTTCTGTAGGAAAACATATACTTGTATGTGGAAAAGCTATAAAGGAAAGAGAAAATTACACAATTATTCATCCTAGATATAGGATTCGCGAAAAAAAAAAGAAATATTTACTCAACAGACATATTCCAGTTTATCAAAGAATTAATGGAATTAGTCAAATATACTTAAGAAAAATAATATTACAAGCATTGAAGTTATTAGATAATTATGACTTACGAGAAGTTATTCCAAAAACTATACAAAAATATAAAATTACATTAAAGGAGTCTATTAAAATAGTTCATTCTCCAAATATTAAGTATTCTATAAGACTTTTAAATAAATTTTCTCATCCAGCTCAAAAAAGATTAATTTTCGAAGAATTATTAACATATCAACTTTTTATTAGAGTAAGTAAAGATAATATTAAGAAATTATTATCCCCTAAATTAAAGTTAAAATATGAACTAAAGAATCAAGTTTTATCTTCTCTTCCATATAATCTAACAAAATCTCAGGAAAAAGCAATAAAAGAAGTAGAGTTTGATCTTACTCGAAAATATCCTATGATGAGATTAATACAAGGGGATGTAGGATCAGGAAAAACTATAGTTGCTTTATTTTCAGCGATACAAGTAATTTCTAATAAAAAGCAAGTTGCGTTTATGGCTCCAACAGAAATATTAGCTAAACAACATTTTGACAATTTTAGAAAATGGTTAAATCCTTTCAGTATAACAATCGGATGGATCCATGGAAAACAAAGAGAATCAATTAAAAAAATACAAATAAAAAATATACTAAGTGGGAAAACTCTTGTAGTTGTTGGAACACATGCAATTTTTCAAAAAAAAATAAAATTCCGTTCTCTTGGATTAATAATTATAGACGAACAACATAGATTTGGAGTGTTTCAAAGATTAATGTTATTAGAAAAAGGAAAAAGAAAAAAATTGTTTCCAAATCAACTTATTATGACAGCTACTCCAATTCCTAGAACATTGGCAATGACCATATATGCAAATTTAGATATTTCAACTCTTGTAGAGAAACCACTTGGTAGAATTCCTGTAAAAACTATAGTTTTACCAGAAACAAAAAGAAAAAAGTTAGTTTTACGAATAGGCGAAATACTTCAAAAAAGTAATAAACAAGCTTATTGGATTTGTAATATTATAAATATTTCTAAACAAATTAATATAAAATCTATCACTTCAACTAAAAAATCATTATTAATGATGTTGCCAAAAATAAAAATTGGTATTATTCATGGAAAAATGAATTTTGAAGATAAGAGAAAAATAATGGAAAATTTTAGGAGAAAAGAAATACAATTATTAATATCTACAACAACAATTGAACTAGGAATAGATATTCCAAATGCTAACTTCATAATAATTGAAAATTCAGAAAGATTTGGACTTACTCAGCTTCATCAATTAAGGGGACGGATAGGCAGAGGAAATAAAGGTTCTTTTTGCATTTTTTTATACAAAAAACCATTAAGTTACAAAGGAAAACTAAAACTAGAAATTTTAAAAAAATGGAACAATGGATTTTTAATCTCAAATAAGGATCTAGAAATTAGAGGATATGGAAAAATTTTTGGTACTCAACAGACAGGCAAAAAATTATTTAAAATAGCGGATCTATATCGTGATAAGCATATTATGTATAACATAAAAAATGTTTTAGAAACTACACAGAAATGTTGTCAAAAACGAGCCCATCTTTTATTTAAAAGATGGATTAATGAAGGACATAAATTTATCTTAGTGTAAACCGTCTAAGAAACTCGTTGTGAAATTATAGTCAAAATTATTTCATTTATATTAATTATTTTATAAATTTATTTAATAAAGGAAAATTTGATTTATCTTGAAGTATAAAGTTCATTAACATAATATTTTTTATCAGAAATATTTTATACTAACAAAGTTTATTTATTATTTATTTAAGATCTTTTATATAAATCTAATAAAAAATTTAATATATTTTTATATTTAAACATTCAATTATCTATAAAATAAAAAGTAAACTTGTAAGAAATTTTTTGAAAATTGATTCGATAACTTAACAAAATTTTCGATTTTTTAAATAACATTATTTTTCTTAAGACTAAATTTTCTCATTCATATAAGTTGATTATAAATTAATATTTATATCTTATTTAGAATAAATTTAAATAATTGTATTAACTTGATATTAAAATCTTTTATATGATCTATAATTTTAATGATAAAAAGTTTTGTATATTATAATGTAAATTTTTTATTCTAAAAATTCCTATTTAACTATAAAGATTTATTTATTAATTAATTAATTTTTAGAAATTTATTTAAGTTAGCTTTCATTATTATATTAATATCTTTTATAAATATTATTTAGTTTTTCAAAATTAGAGAATTTTAGTCTAAAATAGTTATTTTATATTTTCTCAAAAAATTATTTAAAAGTTGAAACTTAAAAAATTAATCTATACTTAAAATTTTTTTAACAAAATACTTGATATATATTTATTAACTTTATTAAAAATTTTTAATATAAAAATTTTTCAGAACTTATAGTTTCATTCAAAATAAAATCAGTTATAAGTTTATCTTTTAATAATATTTGAAATTTTAATAAAATTTGAATTGATTTAATTTTTGAAAATCTGTGATTTTTTCTATAAAAAATTAAATTTCAATGAAAATTTAGAAAATTATTCTTAATGATAAAACTTTTAATTTTCTTCTATCTTCTGGAAACTTCGTCATATTAAATCTTACTATCAAGTTTTTTATATTCTAAAATATGAAATTTTTTTGAAAATTTAGTTTTTCAAAATATGTAAAAAATTAATTTTATTAAGTTAATAAAATTATTTTAATATAAATTGAATTTATAAAATTTTTTATTGAAAATACTTAGTTCAAATAACTTATTTTAAAACCTTTCTAATTTTTTAAATACTTTAAGAGAAATCCAAAATCTTTAATTTCTTTTAATGTTCTTATAAAAGAATTAAATTATATTTTTCAACAAACTATTTGAAATTATTAGATATTAAGGAACATGAATTATGAAAAAGTTTATTCCTGAGTTAATTTGGAAGACTGTAAAAACTAGATGGATATGGTTTTCTATAAACCTATGCACTGCTTTCATTGCTTCAAGGGTTATTGATGTTTTTAAAGAAACTATTTCGCAAATTATCACTTTGGCAACTCTTATGCCAATAGTTGCAGGAATTGGAGGAAATAATGGAAATCAAACTGCTACTGTAATTGTAAGAGAAATCGCTTTACAACAAGTGCAAATGGATAAATTATTTTTTATTCTGAAAAAAGAGATAGGAATAGCTATAGCAAATGGATTCATATTTGGGATTATAACCGGAATTATGACTTGTTTATTATATCAGAGCATACAAATAGCTATAGTAATGATACTAGCTATAATTTTTAATTTAATGATAGCATCTTTAATTGGAGTTATAACTCCAATTTTTATAATGAAACTTGGCAAAGATCCAGCTTTTGGTTCAAGTATTATTATTACAGCTATTACAGATGTTACAGGATTTTTGATATTTTTAAGTTTAGCAACAATATTTTTAATATAAATATAGAATAAAAAAAAAATTTCCTGAATTTTTCTTTTATTTTATTATGAAATATCTTAGTATAGAGTTGGGTTTGTATAAAAATTTTTTCTAAGTTATAAAAAATTTTTTATGAAAATTAAACTTTTATCTATTAAATTCTTATATCTTTACTTTGATAGAAATTGAAATGTTTGAAAAAGTTGAATTAGTTTCTCCTGCAGGATCAATTGAAAAAATGAATTATGCTTTTGCATACGGCGCTGATGCTGTCTATGCTGGACATCCAAAATATAGTTTAAGAGTCAGAAATAATAGGTTTAATTATAAAAAATTGATTAAATGTATTAAATATGCCAAGAAAATTAGAAAAAATTTTTATATAACTGTAAATGTAATTCCTAGAAATAATAAGATAGAATCATTTATTAGGGACATTGGTCCTATAATCAGATCAAAACCTGACGCATTAATTATATCTGATCCTGGAATGATTATGCTTGTAAGAGAAAAATTTCCAGAAGTTAGAATTCATCTTTCTGTTCAGTCAAATTCTATAAATTGGGCATCTGTAAAATTTTGGGAAAGAATTGGAGTTAAAAGGGTTATTCTATCAAGAGAATTATCTATAGAAGAAATTCATGAGATCAGAAACAAAGCTCCTTCAATTGAGCTAGAAGTATTTATTCATGGATCTTTATGTATGGCTTATTCTGGTAGATGTTTACTATCTTCATATATTAGCGGAAGAGATTCAAATCAAGGTGTTTGTAAAAATATATGTAGATGGAAATGTAATAAATATAAAGAAAAAGATACTATATTTTACTCCACTATGATAGAAGATGATCATGGAAATAACGAAGTTATTGATATATTAGAAGATGAGCATGGATCATATATATTAAATTCAAAGGATTTACAATCTGTTAGAAATATTAAAAAGTTAATTTCTATCGGAGTAAACGCGTTAAAAATAGAAGGAAGATCAAAATCTGTTTACTACTGTTCAGTCGTAACAAGAATATATAGAAAATCTATAGAAGATGCAATTTCAAATAAACCTTTTGATGAAAAGTTAATGCAAGATTTGTCAAACCTTTCAAACAGAGGATATACTGAAGGTTTCTTAACAAGAAGAAAATCTTTTAGACACCAAAATTACTGTAGTAGTATTTCTAATTCTAGAAATCAATTTGTTGGTAAATTTACTGGTTTCAAAATAGACGATCTAGCTGAAGTAGAAGTAAGAAATAAGTTTTCACTACATGATAAATTATACATGTTAACCCCAAAACGAGAGATTTTAATTAGACCAAAATACATAATAAATGATAAAAAAGAGGAAATAGAAATTGTAAAAGAAAATGGTCAGAAAATATACTTCAGTGTTCATTGTAATGACGATGAACTAAAATTTGCTCTGTTAATACGTAAAAGCTAAGATTTTTAGAAAAAAAGCGTTGTTTTATATTAATTTTTTATAAAAGATCAATCATTTAAGTATAGCTTGAATTTAAATTTCATAAAAAACGAAACTTAATAGATTCTGCTAAAATTTCTAATATGTTTTTAGTTTCTTCTATTCCTATACAAGGGTCTGTAATAGATTGCCCGTACTTTATTAAATGTTTTTGAGTAATTTTTTGATTACCTTCTAGTAAGAAACTTTCTAACATAATACCAGCTATATAATTAGATCCATTTTTCAATTGTTCTGCAACGTTTTTTGCTACTTTAATCTGTTTTTGATATGTTTTCTCACAATTATCATGACTGCAGTCAACAATTATTTTTCTTGGTAAAGAGAACTTTTTCAGTTCTTTACAAACATTTGAAATATCTTTCGATCTGTAGTTTGGTTTTTTTCCACCTCTCATAACTATATGTCCATACTTATTTCCATTAGTTTGGTATAATACAATCTTGCCGTTTTTGTTCTGTGATAAAAAAACTTGACTTTTTTTTGCTGCCCTAATTGCATTAATTGCAGCTTTGATATCTCCATTAGTTTTATTTTTAAACCCTATTGGAAATGGAAATGCAGAAGCCATTTTTCTATGTATTTGACTTTCTACCGTTCTTGCGCCAATTGATCCCCAACTCATCAGATCTGCTATATATTGATAAACTACTATATCCAAGAATTCTGTCGCTGTTGGTATTTCTAGGTTATTAATTTTTACAAGTAAATCTCTTGCAATTTCTAATCCTTTATTTATTTTGAATGAGCCATTTATCTCAGGATCTGATATTAATCCATTCCATCCAAATAATGTTCTTGGCTTCTCAAAATAAGTTCTCATAACTATTTTAAAATAATTACGATATTTAAATATTAATTTTGAAAGAATTTTAGCATATTCCATAGTTGATCTTACATCATGTATAGAACATGGACCAACTATGATTAGCAATCTTTTATCTTTTCCAATTAAAATAGATTTGATAATTTTTCTTGAATTAACAATATTATCAATTCCTTTGTCAGACAGAGAAAACTTATCTATTAAAAGTTTTGGTTTAATAACAGTATCTAAAAATTTAGTATCAATACCTAACGAATCTATTTCTCTCATTTTTTTAAATTTAAACAAATTCATTTAAAGTAATAATAAGATTTAAATTATTCATATTAATGAAATTTAAAATTTGTAACTGATTATACTTCGATGTTATAAATATTTTACATTATATTTATGATTTACATTTAAATGTAAACAAAAAATTTTTACATGTTCATAAAAAATTTTTAAGAACATTTGATTAAATTTTTAAAAAATATAAAATTAAGTTTATTTTAATATATTTGTATTTAGCAAATATTTTCAATTTTTTAGAAAAATTATAGACAAATCAAATAAACAACATTTATTATAGAACATATAATTCTAATTTTTATATAAAAAATTGATATTATATTTCTATGAATACTAATAAGATAATTTATTCGAAGGTATGAATTTAATTTGTTTATCATATACCAAGTTGATTTTTCAAAGAAATCAATAGATATGGTTTTAAGATTTATGAAAAAAAATAGAGAAAAAAATATAAAGTACAATCATTATAGTGAAGGATTTTTTACTAATGTAGCTTCTGACACTATTGAACCTGGAATAAATGAAAAAATTATTAAAAAAATTTCAAAAAAGAGAAATGAACCTGATTGGATGCTGAAATTTAGAGTTCAATCCTATAAGGATTGGATAAATATGAGAGAACCTCATTGGATAAATGGATTTTACAAACCAATAAATTATCAAAAGTATAGTTATTATTCTGCCCCATCTAATTTTGATAATCTAAAAAATAATAAAAATAAATTCTTTACAAAAGAAATTCAAAATACATTTGTCAAGTTAGGTGTTCCAATTCATGAAAAATCATCTATTGCTGTAGATGCTGTTTTTGATTCTGTTTCTGTTATTACAACACAAAGGAAAGAATTAGAAAAGTTTGGAATTATCTTTTGTTCTTTTAGTGAAGCTATTCAAAGATATTCAAATTTAGTAAAAAAATATATTGGGAAAGCTGTCTCAAGCAAAGATAACTTTTTTTCTGCATTGAATTCATCTGTAGTATCAGATGGAACATTTGTATATATCCCAAAAATGGTTCAATGTCCAATTGAACTTTCTACATATTTCAGAATTAACGAAAAAAAAATAGGTCAATTTGAAAGAACTATAATTATCGCAGAAGAAGGAAGTAATCTTAGTTATATTGAAGGATGTTCTGCTTCAGAAAATCCAGAATATCAATTACATGCAGCTGTAGTTGAAATATTCGTACATAGAAATGCTACAGTGAAATATTCTACAATACAGAATTGGTCTACCGGAAACAAAAAAGGAGGAATTTTAAATTTTGTTACTAAGAGAGCAATTTGTATTGGGAAAAATTCTAAAATGTCTTGGATACAATCAGAAATTGGCTCTGCAATTACATGGAAATATCCTAGTATAATTCTGAAGGGTAAAAACGCTATAGGAGAATTTTATTCGATTACATCAACAAAAGGGACGCAACAAGCAGATACTGGAACAAAAATGATTCATATTGGAAAAAATACTAAGTCTGTTATTATATCAAAAAGTATAGCTTCTGAAAGAAGTAAAAATACTTATAGAGGATTAGTAAAAATTTGTTCTTCTGCAAAGAACTCTAAAAATTATACACAGTGTGATTCTATAATGTTTGGAAATAAATGTAGTACATATTCTTATCCGAATATTGAAACTAAGATCGATAGTTCACAATTGGAACACGAAGCTTATATATCTAAAATTAATGAAGATCAATTATTTTATTGTTTACAAAGGGGAATTAATAAAGAAAATTCTGTTTCTATAATTATTAATGGTTTTTGTAAAGAAATAACTGAGAAAATGCCATTAGAATTTTCTATTGAAATACAAAAAATATTATCTAATATTTAATAACTAATTATATTTGATCATTGAGGATAAAATGTTAGAAATTAAGAATTTAGTCGTTAATGTAAAAAATAAGAGAATTCTTGATGGAATCAACTTAAAAATAGAACATGGTGAAATACACGCAATTATGGGACAGAATGGTTCTGGAAAAACAACATTGTCCTCAGTATTAGCTGGAGATAAAAGATATAAAGTAATTAGTGGAAAAATCAGTTTTGCAAATGAAGATGTAATTTCTTTAGTTCCAGAAGATAGAGCTAGAAAAGGTATATTTCTATCTTTTCAAAATCCAACTGAAATTCCTGGAGTAAGTAATCAAGAGTTTTTAAGAGAGTCAATAAACTCAATTAGAAAATATAGAAAACAGAAACAAATGGATATGTTCGAATTTAGAGAATTTATTAAAAATAAAATAAAGTTATTAAATATTTCAAAAGAATTTTTAAAAAGATCAGTAAATACTGAAATGTCTGGAGGAGAAAAAAAAAAAAGTGAAGTGTTACAAATGATCTCTTTAAATCCAAAACTTTCAATATTAGATGAAATTGATTCAGGTCTTGATATCGACTCAATGCAAATTGTATCAAAAATTATAAATTCTATGAAGGAAGAAATGAAGTCATTTCTCATTATAACTCATTACCAAAAATTTTTAGATAAAGTAAAACCTGATTTTGTACACATATTAAATGATGGAAAGATAGTAAAGTCTGGTGGATTTTCACTTTCAAAAAAGATAGACAAAGAAGGATATGAAAAATTTACATAGTAAAACAAAAGAAAATTTTATGAGAAAAGAAAGAGAAGTTGAAAATATATTATATTTTTTAAAAAAACAAAAAATTCTAAACATTAATTCTACTAAAAAAGAAAATTTAAAAATCTTTAAAAAATTTCATGAATCTTGGAGATTCAATTTTATAAATAAAACATCAAAACTGAAATTCAAAAAATTACACTATAATAAAACAATTTCATCTAAAATTAAAAGAAAAATAAATAAAAAAATCTTTCAGATACCAAGTTGGAGAGTTGTTTTGTTTAATGGATCTCTTCTAGAAGAACTTTGCGATTTTTATTCAGGTCCATATAAAATATCTGTGAAAAAAAGTTTTTTAAGTTTTCTGAAAAAATTAAACTTCTATACAATTTTAATAAAACTTAATAAATCTGAACGTCCTAAAAAACCTTTATATATAGTAAATGTATTTTCTGGAGATTATAAAGAAGATTTTATAAACACTGGGTTTTGTTGTTCTAAACTGGATTTAAAAGAAAATAGCAAATCAGATCTAATTGAACATTTTATTTTCTTAAAAGAAGAACGAAATTATTTTACAGGAAATTCTATGAAAGTTTTCATGGAAAAAAAAAGCTATTTAAATCATATAAAATATTTTTCTGAAGGTAATAAAAATTATCATTTCTCTTTTAATAGATTTTACCTAGGAAAAGATAGTACTTTAAAAAATTATAATTTTTTCCTAGGATCTAAGATATTATACAATGATTCTTCAATATTTTTAAAAGAAAAAAATTCAAAAGCAAAAGTTAGTAGCTTATCTATACTTAAAAAAAAAGAAGTTTTGGAAAATAGAATAAATATAAATCACATTTCTTCTGGCTGTCATAGTATGCAATTACATAAAAGTTTGTTATTTGACTATAGCAAAAATATTTTTTTTGGTACAATTAAAGCATTAAGGAATGCAGAAAAAACAATAGCTAATATGCTTGTTAGAAATTTGCCTGTTGGAGAAAATTTTTTAATTTTTTCTAAACCATATTTAGAAATTTATAATCAAAACGTTAATTGTAAGCATGGATTTACTACAGGCAAATTAAGAAAAGAAGAAATTTTCTATTTTCTTTCAAGAGGAATATCAGAAAATAGCGCAAAAAAAATGATGTTTTTTGCATTTTCTTCAAATGTTGTCAAAAAAATTAAAATTAACTCAATTAAAAAACAAATTAAACGAAGAATTTTCAAACTTTTATCAAATAATTTTTATGAAATTTCCGATTAAAAAAATTAGAAAAAATTTTCCAATACTTGAAAGAAAAATAAATGGTTTTCCATTAGTTTACTTAGACAATGCATCTAGCTCTCAAAAACCTAAACAATTAATTGAAGTAGTAAAAGATTTTTATTCTTATAAATATGCACCAATTCATAGAGGAAATTATAACATTAGTAACGAAGCTACATTTCTAATAGAAAATATAAGACATAAGATATCTAAATTTTTGAATTCTTCTTATACAGAAGAAATAGTTTTTGTAAAGGGAACAACTGAAGCTATAAACTCAATAGTTCATATTTGCAGTAAGTGTGTTTTAAAAAAAGGAGATAATATTATTATAACTCAAGTTGAACATCATTCAAACATTCTTCCATGGATTTTTTTTTCAAAACAAATTGGATTTGAAATACGTATTTTGCCAATCAATGATGATGGAATTTTAATTTTTGAGAAATTGGAAAAAATGATTGATTCAAGAACTAAATTCTTTTCTTTTTCACATATATCTAATGTTTTAGGAATTATGAATCCTGTAAAGAAGATTATTAAGTTTACAAGGAAATGCGCGAAAAGAAATTCCACTTATGTGTATATATTAGTTGATGGAGCTCAAGCAATTATGCATCAGAAAATTGATGTGCAAGATTTAGATTGTGATTTTTATGTGTTTTCTGGACATAAAATATATGGACCTACAGGAATTGGAATACTATATGGAAAGAGATCAATATTAGATTTTTTTACTCCTTGTTATGGAGGAGGTGCTATGATTAAGGATATAAAAATCAATTTGTTGAATTTTTCTAAGTCAGATATCAAATACGAAGACATTCCATGGAAATTTGAAGCCGGAACACAAAATATTGTAGGAATAGTTGGTTTAGGAGCTGCAATAGATTATATAAGTAGTATTGGATTAGAAAAAATTCATGATTATGAAAAGAAATTAGCAAAATATGCATATAAAACACTTTCGAAAATTAATTCTATCAAAATTTATGGGATGAAAAACCAAAGGATTAGTATTATTTCATTTAACATTGGTAGTCATAGCTCTTATGATGTTGGAAAGTTTTTAGACAATTATTCTATTTTAATTAGAACTGGACACTTATGCGCAAAACCTTTAATGAAGTTCTATCAAGTTCCTTCGATGTGTCGTGTTTCTTTTGCAATATATAATACAAAAGATGAAGTGGAATTTTTATGCAAAAAATTAATATATTTAGAGAAAATATTAAACTAATCGACTTAAACAAATTTTTAAAATTTTATGTGTCTATTTCCAAATAGAAAAACACTTTTAAACAATTTTTCACTTTGTGAAAATCAAGAAGATAGATATATATACTTAATTGAATTAGGTAAAAAATTACCAATTATAGAAGAAAATCTTAAGACAAATAACAATAGGGTTTTTGGATGTCAAAGTTATACATGGATCTTTTTAGAATTTGAAAAAAATAAACTAAAAAAAATTGTTGGAGATTCAGACTCTTTGATTGTAAAAGGTTTAATAGTAGTTTTAGCAATCCTCTTTAAGGATATGACTTTAAGAAAAATATTAGAAAATAAAAATAAAAACTTTTTTCATAAGTTATCTTTATATAAAGATTTAACTCCATCTAGAAATCAAGGATTATATTTGATGATAGAGTTTATACATTCTAAGATTAGAAAATTTATATTTTATTCAAAAGAAAAGAATTTATAAAAATTATGAAAGAACCTTTTTTAGGCATAAAAAAATTTTTTTGTTTTACAAAATTATTTGTTTTGTCAACAGCTTTATATCCAATCTACTCATATTCTAAAGAATATTTTATAAGTTCTCCATATAATAGACTGATAGGACAAAATCAATATTATACTATTCCTAATGATGGTAACTCGTTGGAATTTATTATAAGCAAATTTCACATAGGTCTTCTTGGAATGTTGGAGGCTAATCCTGATATAGATCCTCTTCTACCAAAAGCTGGTAAAAAAGTTATTCTCCCTCTTCAAATGTTAATACCAAAATGTAAATTTAAAGGTATTGTTATTAATTTAGCAGAACTAAGAATGTATTTTTTTGTTTCTAAAAATAGAGTTATTGTATATCCAGTTGGAATTGGACAAATAGATGCTAAAACTCCTGAAATGGAAACTAGAATAATTCAGATGATAAAAAATCCAACTTGGACACCAACTAGTGAAATTAAAAAAAGATATAAAACTCAAGGAATAATCTTGCCATCATTTGTTCCTTCTGGGCCAGAAAACCCTATGGGATATTATGCTTTACGTCTCGCATACGGAAATGGAGAATATTTAATTCATGGAACAAACGTAAATTTTGGAATTGGTCTAAGAGTTAGTTCAGGATGTATTAGACTTAGATCTAAAGATATAGAAGAATTATTTAATTTAGTTTCTATAGGAACTGAAGTTAAGATAATCAATGAACCTATAAAGTTCTCTGTAGAATATGATGGAAGTTGTTATATAGAAGTTCATCAGCCTTTATCAGAAAAATATTCTGATGATCCGAGAACAATGTCTTTTATATACGACAAAGATTTTGAATATTTCTTAAAAAGAAATGATATTGATAAAGATGTAGTAAAAATGGAAATATTACGTCGTTCTGGTATACCTGTTAGAGTAAATAAAAAATAAATCTCAAAGACATCCAAAATAAGACACTCATTAAAATGAATGTCCTATTTTTCAGATGTTTTAAGAATAAAAATTTATTTCTTATATTTAAGAACTTGATTATCTAATCTTTGATTAGCACGATTTGCTTCTTCTTTTGTAATTTGCATGTCGCTCTGCAGAGATTGTACATCATTTGAAAGTTGCTCTATTCTACCTTGCATTGACTGTACATCAGAAGATAATTTCTTATTTAAGTCAATACCAGAGCATCCAGTTAGAAGAAACAATGATGAAATAATGTAAATAATTTTTGTATAATTCATGAAATATTCTCCAGATTAATTTTTTAGTTTTTAAAAGATATTTAGAAAATAAATTAATTTTTAAAAAATTTATAAAATGTGTATTGAAAAAAAGTTTTTTGTAAAACTACTCAATAATGATCCTGAAACCATTATTATGGTATCTCCTTTTTGTACTAATTTTTCATCTAATGCAATATTCTTACCAATTTGATAAAATTTACTGATTGAATCTATTCTTTTAATTAACTTAGGTATTACACCTCTAAACAGAAGTAACTTTTTTTCTACTTTTTCGTTAAAAGTTAGTGCTAAGATAGTTGCTTTTGGAAAATTTTTTCTTAGTAATTTTGCGATTTTCCCACTATCAGTGTATGCAATGATCAATTTTGATTTTAAGTCTTTTGCTATTTTTACAATTCCTTGACATATAGACTCTGTAATTTGTATATTTTCATTATTTTTTTTCTTATACAAAAAAATTGGTACTTCTATATCAGTTCTTTCACATATCTTTGACATTATTTTAATTGACTCAATTGGATACTTTCCATTAGCACTTTCTCCTGATAGCATTACAGCATCAGTTCCATCTAATATTGCATTAGCAACATCACTAACTTCTGCTCTTGTCGGTCTAGGGTTCTCTATCATCGAGTTTAACATTTGAGTTGCTGTTATTACTATTTTACCTTCTAAAACACATTTTTTTATCATCATTTTTTGAGCAAAGACAACTTCTTCCACTGGAATTTCTACACCTAAATCCCCTCTTGCAATCATGATTCCATCAGATACTTTTAATATTTCTTCAAAATTATTTAAACCTTCTTGATTTTCAATTTTTGAGATTATTGAAATTTTTTCTCCACCATTACTTTTTAAAAAATCCCTAATTTCTATTATATCTTTGCTTTTTTTAACAAAAGACACTGCAATGAAATCGACTTGATTTCTGCATCCGAAAATTAAATCTTTTTTATCATCTTTAGAGAGAGAAGGAAAATTAGTATAAACTCCAGGTAAATTAACACTTTTATTCTCTCCTAAACTTCCACTGTTCAAAACCCTACAGACGACCAAGTCTGAAAATATAGAAATAACTTTCATATTTATTAATCCATCGTCTATCATTATAATATTATCTTTTTTTAAGTTATCTATAAATCTATCATAGTTTATTGCAACTATACTGTTATTTCCAATAATTGATTTATTGGTTGTAAGAGAAAATTTTTGTCCAACCTTTAAATATATATTATTACCGTCTCTAAGTCTCATTGTTCGAATTTCTGGACCTTTCGTGTCTAAAATAATAGAAATTTTTTTATTTTTCTTCTTACATATTTTTCTTAGATTATGAATTCTGTTTGAATGTTCTTCATGACTCCCATGAGAAAAATTTAATCTTATTGCATTCATACCATTTTTAATCAACTCAAAAAGTTTTTTTTCAGATTCAGTTTTTGGACCGATTGTACAAATAATCTTAGTTTTTTTCATTTATTTCTAGTTTAGAATTTCGTTTTAATATCGGATTAATAATTACAATATTTGTAGAGTTTCATCTTAGTTTGTTCATAACATATTTTATTCTAAAAACTAAGTTTCTTTATATAAGAACGTCTAGAATCATTTGATGATTTAAAAATCTAACAAAACTATTAAAAAAATAAAACGAATCATTTGTTAGTTTAAAGAAAATATTTTAATAAATAGTTTGTAAAAAAATTTTTTTGATACTAAAATATATTCTACAGCACTCTAATAATAGAATAATATTAGAGAGTTTTATAGGAGTTTAATAAGTTAGCTATCTAAAATATAATTTAACATTTTAAACAACAATATTAATTGTGTCAATTTCATTGAAATAAATATGAAATTTAGTGAAGAAATTAAAATACAATTGAAAAAAAATCCTATTATCCTTTATATGAAAGGAACACCAGATTTCCCTCTTTGTGGATATTCAAAATTAGTATCTGACATCTTATTAAGATGTTGTAAGAAATTTGCATATGTTGATGTACTAAAACACGAAAATATTAGAAAGAAGTTACCTGAATATTCTAAATGGCCTACTTTTCCACAATTATGGATTAATGAGAATCTGATTGGAGGTTGTGAAACAGTAAAGGATTTGTATATTAATGGATCTTTGAAAAAGATTATTAGTCAAACAA
Organism: Candidatus Riesia sp. GBBU; assembly: GCA_002074035.1. GTDB lineage: Bacteria > Pseudomonadota > Gammaproteobacteria > Enterobacterales > Enterobacteriaceae > GBBU. The sequence continues at coordinate 82,271 of CP012849.1, read as the reverse complement.
AATTTTCTAAAAATTTAAAATAATATTTTTAACTATTTATAAAATGTAAATTTTAATTTGTTAACTTTTTTATTAACTTTTCTATTAATCAGGTTATTACTAGTAATTATTAGATAAATTTGTTATATATTTTTCTAGAAATATGGTTGTTTATTTAGAATAAAATTATTGATTCTTTGTTTTCTATTTTAAGTCTGTTGAAATAGATTATTTCGACTATCTTTAGTATACTGAAATAAAGTTAAGCATATTAAGATTCAGTGTAGATTTTATACTGAATTGTAAATATATGCAAAAAATTTTTGATTTCAATATTTCTAAATTTTATAAAGTTTCATAAAAAATGAAGACTAAAACTAACTTGTATATTAACGAAGTACGAAATGAATATTCTCAAAAGGAACTAAGAAGAAAAGATCTTACAATTGATCCAATAGAGTTATTCGAAAAATGGTTGCAGCAAGCTGAAAATTTTGGTGTTACCTATCCAAATGCGATGTGTGTTTCAACTTCGGACACATCAGGAAACTCATATCAAAGAACCGTATTTCTAAGGTACTTTGACGAAAATGGTTTAATTTTCTATACAAATCTTTTTAGCAGAAAAGCAAAACAGATTAAAAATAATAGTAAAGTAAGTCTGTTATTTCCGTGGTTTCAAATGGAAAGGCAAGTTTGTTTTTTAGGAGTTGCAAATAAGATTTCTTCACAAGAATCAATTAAATACTTTCATTCTAGACCTAGAGATAATCAAATAGCATCCTGGGCTTCTAAGCAATCTAAAAAGATTTCTTCCAAAAAAGTGTTAATTGACTCTTTCTTATTTTACTCAAAAAAATTTAAAAATTATTCTATACCTTTTCCAATATTTTGGGGCGGATATATAGTAAAATTTAATATGGTTGAGTTTTGGCAAGGTGGAATCAAAAGATTACATGATCGTTTCCTATATGAAAGAAATAAAAAAGAATGGAAAGTTGATCGTCTTTCTCCTTAATTTTTAGAAAGAAAAATATTAATTATGTATTTTAAAAAACTAAAATGCGCGAATATAAGAATTTAATTAATGATCTAAGAAATAGAGAACTAATATTTCAGTCTACAGATATTTCTGTGTTAGAAGAAAAAGTAAAAAAATATAAAATTAATCTATATTGTGGATTTGACCCTACAGCAGATAGTCTTCATGTAGGTCATTTAGTGATTTTGTTTTGTCTAAAAAGGTTTAAAGATTATGGACATAAACCTATTATTTTAATAGGTGGAGCAACTAGTTTAGTTGGAGATCCAAGTTTTAAGAAAATAAAAAGAACTGTTAATCAAGAAGAAAAAATTTTTTTATTTTCTGAAAAAATTAGTAGACAAATTACTAATCTATTCGAAAATGATCCAAAACATAAAAGACTAAAAATTTTAAATAATTTTGATTGGTTATCAAAAATTAGTATATTAGAATTACTGAAAAAATTTGGAAAATATTTCAGTGTAAATAAGATGATTAATAAAGAATTTATTAAAAATAGAATATATAAAACAGATAATTCATGGATTTCATTTTCTGAGTTTTCTTATAATATATTGCAATCATATGATTTTGCATATTTATTTAAGAAATATAATGTAGAGATGCAAATCGGTGGCTCTGATCAGTGGGGAAATATTACATCAGGTATAGATCTAATAAGATATAAATATAAAAAAAAAGTTTTAGGATTTACAACTCCGTTATTATTAAATAATAATGGAGAAAAATTTGGTAAAACTGGTACAGAGACTATTTGGCTTGATCCTAAGAAAACAAGTCCATATAAATTCTATCAATTTTGGATTAATATAAAAGATGAAGAGATTAAATTATTTCTAATGTTCTTTACATCTCTATCTATAGAAGAGATTAAAGATATTCAGATAGAGAAAAATAATTCAAAAAAAAAAATGGAAATTAAAAAGTTTTTAGCTAACTTTATAACTAACTTTGTTCATGGAAAAAAAAGATTAGAATCCGCTATCAGAATTACAGACAGTTTATTTTTGAATAATTTTAGCACATTGAATAAAGAAGACTTCTTTCAGCTTGAAAAAGATGGTATTCCATCTATAATATCAAAAATAGGAATAAGTTTATGCGAATGTCTTTTAAAATCTAAATTAGTGAAGTCTAAAACACAGGCAAAGAATATTATTAGATCTAAAGCTATAACAATAAACGGAAAAAAGTGCTTAGATCAAAATTATATCTTTTCTAAAAAAGACATATTATTCTCAAAATATTCTTTAGTAAAATTTGGTAAAAAAATACACTTTCTAATAATTTGGATTTAATTTCACAAAAAATATCTGCTTGGTATACTATGACTAAATCCTCCGTCTACATTAATAATTTCTCCTGTTATACCAGAAGAAAGATCAGAACATAAAAATGCTGCACAATTTCCTATTTCTTCTAATCTGATTGTTCTTTGAATAAAAGAAGTTTTACTAAAGTTATGAAACATCTTTTTAAAATTTTTAATTCCTAAAGAAGAGGCTGTAATAATTGGACCAGAAGAAATACCATTTACTCGAATAGATCTAGGACCTAATGAATAAGCCATGTATCTAACACTAGATTCTAAAGAAGCTTTTGCTAATCCCATAACATTATAATTTGACATAGCCCTTTTTGAACCTACATAAGTTATAGTTAATAAAGATGAATTTTTGTTCAACATTTCTGAACAATTTTTTACTAACGCTGTAAAACTATATGAACTGATTTCATGTGATATATTGAATCCATTTCTATCTACTGAGGATAAATAATCTCCTATTAGTTGATTAGAAGGTGCATATGCTATTGAATGCACTAATCCATCAAATTTTCTCCATATATCTGATATTAAAGAGAAACAATTTTTTATACTTTCATCTGAAGAAACATCGCACTGAAATGTAGCTACAGTTCCAATTTCTTTTGAAATTTTTTCAATCTTACTTTTCATTTTTTCTTCTTTATAAGTAAGAATTATTTCCGAGCCATACTTTTTTAAAGTATTTGCTATTCCATAAGCAATAGAACGACTATTAATAACTCCTGTTACTAGAATTCTTTTTCCTTTCATGAAGTTCATATATATTCCGTGTATTAAATTTATAGAAACTAAATTAAGTTTTTAATAAACAAAAATTAATAAAAATCGTATAATATAAAAACAAAAAGTCAAATTTTCACTTTACTAAAATTTTTAGTAGTTTGAAATATAACTAACTAAGTCTAATAATTTACTTGAGTATCCTGTTTCATTATCATACCAAGATATAAGTTTCACAAAACGTTTATTTAAAGGAATACTTGCTTTAGCATCAAAGATAGATGTAAACGTACTACCATTGAAATCACTTGAGACGACTTCCTCATCTGTATAACATAGAATTCCATTCATTTCTTCTTCAGAGGCTCTTTTAATTTCTTGACAAATTTCATAAAAGCTTGCTTCTTCTTCTAAAGAAACAGTGAAATCAACTACTGAAACGTTTGGAGTTGAAACACGAAAAGCCATTCCAAGTAATTTTCCTGATAGCTCCGGGATAATTTTTGTAGTTGCTTGAGTAGCACCAGTTGTTGATGGGATAATATTTTGCAATGCTCCTCTTCCGTCTCTCCAATTTTTATTTGAAGCTCCGTCTACCGTTTTTTGAGTAGCAGTAACAGAATGCACTGTTGTCATCAATCCTTCAACAATACCAAATTTATCATTTATAACTTTTGCAATTGGGGCTAAACAGTTTGTTGTGCATGATGCATTAGAAACTATCTTTTGTCCTTTATATGTCTTATGATTTACCCCTATTACAAACATTGGAACGTTACCTGATGGAGCAGTAAGAATTACTTTTTCAGCTCCAGAATCAATATGAAGAACAGCTCTATTTTTGTCTAGAAACAACCCAGTGGCATCAATAACAGAATTCACTTTAAATTCTTTCCAATTTATATTCTTTGGATTAGTTTCAGATATACATTGAATTTTTTTATTATTTACTATTATACAATTTTTTTCTGCTCTTATATCTCCATTAAATCTTCCATGAGTTGAATCATATTTCAACATATAAGCTATCTGTTCAGATCTAAGTAGATCATTAATTGCTACAATGCGAATATCTTTTCTTTTTTGAGAAAGTCTAAAAACAGCACGACCTATTCTACCGAATCCATTTATACCGACATTAATCTTCATAAAATAAATTCCAAAGTATATTTTAAATTTTATAAAATTATCTGTTAAAACTATATATCTGTCAAGCAATCTTCTAAAGATTTTTGTTAAAATTCATAGAATGTTTTTAATAATTCAATTACTTTATGAATTTTTAACTAATTTTCGACATTATTATAAATCTTAAACATGATATACATATCAACTTTATTTTCATAAAAAAATTTGTTATTATTAATAAGTAAAGATATTTTATGTAAATCATTTATGACGAAGATTTTGAAAAATAAAACATTAACTAATATACGTGTTTTCATATAAAAATGATAACTTTTTAAATGTAAAGTACTATGTTAGTAATGATATAAAATATCTTAATATCGATTTAAAAAGTTTTTATATTATTAGTTTGCATAGTTCCTGATATTTTTTAATAAAAATAATATTTTATAAAATTTTAAACTTAAATTCTGCGATAACTGGAACGTGATCAGAAGGTTTTTTCATATTTCGAATTTTATATTTAAGATTTACTTTTTTTAAAAATGGATAAATTAATTTTGAAACTAAGATCAGATCTATTCTTAATCCATGATTTCTATAAAAGCAGTTAGATCGATAACTAAACCAAGAAAATACGTTTTTTGTATAAGGATATCTTTTTCTAAAGATGTCTATTAAACCTAGAGACTCTAATTTTGTTATCCATTCTTTTTCTTCAGGTAAAAATGAACATTTACCATTTTTTATCCATATTTTTTTATTGATTTCTCCAATTCCTATGTCTGAACTTACGGGGGCAATATTCATATCTCCAGTAAGAATCAAAAGAGGATATCTTTTTAAAAGATTTTTAAGATATAAATATAAATTTTTATAAAATATTTTTTTTTCTTGAAATTTTCTTATACATTTTCTGTATCCACCTTGAGGAGAATAACAGTTTACTATTAACAATTCCCCTATTTCAGTTTTTAGTTTTACTGTTATTATCCTCTTATTTTTTTCTAAATCTTTATTTGTAAATCCAGAAAGTATTTTTGTTGGTTTACTTTTAGTGATTATTGCAACTCCATGATAAGATTTTTGCCCATAGCAATAAGGATAATAATTAAAATTTTTAAAAAATAAAAAAGGAAATAAATTATCTTCCACCCTTGTTTCTTGTAAGCTAAGTATTTCTGGACTGTATTTATTGATAATCTTTTCTATTTGATGCAGTCTAACTCTTATGCTGTTTACATTAAAAGAAACAATCTTCATATTCAAATTCATTTAAAACTTAAATTTTTAGTTATAAGTTATTTTATTTTTTAAACTTTTATAAAAACTAATTTATTTACTCCTATCTTTTTTTAATGTAGGAAACAAAATAACATCTCTAATGTTTTTACTATTTGTTAGTATCATAGCTATTCTATCTATTCCAATTCCTAATCCTGACGTTGGAGGTAATCCATATTCTAAAGATTCTATATAATCTTTATCATAAATATAATTAAAGTTTTCAGAATTTTCTGTACTTAATTTTTGATTTACAAATCTATTTAATTGATCTTCTGAATCATTCAATTCAGAAAAACCATTTCCGATCTCTTTTCCTCCTATAAATATCTCAAATCTTTCTGTATAACAATTATTATAATCCATTCTCCTTGCTAAAGGAGAAACTTCTACTGGATATTCTGTAATAAAAGTAGGTTGTATTAACTGGTTTGAAACGATTGATTCGAATATTTTATATTGTAAAGACCTTATATTATCTTTTTTTGAGATCTTTAAAGATTCAGCTATAGAGCCAATTTTTTCTACATCTTCTAAATCGTTTTCTCTTAAGTTTGGTAAATAATGAAGTATAGACTCTCTCATAGTCATTCTAATAAACGGTTTATCAAAGTTTAAAGAAAACCCTCTATAACTAACTATTGTTTTCTTAAGAAGATTTTTTACTGTTTTCCTAAGTAATTCTTCTGTGAATTGCATAAGGTCATTATAGTTTGTGTAAGCTGAATACAATTCTAACATTGTAAACTCTGGATTATGAAAAGAAGAAATTCCTTCATTTCTAAAATTTCTATTTATTTCAAAAACCTTTTCGATTCCACCTATAACAAGACGTTTCAAATATAGTTCAGGAGAAATTCTTAAGTACATACTTGATTTAACATAATTATGATAAGTAATAAATGGTTTTGCGATTGCTCCTCCTGGAATAGATTGCATCATTGGAGTCTCTACTTCCAAAAAATTTTTTTTTCTCATAAAATCTCTTAAAAAATAAATCAAATTAGATCTAAAAATAAAAACAGATTTTGAAGATCTATTACAAATAAGGTCCAAATATCTTTTTCTATATTTTATTTCTTTATCTTTCATACCATGAAATTTCTCAGGTAGTGGACGTAAAGACTTTGTTAATAAACATATTTCATGACAACGAATAGTTAGCTCGTTTGTCTTTGTTTTAAATAACTTTCCTTTTACCCCCAAAATATCACCTAAATCTAAAATTTTTAAAATACTAATTTTTTCTTTGTTTAAAGAGATTTCTTTTGGTATATATATTTGTATTTGATCACTCATGTCTTGTAAGACAATAAAAAATGAGTTTTTGAAAGATCTTTTTCTTATTATTCTACCAGCTACAGAAACATATTTGTTTTTTACCGATAGACTCTTATTATCTTTATTCTTGTATTTTTTGTTTAACTCTAAAAATAACGCATTTCTCTTAAAGAGATTTGGGAAAGCTATGCAGCTTTTTCTTAATTTCAATAATTTTTTTTTTCTGTTTTTAATTTCATATTCAAAATATGAAAAGTATTTTTTTACATTATTTTCTTTCATATTTTTATAAACCAGATTTTAAACTTGCTATAACAAATTTTCTTAAATCACCATCTAAAACTGACTGAATATTTCTAGTTTCTATTCCTGTTCTTAAATCTTTTATTCTAGAATCATCTAGAATATACGATCTAATCTGATTACTCCAGCTTATACTAGATTTACTTTTTATAAAATTTTTCTTGTTAAAATTTCTTTTCGTTTTTTCAAAAATATATAATTTTTTCTTTAGTTGCTTTAAAGCTTTTTCTTTATTTTTATGCTGAGATCTCGTTTCTTGGCATTGAGAAATTATTCCAGTTGGAACATGAGTTACTCTTACAGCTGACTCTGTTTTATTTACATGTTGTCCTCCAGCTCCTGAAGATCTATAAACATCTACTCTTATATCTTCTAGTTTTAGATTGATATTAATTTCATCATGTTTTTCTGGATAAAAAAAAACTGAAGAAAATGAAGTATGTCTTCTGTTCCCAACATCAAATGGACTTTTTCTTACTAATCTATGTATGCCAGTTTCTGTTCTCATCCATCCGTATGCATATTTACCAACTATTCTAATTGTTGATGATTTTATTCCAAAATTGTCATCTTCAAAGACTTTTATTATTTCTGTGTTGAATCTCATTGATTCAGCCCATCTTATATACATTCTCATTAAAACTTTAGTCCAATTTTTAGAATCAGCTCCACCAGAACCAGATTGAAGATCAAGATAACAATTCTTCTTATCATTCTTTTTAGAGAACAGCTGTAAAGTTTCAAAGTAAGAAATTTTTTTTTCAACTTTTTCTATCATAGAATTAATTTCCGTCTCCATAGAGTTCATTTCATCAAATTCTATAGATAAATATAATAAGTCTGATATCTCATTGATTTTTTCTTTTATCAAATCTATTTTTTTTAATTCTAATGAGATTTTTGAACGTTCTTTTAGCAATGTGCTAAATCTATTTGAGATGTTTATCCAAAAACTCTTTTTTGATATCTTTTGATCTATTATTCTTAACTTATTTTTTTTATTATTGTAATCAAAGATGTTCTTTAATTGTTGAAAATTTGTTACATAAACTTTTTATTTTTAACTTTATTAAATTGAATTTGTGATTTTGCATTTTCTGTCACTCTATTGCAGAATATTTTAGTATTTAAAACAACTTAATCTCTTAATAAGAAAATTATAAGATATTTTTAGTTAAAAACTGATTCTAATGATTTTATAGATATTTAATAAATTTTATTTTTCACTTAAAGTGAACTAATTCTAATATTATATCAAATACATAGAATATATCAAAAATAGTAATTTATTTTATTAAATACTAATTTAAAAACAAAGTTTATGATAATTTATTGAAAATATTTTCTTAATATAGTCTATAAAAGTTTTATGTTTGAAATAACATATTAAGATTACTTTATTTATAAAGTAAACATTATGAATGTTTTGGCTGGTGTTTATTATTCAAATAAATTTTACTAAAAATATTCAGATAAGTTCAAATTTTCATTTTATGATATTGAATAAAAAATCTCTACATTTCATATTTTATTTATAATTAAATTTTTATTTAAAAAAGTTAAAACCATCTTTAATAAATTTTGAATTAATCTGTATCTTCTATTAAAAATCAAATAACTTATCAAAATAATTTGTTAGACATTGTATGAGTTTAAAAATTTTGATTTATTAAATTATTTAAAAGTTGAACATAGAATTTTTATAAAAAGATAAATATTAGTTTTTTATAAAATAAAAACGTTTCTTACATAAGAAAATTTTTATATATAAATGAAAAGTTTAAAATGTTAAGATTTGTATTAAATCAGAATAAGTTCTAAATTTTAGAGTTATATAAAAAGTTTCAAATTTGTTTAAATAAATTTAAAAAAATTTCAGATTTTCTAAGATTTTTAAAGAATAAAAATTTGTCAAGTTCTTATATATCTAAAAAATACTCTATATTGTAAAGTGTTTTATCAAAAATTATATAATACAAAAGTTCACATATAATCATCATGTTTACGTTTTGTTATTTTTTCTATTCCATTACTATTTGATAGTAGAATAATATCAGCAGTTTTATTCGCAAATAGACCAACCTCTACTACTCCAGAAATTAAGTTAATTTTATTTTCTAATTCTATAGGATTAGAAATTTTTAAATTATATACATCTAAAATAATATTTCCGTTGTCTGTAATAACATTTCTTCTATATTTTGGATTTCCTCCAATTTTTTTCAACTCTTTACTAACGTAAGAACACGCCATCGGTATTACTTCAACTGGTAAACAAGATTTTCCAAGTGTTTGAACTAATTTTGATTCATCAGCAATTACAATAAATTTTTTAGACATGTAAGCTAACACTTTCTCTCTAGTTAACGCTGCTCCTTTACCTTTAATCATTATCATATTAGAATTGAATTCATCTACTCCATCAACGTATAAATCAATTTTTTCTACTCTGTTACTATCTAGAATATTAATATTTCTAGATTTTAATTTCTTTGTTGATGATACAGAGCTAGAAACAACACCTCTTATGTAAGAAAGTTTCCTCGGTAAGATTTCTATAAAATAGGAGATTGTTGATCCAGTTCCAATTCCAATTATCATTTCATTAGAAATATACTTTAAAGCTTCTAATGCTACTTCTTTTTTAAGTTTGTCTAGTTTTGATGTCATGAAATAGATATTTTCAACTATTATTTTAATATGTATATAAGAAGAAATTCACGTTTAATAAATATTAAAAATTTAGTTTTCTTTAAAATAGAAAGTAAAAACTTTCACATTTTTAAATTTTTTATTTGTATATATTAAATATAAAAATTTCTTTTATTTCTTTTATTAATCAAATCTGTTGCAGTTCCTAGAAATATTTCAGATGCTATAGATATAGATTCATGTAAAGTTGGATGAGAATGAATAGTAAGTGAAATATCTTCTGATGTACATCCCATCTCAATAGCTAAACAAATCTCTCCAATTAATTCTCCTCCATTTGATCCAACTACTGTTCCTCCTATAATTCTTTTGGTTTTTCTATCAAAAAGTATCTTAGTGAAACCTTTTTCGCTATTTGAAACAATTGCTTTTCCAGATGCAGACCAAGGAAATATAGATGATTTAAACTCAATTCCTTGTTTTTCTGCTTCTATTTCTGTTAAACCAACCCAAGCTATTTCTGGTTTTGTATATGCAATAGACGGAATGATCTTTGGATCGAAATAATGTCTCATACCAGATATTACTTCAGCGGCTATTTTACCTTCATGAATTCCTTTATGTGCTAACATTGGATTTCCTACAACATCTCCGATAGCATAAATATTAGAAATATTTGTTCTCATTTGATTATTTGTAATTACAAATCCATTTTCATCTAATTTGATTCCAGCATTTTGTGCATCGATTAATTTACTATTTGGAGATCTTCCAATAGCTACTAAAATAACATCATATTCATATGATTTAATAAATTTTTTTTTGTCCTCTATAAGAGCTATTACTTTTTCATCTTTAATTTCAACTGATTTTATCTTTTTTTCAATCATTAAATTAAATTTCTTTTCAATGATTTTTTTGTAAAATTCTGATGTACTTTTTTCTACAGAAGGAATAATTTGATTAGTTGACTCAACTATATCGATTTTTGATCCTAAAGAAAAATATATCGTAGCTATTTCTAATCCAATAATTCCACCTCCAATTATTAACATATGTTTTGGAACTTCTTTAATCTCTAATGCTTCCCTTGAGTTCCAAATTCTATTAGACTTAGGAAAATTTGTTATCATGTTGGATTTTGATCCAACAGCAATAATAGCATATTTAAAATTTACATATATAGAATTTTTGTCTTGTTTTACCAAAATATTATTAGAGTCAATAAATTTTCCTTCTCCGTAAATCGTTTTAATCTTTCTAATTTTTGCCATACAAGAAAGATTTTTTTCCATTTTGTTTACAACTTTGTTTTTCCAAATTTTTATTCTTTCTGAATTAACACTTAATTTTCTAGATACAATTCCTTTTTTGTAAAAAAAGTTTGTTTCTTCAATAATATTAGACACATATAAAAATAATTTCGATGGAATACATCCATAATTCAAACATGTTCCACCTATCTTTTTATCTCTCTCGACAAGAGTTGTTTTTAATCCTAAATCTGCACAACGAAATGCCGCTGTATATCCAGCAGGGCCAGATCCTAAAACTATCACTTCTGTTTTTACTTCATAATTCATTATTTTCCTCTTTAAGTTTTAAAACAAAATTTATAAAAATTTTTAATAATAAAAATCACTTAATTCTTAATGCAATATTTACATAATCAATTGACGAATATCATTTAATACAAATTTTATAAGTTGCAAAAATTTGGTTCCATCTACTCCATCTATAACTCTATGATCAAAAGATAATGACATAGGCAGGACAAGTCTAGGAATAAATTTCTTGCCGTTCCATATTGGTTTAGAATATGATCTAGATAATCCAAGAATAGCAACTTCTGGAAAGTTTATAATTGGTGTAAAAAATTTACTTCCAATTCCTCCTAAATTTGAGATTGTAAATCCTCCACCTGTTAAACTTGATGGTTTTATTAGAAACTTTCTAGATTTTTCAGAAATTTCCATTAATTCTTCTGAAATTTTCATAACTCCTTTTGTATCAACTTTTTTGATAACTGGAACTAAAATACCATTTTTTGTGTTAACAGCTATTCCAATGTTTATATCTTGATTTAGTACTAATTCATTTGACTCTGTTATAAAACTATTAAATTTTGGCATTTTTTCTAAAATTTTTGCTACCAATTTTATTATAAAAACTAAGTTTGTAATCTTAAGATTTTTTCCTAGATTTTGCATTTCTTTATTTTGTTTTTTCCTAAAAAGCTCTAATTCAGTAATATCGGCTTCTTCCATGATTGTAACATGTGGAATATTTTTCCAACTATTTTTAATATTTCTACCAGAAACTTTTTGTATATTACTTAATTTAATTTTTCTGTTGGAAACTTTTTTTATTGATATGTCTTTCTCTGTAGAGATAAGATTATTGTTGTTAGGATTAAATTTTTCTACAGCTTTTAGTATATAGTTTTGTACATCTTCTATCAAAATTCTATTTTTTCTTCCTGTACCTGAAACATATTTAAGATTTACTCCAAATTTTCTTGATAAACGACGAACTATTGGAGTGGCATGAAAATATTCTTCACTTTCTAAATAATTTTTTTTGTTATTTATTTCCTTTTCACAATCTACTTTGTAGTTTTTAATTATAGTTTTTTCAGACTTGTCTTCTTCGAAAAAACTCATAATATGCGATCCTTGTTTAACCATATCTCCTTTTTTCACTTTTATTGCTTCTACAATTCCAGATTTAGGAGATGGAATTTCTATAGAAACTTTTTCTCCTTCTACAAGGATAATAGGTTGTTGAGTATTAACTTTTTCTCCTATTTTTACCAGAATATCTACAACTTCAACTTTTTCAATCCCAATTTCTGGAATACAGATTTTTATAGACATATTTTTAATCTCTTTTATAGACGTGGGTTAATTTTTTCTGGATCAATTTTATATTTTTTAATAGCAGAGTTCAGTAATATTTTACTTATTTTCTTAGATTTCTTTAAAAGATATAACCCAGCTATTACGATAAAATTAACATTTATTTCGAAATGATATCTTAAATTTTCTCTGCTATCAGATTTTCCGAAACCATCTGTTCCTAATACATGATAATGCCTAGTTGGAATGTATGATCTTATTTGTTCGGCAAATAGTTTCATATAGTCTGTAACAGCAACTGTCGGAATCTTTTTTATTATTTTAGTAATGTACGGTACTTTCTGTGTTTCTTTAGGATGAAGCATATTCCATCTTTCACAATCCTGTCCGTCCCTAGCCAATTCTGTGAATGATGTAACACTATATATAATAGTATTTATTTTGTATTCTTCCATTAAAATTTTTCCAGCTTTACAAGCGTGTCTTACCATAGAGCCTGATCCTAGTATTTGAATTGTGTTCTTCTCTCCTATGTTTGATTCGAGTTTGTAAATTCCTTTTAATATTCCTTTCACCGAATTATGCGGAATAGATGGCATGCGATAATTTTCATTGACTATGGTAATATAATAATATATATTTTCTTGTTTTTTACCATACATTCTTTCTAATCCATTTTGTATAATGACTGCTAATTCGTACGCATAAGATGGATTGTAAGATATACAATTTGGCACTGTTAGAGATTGAATGTGACTATGTCCATCTTCATGTTGAAGACCTTCTCCATTTAATGTTGTTCTTCCAGAAGTCGCACCTATTAAAAATCCTTTTGCTTGTTGATCTCCTGCTGCCCATAAAAGATCTCCGATTCTTTGAAAACCAAAAATAGAATAGTAAATATAGAATGGAATAGTTATTAAATTATTTGTGCTGTAAGAAGTAGACGCGGCTAACCATGAGGATCCTGCTCCAAGTTCATTAATACCTTCTTGTAAGATTTGTCCATCTTTTTCTTCTTTGTAATATAAAATTTGTTCTAAATCTTGAGGTGTATATTTTTGTCCATCTGAATTGTATATTCCAATTTGTCTAAATAATCCATCTATACCAAATGTTCTAGCTTCATCTGCTATGATTGGTACCAATCTTTGATTAATATTTTTATTCCTTAACATTATTCTAAAAATTCTTAAGAAAGCAGTTGTAGTAGAAATGTTTCTTTCTTGTTCTGTTAGAATAGATTTAAACTCTTCTAGTTTTGGAATAGCTATCTTCTCGCTACAATATTCTCTTCTAAAAGGTATATATCCTCCTAATACAGATCTTCTGTGGTGTAAATAGTTATATTCTTTAGAACCTTTTTCAAATTTTAGAAAAGGAAGATTTTTTATTTCTTTATTATCTAAAGGTATTTTAAACTTGTCTCTAAAATACATTATTGAATCGATATTTAAAACTTTAACTTGGTGTGCTATATTTTTACTTTCAGCGATTTTACCAAGACCATATCCTTTTATTGTTTGAAATAATATAACTGTTGGTTTGTTTTTTATTTTTCTGGCTTTTTCAAATGCAGCATAAATCTTTCTAGGATCATGTCCACCATAATTTAGGTCCCAAATTTCATTATCTGTCATATTTTTTACAAGGTTTCTGGTTTCCGAATATCTTTCAAAAAAATGCTTTCTAATATATTTGCCATCTTTTGATCTAAGATTCTGATAGTCTCCATCTAATGTCTCGTACATCAGTTTYTTTAATTTTCCAGAAGAATCACGTTTTATTAATGAGTCCCATTTACATCCCCATAAAACTTTAATAACTTCCCATCCAGATCCTAGAAATATATTTTCTAATTCATTAATTATTTTCCCATTTCCGTAAACTGGTCCATCTAGTCTCTGTAAATTACAATTAACAATAAATATTATATTGTCTAATTTTTCTCTTGAAGCTATATTAATCGCGCCTTTCGCCTCTGGCTCATCCATTTCACCATCTCCTAGAAATACATATACTTTCCTATGATTTGTTTCTTGTAAACCTCTATTTTGAAGATATTTTAAAAATTTTGCTTGGTATATTGAACTAATAGCACTTAAACCCATAGAAACAGTTGGAAATTGCCAAAAATATGGCATTAATTTTGGATGAGGATAAGATGGTAATCCATTTTCAGAAATTTCTTGTCTAAAATTTTCTATTTGATTTTCTGTGAGTCTTCCTTCTAAAAAAGCTCTAGAATAAATCCCAGGAGAAATATGTCCCTGAAAATATACTAAATCACCTTCATTTTTTTTGTTTCTTGCTTTAAAAAAATGGTTAAAACATACTTCATATATAGTGGCTGAAGATTGAAATGAAGATATGTGCCCTCCTAAATCAAGATTTTTTTTTGAAGCTTTAAGTACCATCATTAAAGCATTCCATCTAACAAAGGAACGTATTGTCTTTTCTATTTTTAGATCACCTGGATATTCAGGTTCTTCTTCAACAGGAATAGTGTTTATATAACTTTCTTTATTTAAAAGTTGTCTGTCATAACTTTCTTCGAAAAATTTATAAACCTCTTTTGAAATTTTTCTTATAATATATTTTGCGCGTTTAAATCCGTCTTTTTTAATAACAGATTCAATTGATTGAATCCATTCTTTTGTTTCAGTAGGATCAATATCAACGTCTTTTTTTAACATGTTAGATTCCTCTATTTCAATACTTATTAACTAATCTGTATTGGAAATACTTTATGAAAATAAATTGGAGAACAGGTAAAGATCTACATATATGTTAAGATAAAAAATATTTTTTCTATAAAAATTTCTGCTAAAGAAATTACTAAAATTGTAAAATAGAGCATTCAATGTCTTAAGAAATTTAAATAATATAAGACAATATATTCAATTACATAATTTGCTCTAAAATTTGCAAAGTTTATAAAAGTTTTGTTTTTGTAAATTTGATATTAAATGTATTACTTCCAGAAATATTTTAGGATAAATCTACATTACATCATTAAAAAGAATAAACATTTATCGAACTAATTACAAGAGTCAATAAGTACAATTTAATATCCGATGATATCTGGATAGATAATTATATTACGCTTTTAAGTATCCTCAATACATATTAAATAAAATTTTCAGTTAGTTCAAAAAGATCTACTGAAATATTTTCCAATTTTAAAAATTATCTTTTTAGTAAATAGATTTATTTCTGATAATTAAGAAAATTTTTGTAAATACAATTAAAAAGTTTACTATGCTCTCAATAAAATACTGGAGTTCGTAAGTTTTAATATGTATAATTTTTATGCAACATTCTAATCTTTTATTTCAGAGAGAAAAGTTCTATGTTGCGCATAAACAAAGAAGCATTAACTTTTGATGATATATCTATAGTTCCAAATTATTCCGATGTCACACAAAGTAAAATTGACTTATCAACTAAACTAACTAAAGGTATTCAACTGAAAATTCCTGTTGTATCTGCAGCAATGGATACTGTAACTGAGTCAAGATTAGCTATAGAAATAGCTAAAGAAGGTGGAATTGGCTTTATTCATAAAAATATGTCAGTTGAAAAACAAGTAGAAGAAGTAAAAAAAGTAAAAAGATATGTAAGAAAATTTTCTATAAATTCATTAAAATCAACATTTATCCATCCAAATCTTAGTATTTCGAACACTAAGAAAATAATTGAAAAAAATAAGTACGTAGATTATCTAGTAGTCGATAAAGGTAGACTAGTAGGCATTATACCAAGAGATGTTTCTAGTATTGAAGATTCGTATAAGAAAATTGTTTGTTCTCATCTTATGATTCCTACAAAAAGTATTCAGACAAAAAAATTAGATAAAAATAGAAAAATTATACTGAATAAAATCCTAGATTCTTATGGAAGAGAGAGAACAATAATATTAGATAATTATAACAATATCTTAGGATGTATAGGAAACGAAACATTGAAAAAAATAAAAAAAAATCAGAAAGCATGTATTGACAATTTTGGATTATTAAGAGTTGGAGCAGCAATCAGTTCTAATTCTAACAATAGAATAAGAGTTGATAAGCTTGTAGATGCAGGAATAGATGTTTTACTTATAGATTCATCTCATGGACATTCAGTACATGTAATAAACAGAATAAAAGATATAAAAAAAATTCATCCAGACCTTCAGATAATAGGAGGAAATGTTGTAACTGTAAATGGTGCAAAAGCATTAATTAAGGCTGGAGCTGATGCTATAAAAGTCGGTATAGGTTCTGGCTCAATATGTACAACTAGAATAGTTACTGGAGTAGGGGTTCCACAAATTACAGCAATTTCAGACGTATCAAAATATTTAGAAAAAACTAATATACCATTAATTTCTGATGGTGGAATTCGATTTTCTGGAGATATTGCAAAAGCAATATCTGTAGGTGCTGATTGTGTTATGATTGGATCATTGTTAGCAGGATCTGAAGAATCACCAGGTTCTATGGTAGATTTTAAAGGTAAGAAATATAAAAAATATAGAGGGATGGGTTCAATAGGAGCTATGATTCATGGATCGTCTGATCGTTATTTTCAACAAAATTGTAAACAAAATAAGTTAATTCCCGAAGGGATAGAAGGTATTGTTGAATACAAAGGTAAAGTCAAAGAAATAATTCATCAACAAATTGGCGGAATCAAGTCATGTATGTGGTTAACCGGATGCTCTACTATTCATGAACTACAAAAAAACACAAAGTTTGTTAGAATAAGTAAATCAGGAATTCAAGAAAGTCATATACATGATGTAATAATGACAAAGAAAACTCTAAATTATCAATGAGTAGAAGTACGACAACATGAAAACTTTTAGTAAAAAACAAATATTAATCGTTGATTTCGGTTCTCAGTACAGCCAACTTATAGCTAGAAGAGTCAGAGAAGTAGGGGTTTACTGTAAAATAATACCATGGAATATCAACAAAATTAAAATAAAGAATCTAAAACCAAATGGTATTATCCTTTCAGGAGGCCCAGATAGTACAATAAATAGAAATAGTCCACGTGTTCAAAAAATAATATTTAACATGAATGTTCCAATTCTTGGAATCTGTTACGGAATGCAAATAATGTCAATTCAGCTAGGAGGTAATGTCGTACAAAGTAGCTTTAGGGAGTTTGGATTTTCAAAAGTTTATGTTCATGAAACGTGCGTCCTGTTAGACGATATATATGACTCTGTAGATGAGGAAGGCACACATGTTTTAGATGTTTGGATGAGTCATGGAGATACTGTTTCTGTTATTCCTAAAGATTTTAAATTAATTGCTAGTACTAAAAATTGTAAATTTGCTATTATAGAAAATAAAAAGAGAAACTTTTATGGTGTTCAATTTCATCCAGAAGTTACTCATACAAAACAAGGATTAAGAATATTAAAAAGGTTTGTAATAAAAGTTTGTAAGTGCAAAACAAATTGGACTCCTTCAAATATACTTAAAAATATTACTGAAAATATTAGAACAATTGTTGGAAAAGATGAAGTAATCCTGGCAATTTCAGGAGGAATAGACTCTTTGGTAACTGCCATTATTTTAAATCGAGCGATTGGAAAAAAATTAATATGTATTTTTGTAGACAACGGGTTGCTTCGTGAAAATGAATCATCAGATGTAACTAAATTTCTAAATGAAAAAATGAATCTATATGTGAGAAAAATTGTAGCAAAAAGTAGATTTTTTAATGCATTATCTGGAGTTTCTGACCCTGAAACAAAACGAAAAATTATAGGAAAGTTATTTTTTGAAATATTTAATGAGCAAGCTAAAAAGAATAAAAAAATTAAATGGTTAGCACAAGGAACAATATGTTCAGACGTTATTGAATCAGCAAAAATAAAATATAATAGAGCAAGTTTAATTAAATCTCATCATAATGTTGGTGGATTACCAAAAAATATAAAAATCAAACTTATTGAACCATTAAGAAGACTTTTCAAAGATGAAGTAAAAAAGATAGGTTTTGAGTTAGGATTATCATATGAAATTATGAACCGTCATCCATTTCCTGGTCCAGGATTAGGAATTAGAATTATTGGAGAAGTCAAAAAATTATACTGTGATTTATTAAGAAAAGCTGATGCAATATTCATTGATGAACTAAAAAAAAATGATCTTTATCAAAAAGTCAGTCAAGCTTTTGCTGTATTTATACCAGTCCGTTCTATTAGTGTTGTTGGTGATGATAGGAAATATGAATGGATAATATCTCTTAGAGCTGTAGAAACAACTGATTTTATGACAGCTAAATGGGCTTATTTACCACATAAATTTTTAAGTTTTGTATCCACAAGGATTATAAATGAGGTTCCAGGTATTTCAAGAGTTGTATATGATATAAGTAATAAGCCACCTTCAACAATTGAATGGGAATAATTTTTCAGTTTTAATTTTTTTAGTGGAAATTTTACTTAAAGATGTATAAATGTTTCTTAGTAAAATTTCTAAGACGTTTAAATTGAAATTATTTGTTTTTTACAAAAGTAAATGTTTGTTATTCATTTTATTTTATTTAAATAATTCTGAGATATTAATGGAAAAATTCGATGTAATTGTAATAGGTGCTGGTCATGCTGGAATAGAAAGTTCAGTTGCGTCTTCAACAATTGGATGTAAAACTTTGTTATTAACAAATAATTTTGACACTATAGGAGAGATGTCATGTAATCCATCTATAGGTGGAGTTGGAAAAGGGCATTTAGTTAAAGAAATAGATGCTCTAGGTGGTTTTATGGCAATTTTCTCTGATTATTCTGGAATACAGTTCAAAATTTTAAACTCAACAAAAGGTAAAGCCGTTCGGTCAACTAGAGCTCAAATAGATCGTATATTGTATAAGAAGATAGTTAAAGAAAAGTTAAAAAATCAAAAGAACTTGATAATAAAACAACAAAACGTTAAGAGTCTAATTGTAGATAGTAGAAAAGTTTTTGGCGTTATTACAGAATCTGAGATTAAATTTCTTTCAAAATCTGTTATTTTAGCTGCAGGGACATTTCTAAATGGTGTAATATATGTTGGATCTAAAAAATATTTTACTGGTAGAAAAGTTGATAGCTTTTCTATAAGTAGTTTATCAAATCAATTAGAAAATCTAGATTTCAGAATTCGAAGATTTAAAACAGGAACTCCTCCAAGAATAGATATTAATTCAATAGATTTTTCTAATCTAACTAAACAATCAAGTGATATTCCAATGCCAGTTTTTTCTTTTATTGGAAACTCAAAACAACATCCAAAACAATTTCCATGTTATATTACTCATACCAATGAGAGAACTCACGAAATTATTAGAAATAACTTAAGTTGTAATCCAGTGTTCTCTGGAGAAATTAAAGGAGTTGGTCCAAGATACTGTCTTTCTATTGAGGATAAAGTCAAAAGATTTCCAGAAAGAAAATCTCATCAAATTTTCCTTGAACCTGAAGGATTCTATAGTAAAGAAATATATCCAAATGGTATTTCAACTAGTTTTTCTTTTAAAATACAAAACAGAATTGTAAGAACTATAAAAGGATTAGAGAATGCTAAAATTACTAAACCTGGATATGCTGTAGAATATGATTTCTTTGATCCAAAAGATTTAAAACCAACGTTAGAAAGTAAAATCATCTGTGGGCTATTTTTAGCTGGACAGATAAATGGAACCACTGGATATGAAGAAGCTGGTGCTCAAGGAATAATAGCTGGAATTAACGCTGCAAGATATTGTTTGAACAAGTCAGAGTGGTATCCACTTAGAAGTGACGCTTATATTGGTGTTTTAATAGATGATATATGTACTTTAGAAATAAATGAACCATATAGAATATTTACATCTAGATCAGAGCATAGATTATTATTAAGAGAAGATAATGCAGATTTAAGATTAACTGAAATAGGATATAATCTTGGAACTGTTACAGAAAACAGATGGAAACAATTTTGTTTAAAAACTGAATTAATTGAAAAAGAAAGACAGAGTTTAAAAAATTTTTGGATATCTCCTAACAGTGAAGAAGCAAAAAAAATCAATATATTATTAAGAACTCCAATAAATAAGAAAATCAATGCTATAAATCTTCTTAAAAGACCAGAAATAAATTATAATATGTTTTTGAGAAATAGTAATTTTAATTCAAATATTAGTAATAATCATTATATTGACCAGTTAGAAAGTCAAATAAAATATGAAGGATATATTATTAAACAAAGAAAAGAAATAGAAAGAATTTCAAGTTATGAAAGTATGACTTTACCAGAAAAAATAGATTACAATAAGATTCCTGGAATATCTAAAGAAGCTATAGAAAAACTAAATGATTATAAACCTACATCAATTGGTCAAGCATCTCGTATATCTGGAATTACATCTTCTACCTTATCTTTATTAATAATGATAATAAAGAGAAATAGATTTTATCAATGACAAAACATTTCTAATAGAATTTAAATTTCATATCTTTGAAAAAATTTGATATTTTTTTTTTCTTCATTATAAAATCCATCTTCTATTTTTAATAGATTTAGAAAAATGTTAGTTCTTAAAGTTATCTTTTGTTTAATACGATTTTTTATTAAAATAAAAAAGTGTTTTTGTAAAAAATTTAGTTAAATAAATAAAATCTATATTATCATTTATAATTTGTTTTATAAGATTTATAGTAAAAATTTTCATAGTATAAATTTATAAGGTATCTTAAATCATGTCAAATTTATACAACGTTGTTATATTAGCAGCTGGAAAAGGCAAAAGAATGAATTCTGATCTTCCAAAACCATTGCATATGATTGGTGGAAAACCTATGGTTCAATATATTATTGAAACGTCTTTATCATTAAATCCATCAAAGGTTTATCTTCTTTGTTCTAAAGAAATTAGATTATTTAAAGAATTAGTTAATAACAAGCAAGTTCAAATAATTTTTCAAAAAAAACAGTTAGGAACAGGATATGCTATATATCAAATGTCTAGTTTTTTGGATGATAAAGAAGATGTTTTAATAATGTATGGAGACGTTCCATTAATAAAAAAAGAAACTTTAAGAGATTTGATAAAATTTAAAAGAGATAATGATATTTTATTGTTAACAGCAAAAGTTTCTAATCCTGAAGGTTATGGAAGGATTATTCGTAAACATGGAAAAATTACTCATATAGAAGAAGAAAAAAATTTACTAAAAGAACATAAAATAATCGATGAGATATATACTGGAATACTTTTTATTAATGGAAAAGATTTAAAGTACCTTTTAAAAAAACTAAAAATTGACAGAGATAAGAAAGAATATCATATTACAGATATTATTCATATAGCTGACAAAAATGGTTTTAAAATAAAAGCATTTCATTCTAATGATTCTAATGAAATACAAGGAGTAAATAATTTTTTACAGCTTTCAAACTTAGAGAAGAATTTCCAAATTGAAATTGCAAAAAGGTTATGTCTTTCTGGTGTAATGATTCATGATCTTTCAAAATTTATTTTAAGAGGGGAATTAAAACATGGTAAAAACGTGATAATTGATATAAATGTTGTAATAGAAGGAAAAGTTTCACTTGGTAACAATGTTCACATTCATTCTGGTTGTATTATAAAAAATTGCGTTATTGGAGATTTTTCAGTTATTAAACCATATTCTATTTTGGAAGGATCTAAAATATCTAATAATTGTATTGTAGGTCCTTTTTCTAATATACGATCTGGCACGGAATTATCTGGTAAAGTATATATTGGAAATTTTGTAGAGGTTAAGAAATCTTTTATAGGAACGTCTTCTAAAATAGGTCACATGAGTTATATTGGAGATTCAGAAATTGGATCTAACACAAATATTGGAGCTGGAACAATAACTTGTAATTTTAATGGAATCAAAAAATTAAAAACAAAAATTGGTAATAATGTTTTCATAGGATCTAATTCTCAATTAATTGCACCTATTTGTATTTCAGATGGAGCAACAATTGGAGCTGGGACAACTATTACACGTAATGTTAGTTCTAATGAACTTGTAGTAAGCAGGATTAAACAAAGACACCTATTAAGGTGGAAAAGAATTCAGAAAGATTATTCTTAAATGACTTTACTAAATAAAATTCTTTAAGAGAATCTATTAATTTTGGGCAATATTTTAATGTGTGGAATTGTTGGCGCAATAGCAAGAAGAAATATAGTATCTTTTTTAATTGAAAGTTTATATAGACTTAAATACAGAGGTTGTGACTCTTCTGGACTAGCTTTTATTAATAATTCATCTAATGTTTTTAGAATTAGAAAAGTAGGAAAAGTTGAAAAATTAGAACATGAAGTTAAAAAAAATAGATTATATGGAAGAGTTGGGATAGCTCACACTAGATGGGCAACACATGGGAAACCAAATGAGAAAAATGCTCATCCGCACGTTTCTAAAAATATTGCGATTGTCCATAATGGAATAATAGAAAATCATGAATATTTACGTTCTTTTTTAAGAAAGAAAAAATATTTATTTACATCAGACACAGATAGTGAAGTAATAGCTCATCTAATTCATTGGGAAACTAATAAAAGTAGTTGTAATCTTTTAGAAGTTGTCCGAAAAACGATTTTAAAACTAAAAGGAACATATAGCTTAATAGTAATGGACAGTAAATCTCCAAACTCATTAGTTGCAGTAAAATCAACAAGTCCATTAATAATAGGACTTGGAATAAATGAAAACTTTTTAGCCTCTGACATAATTGCCCTTTCATCAGTTAGTAACAAGATGATTTTTTTAAAAAATGGTGATATTGCAGAAGTTACACCAAATAATGTTTACATATTCGACAAAGAAGGAGTTCCTGTTAGTAGAAATCCTGTGAAATTAAAATTAAGAAACGTGTTTTTAAAAAAAAAGTATAAGTTTTATATGAAAAAAGAAATTCATGAACAACCTAATATTATAAATAAAATAATAGAAGATCGTTTCTTATGCAAGAATAAAATATTTTTCGATGAACTAAATCAAAAAGCTAAAAAAATTCTATCTTTTATAGAACATGTTCAAATTGTCGCTTGTGGTACTTCTTACAATGCTGGAATGGTTGGAAAATATTGGTTTGAATCGTTATTAGGAATACCATGTGATGTTGAAATTGCCTCAGAATATTTATATAGGAAACCTGCTAAAAGAAAGAATAGCCTTTTTGTTACATTATCACAATCTGGAGAAACAATTGATACATTAAAAGCTTTAAAATTATCAAAAAAAAATGGATTTTTAGCTTCTTTAGCTATATGTAACGTTTCTCATTCTTCTATAGTTAATGAATCAGATTTTTCTATTATAACAAAAGCAGGAACTGAATTAAGTATAGCATCCACAAAATCTTTTACTGCACAACTTACTACAATTTTAATTCTAGTTTCTTATTTGAATTGTTTGAGAAGTAGAAATTATAAATTTGCAATAGAAATTTACAGATCACTTAAATTGTTACCAGAGAAAATTCAAAAGATTTTCGAAAATGAGAAAATAATTAAAAACTTAGCTAGAGAGTTTTTTGACAAAAAAAACATTATCATTACAGGAAGAGGTAAACAATTTCCGATAGCTGTTGAAGGAGCATTAAAAATGAAAGAGGTTTCCTATATTTATGCAGAAGCTTATGCAGCTGGCGAGCTTAAACATGGACCGTTAGCTCTAATAGAAAAAAGCTCTCTGGCAATTGTTATTGCTCCTTTTGATGAATTGATTAGCAAAATGAAAATTAATATAGAAGAGCTTAGTTCTAGAGGTAGTTCAATTTACGTCTTAACAGATAAAGAACTAAATTTCTCTAATAAGAAAAAAATAAAATTTATATTTCTACCAAAGGTAAATGAAATAGTGTCTCCGATATTTTATATAGTTCCATTTCAATTATTAGCATATTTCATGGCAAAAGAAAAAGGATTAGATGTTGATCATCCGAGAAATTTAACAAAATCTGTTACAGTTGAGTAAAAATGATTCATCTAATTATCCATTTAATTTCACCAGTGACGAATTTATTTTTATGACCCATAAATTTACTAATTCTATTATTTTTTAATATTTCCCATTTACTAACAGGAAATTTTTTGTCCCAATTTAAAAATAATTTTTGTTGTTTTTTAGTCATCATTAAATTATACTTATAATGCATATAAAATACAATTCTTGCTATTTGTCCTTTTACATCATCTCTTGGTTCGAACACCTTCTTTTTTAAATCTATCTTACTTTTACAATCACCATAATTTTTATTATGTTTTGATCTTACTATTCCATATTTAAAATTTTTTCTATCATTATTAACTTTTCCAATTGAAGGTACTAAATTATATAAATTAGATTCCATCTCTCTAAATACTGGATCTTTTATACTACAATTTTTTCTTCCTCCTTCTTTCCAACAATCTCTATTGTGTCCAAATTTCCATACTGGGACAATGTGTTCCCATTCTATAATTTGTGATCTCTTTGTTCTTTTTGGAAAGTTACAACTAGAAAGATTAACCTTACCATTATTTTTCTTTGTCCATTCCCATTTACATCCACAGTAAATAGTTCCATCTCCTTTATCAAATTGATCAAAAAATATTTTTTCTTTTGCTATTTTTTTTGCTGTTCTTAAATTTAAATGAGAATAAGATAGATTGTTACATGCAAATAGAATTAATAATAAAAATAAAAATTTCATATATTAAAGTTGATACATTTTATAAATTTAATTTTTGTACTAAAATTCTAAATTTAGAACAAGATTTTGTAATTTTTGATAGTTCTTATAGTATATTTATCATTAAACAAAATCCTTTGAACAAAATATTTCTATAAATGTTTACTTAAACAAAACTAATTTTTACCATGAAATTTCAATTTTATTAAAATATTTTTAATAAAATCTCATTATTGTGTGAATAAAACTTTTGACAACTTAATGTATACTAAAAATTACTAAATTGATTAAAACTAAAATAAATAGTCTACTTATAGTAGTAGTATAATTTACTATATTATACAAATCTAATAACTAAAATACTTTAAATAATTTATCTAAATTAGAAATTTTATTTATTAAAATCAATATGTCTATTTGAAAAAATGACTTAGTTTTGAATGATAATTAAGAATTGAAAATTTTGTGTTTTTAAGGTTCATAAACTTAGAAATTATATTGTTTTGAAAAAAAAATTTCGTTTGGTTTTAATTTCTGAAAATTGTGTTATAATTTTATGTTATTGATTCGTTTTGAATATTTGTCTTTTATTTCTCTTAAAAATTTTAAGAAAAGATTTCTCTACTTTTGGAATATCAAGTAATTCGATAACATGAATCTAAAAAAAGTTCATTTTTCTTATTTTCCTAATTTTGCTTTACAATACTTTAAAAATATAGAATATAAACCTTGGTCAATGTTGTTGCATTCTGGAAGTTCAAAAAATAAAAATAACAGGTTTGATATTGTAGTATTTGATCCAGAAGTAATTTTAGAAACGAAAGGAAATTTTACTAAAATTAAAACTAAAAAGAGAACTTCTTTTTCAGAGAAAGATCCATTTTTTTTACTAAAAAATGAAATAAATAGATTGAATATTCATTTAGATTCTAGTCCAGATTTGCCTTTTCAATGTGGAGCAATTGGAATTTGGAGTTACGATCTTGGAAAACGAATAGAGATTATTAGATCTTATAACAAAAAAGATTTTTGTGCTCCTTATATGGCTGTCGGAATATATTTATGGACATTAATAGTTGATCATAGAAGAAAAACTGTCACTTTTCTAAATTTTTCAGAAAAAGATAGCAAGAAAGTTTTTTTTTCAGTATTGAAAGAAAAAAAAACTTACTCAAAAGGATTTTCAATTATTAAAAAATGGAAGAGTAACATGTCAAAAAATACATTTTATAAAAATTTCAAAAAGATTTATAGATATTTGACTAATGGTGATTGTTATCAAATAAATTTTTCACAAAGATTTCAATCAGAATATGTTGGAAATGAATGGGAAGCTTTTTTAAAATTGAATTCCTATAATCAGGCTCCATTTTCTGCATTTATTAGGTTACAAAAAAATTGTATTATAAGTCTCTCACCAGAGAGGTTTCTTTTGCTTAACGGTAATAGAAATATCTATACAAGTCCAATAAAAGGCAGTATTTCTAGATCTAAAGATAGTGAAAAAGATAAAGAACAAATAGAGAAGTTAAGAAACTCAGTAAAAGATAGAGCAGAGAACATTATGATAGTGGATTTGCTTAGAAATGATATTGGAAAAGTCTCAATACCAGGTACAGTTAAAGTTCAAAAATTATGTTTCGTTGAATCATTTCAATCTATTCATCATCTGATCAGTACTATATCTGCAAAACTTCTTCCAAATTATCATGCTACTGATCTTCTGAGATCGTGTTTCCCTGGAGGATCAGTAACTGGAGCTCCAAAAATTAGAGCTATGGAAATAATTGAAGAATTAGAACCTAATAGAAGGCATTTTTATTGCGGATCAATAGGTTATATTAGTTTTTGTGGGAAAATGGATACAAACATTAATATAAGAATGTTATTGACAGAGAAAAAAAATATTTATTGTTGGTCTGGATCTGGAATTGTATTGGATAGTATTGATAGAAAAGAATATCAAGAAACTTTTGATAAACTTAGTAAAATACTTCCTATTTTATAGATTTGTTTTTGTAATTCTAGAATAGAAATATTTAAATTCTGTTTAAATGTTTCTTCGTTAAGTATTAGTTGATTTATATTCAAAAAATTAGTGCATAAGATATGCTGATGTTTAATCTTGAAAATTAAAATGTTTTTTGATTAGTATTTAGCAAAGTTTAATCGTTTAAAATAAATATAAATTCTTGTTTTAAATTAAAAGTTTTGTAATTTTAATAAAATTTTTGTTTGGAAACTATTTTGAAAAGCTAAAATATTTACTTTTTAAGATGTCTCAAACTAATTTTGTTCTTTGTAAAGCGGGAGGTAAAGTTGAGTATAGGAATTATAGTAAGTACTCATGGAGTTTCTGCAGAATACATAATAAAAACATCAGAAATGTTAACTGGAAATCAAAAAAATATTGGGTATGTAAACTTTCTAAGTAATGAAAGTTCTGAGCTTTTAATTAAAAAATTACTAAAAAAAATTCAAGAGATTGATATTTCTGAAGGTATTTTATTTTTGGTAGATATATGGGGTGGAACACCTTTCAATATTATAAATAAAGTTATGATAGAAAAAGGTAGAAAAAATTATGACATAATCTCAGGTGTAAATGTACCAATGTTAGTTGAACTCTTTCTAATAAGAGAAGAAGAATGTAAAGTTGATAGAATAGTAAATTTGATTACTGAAGTAGGTAGAAAAGAAATAAAATCTTTTAATCATTCAATTAACAAAGATATCAAAAATAAAAATTCAAATGAATTTTTTAAAAATCCTTGTAATTTAAACAGAAGAGATTGTATAAATATTGTTTTAGCAAGAATTGATGACAGGTTGATTCATGGTCAAGTCTCTACAGTATGGACAAAAGTAACAAAGATTAAAAGAATTATTGTAATTAGTGATGAAATATTTTCTGATAAAATCAGAACAAAATTATTAAAGCAGGCTGCACCTCCTGGTGTTAGCTCTCATATTGTAAGTATAGAAAAATACATTAGAGTTCATAGAAATCCGAAATATTTCGGCGAAAAAGTTATGTTATTATTTAATAATCCAAAAGATGTTTTAAGAATTGTTGAAAAAGGAATTAAAATAGAATCTGTGAATATTGGAGGAATGTCATTTAAAAAAGGTAAAAAACAGATTACTCAATCTGTATCTGTGAGCCAAGAAGATATAAATTCTTTTATTAAACTTTCTTCTATTGGAATTGATCTAGAAATAAGAAAAGTGCCTAGCGATAAAAGTGTTAACATAATTCCTCTTATTAAGAGAGCAAGCGAAAAATAATTTTGTTATATTAATTAGAAAAATTTGATAGATAGGAGGAGAAATGGAGTTAACTATGGTTCAAGCTGTTCTTATTTTTTCTGTTTCTTGTCTTGCTGGAATTGGATCTGTTTTAGATGAGTTTCAATTTCATAGACCTATTGTAGCATGCACACTAATCGGAATAGTTTTAGGAGATATAAAAACTGGAGTAGTTATTGGTGGAACATTAGAAATGATTACTCTAGGGTGGATGAATGTAGGAGCTTCTATATCTCCAGATACAGCTTTAGCTTCAATAATTTCAACTATATTAGTAATAGTTGGTAAAAAAGATATTGGAACAGGAATCGCTTTATCAATACCTATTGCTGCAGCAGGCCAAGTTATATCTGTAATAATGAGAACATTTTCTGTGTTTTTTCAACATACAGCAGATCGATTTTCTTATTCAAATAATCTAAGAGGAATAACTATTATTCATTTAATTTCTACTTTTTTACATGCATTTCGTGTATCTATTCCTTCATTAATTGTATTAGTCACAATTGGGACCTCTAAAATTCAAAATTTACTTAATTCTATTCCTGAAGTTATTACAAAAGGGTTGAACACAGCTGGGGGAATAGTTGTAGTAGTTGGTTATGCTATGGTAATTCACATGATGAAGGTTAACTACTTGATGCAATTTTTCTTCTTAGGTTTCGTAATTGCGGCATTTAGTAATTATAATCTTCTTTCTTTAGGTGTTATAGGGTCTGTGATAGCTATTATATACATTCAACTTAATCCTAAATATTTTAATTTTGAGAATAAAAATCTTAATAATAGAATTAGTAAAACTCATGATGATGAGTTAGATTAACGAAATAATGGTGAATAAAATGAATATTAAAAATTCTGATTTTCATAAAAAAAATAAAATAACTTTTAGAGACATAAGAAATGTCTTTTTTAGGTCTAATTTCTTTCAGGGATCTTGGAACTTTGAAAGAATGCAGTCTATCGGATTTTGTTTTTCTATGATACCAATAATTCGTAGACTTTATCCAAAAAAAAGTGCTGAAAGAAAAAAAGCTATTAGAAGACATTTAGAGTTTTTTAATACACATCCATATATGGTTGCCCCAATATTAGGTATAACGATAGCATTAGAAGAGCAAAAATCTAATGGTTCTAAAATAGATGATAATACGATTAACAATATTAAAGTTGGATTAATGGGACCGTTAGCTGGAGTTGGAGATCCTATTTTTTGGGGAACCATTCGTCCAGTTTTATCTGCTTTAGGTGCTGGAATCGCAATTTCAGGAAGTTTTTTTGGTCCAATATTATTTTTCTTTTTGTTTAATTTGATGAGATTGTCAATAAAGTATTATTGTCTTTTTTATGGATATAACAAAGGAATATATCTTATAAATGATATGAAAGATAATGTTTTAAAAAAAATAACAGAAGGATCATCTATACTTGGATTGTTCGTTATGGGAGCTTTAGTTAATAAATGGACTAATATTAATATACCAGTAATTGTTTCAGAGATTAAAAAAAACGAAAATGATATAAAAGTTACAACCATACAGAATATTTTAGATCAATTAATGCCTGGAATAGTTCCTCTAATGCTGACTTTTCTAAGTGTTTTTTTATTAAAAAAGAGAATTAACCCGCTTTGGATAATTATAGGTTTTTTTGTGTTTAGTATATTTGGTCAATGGTTTGGAGTTCTTAAATAAATTTATACTTTTGTTAAGTTCAACTATTTTTTGTAAAAATTATATCGAAGCATTGAATTTACTTTTTAATAATTTAATATATTTACTAATAATTAATGTGATTTCTTTTTCGTTTAATGTTTTTCTTTTGTCTTGAATGAAAAATCTAATAGATAGACATTTTTTTTTTCTTCCTATTTTCTTACCATAAAAAATATCAAATATTTCGACCTCTAGAATTTCTTTATTTTGAGTTTTTTGAATTTCTTTTAATATAGTTTCAGCTGATATTTCTTTTGAAATAATAATTGAAATATCTCTTCTAATAACTGGCAAGTTAGCAAATGAAGTAAATTTTGGAAAAGTTTGTTTATTTGATAAAATTTTCCAGTTTAGTTCAAAAACAAAAATATTTATTTTTAATTTAAGTTTTTCTAATATATTTGGATTAATCAAACCAAAAAATCCTATTTTTTTGTTTTTTAAATATAACTCAGTTCCTTGAAAAGGATGCAAAACATTTTCAATATTTTTAGTCTTAAAATTTATACAATTATGATTTCCAACAAGCTCTAAAATTGACTCAACATCACCTTTTATAGTAAAAAAATTATTTTCTTTTTCTTTGTACCATAAAGATTTATATCCAAAATCCGCTATTATGCCAGAAAGCATAAACTCTTGTTTTATTATAAAATTTTCTATTTTTTTTATAGAAAAAATCATTCCACTTTCAAATAATCTAATATGATTTTTATTTTGATTTTTGTTATAAATTAATGTTTTTAATAATCCAGGTATTAAAGACACACGCATTGAGGACATCTTTACAGATAAAGGGTTTGACAACAAAATATATTTCCTTTCAGGAAACAAGATTGATTGAATTTTCGGGTTTACAAAGCTATAAGTGATTACCTCATTATAATTTTGATCAACTAAAAAATGCTTTACTCTATTTAGAGATATCTTTGGATTTATATAATAACTATTATCTAAATTTGATTTAATTGGAACTATTGGTATATTTTCATATCCATATAGCTTAATGATTTTTTCTATCATATCTTCTTCTGAATTTATATAAAATTTTTTAGGAGTATAGTATACTTCCCAATTAGTTTTTTTCTTAAATGTTTTACATCCAATTTTTTTCAAAATTTCTTCAATTTTTTTATCAGAAATGTGAAATCCTGTTATTTTGTCTAAATTTTTTCTTGTAAGTAAAAATCTATTCTTTTTAGAAAGTTTTCCATCTATTTTAGATTTCATAATTTTTTCCAGATTCTATTAACTAGCTTTATATAAGATATATTATGATTTCTGTAAATTTCTTTTAAATACTTATCTTATTAAGTTTAATTTAATATAAAATTTGTTAAAAATTTAATATATTAAAAATATTTGAGATTTTATATTTTTCTTATAATTTTTTATCTAAAATTACTAAAATCTTTATAAAAAATTGAATTTTTTAGAAAATTAATTATCTATTTAGAAACTTTATTAAGAATTTTATATAATAAAACATTGTTAGAATTATTCTAAAGATTTTCTAAAAATCTTTTATTTAATTAATTACAACTAATAATCTTATAAGTAGATAATAAAAAATTTTGAATTTAAAAAAGTTTCGAAATAATAAACAAAATTGAAAGTTATCAGAATTAATAAGATATTACTATATTTCAAGAGTCTTGAAGTTTTATAATTAAATCATTTGATTAATCAAACTTTTTTAAGATTTTTTTAGAACAAAAGAAACTTTACATATAAAAAGTTATATTATTCATTGTTCAAATATATTATTAATATTTTATAAGAAAAACTTTATGTATAAGATTACATAACGAATTTTCAAACTAAAATTTTATTAATTTTATAATTTTACTAATTGCATTCATATTTAACTATAGAATAAATATGTTAAATATTTGTTTAACACTTTTTATAAATATACCCTTTAACTTATTTTAAATAACTTATATTTTTTAATTTCATTAAATTTTTATTATCTTAATAAGGTAAAATTTTTGTCAAAACCAGTTATTAAATTTTTGCATTAATTTTTATTAAAAACTAAATCTTTACTTAAATTGTCTAAGAAAACGAACATTATTTTTAAATAAAATTCTTAAATCATCGATATTGTAAAATAACATTGTTAGTCTTTCTATTCCAATTCCAAAAGCAAATCCAGAATATAGATTGTTATCAATTTGAACGTTTTTAAAAACTTTGCGATGAATCATCCCGCATCCAATAACTTCTATCCACTTTTTGTTCTTATCTAATATATCAATTTCAGCTGAAATTTTTGTAAAAGGAAAATAAGAAGGTCGCATTCTAATTTTGAATTCTTCTATAAAGAAGTAATCAAAAAACTTAAATAAAATATGTTTTAAATTTGAAAAACTAACATTTTTATCTATTACTATTCCTTCAATTTGATGAAACATTGGAGAATGAGTTTTATCAAAATCCTTCCTGTATACGCATCCTGGAGATATAATACGAATTGGTGGTTTAGTTTTTTCTAGAATTCGTATTTGAACGCAAGAAGTTTGTGTCCTTAATAATTTTTTTTCATTAATCCAAAATGTATCTTTTTTATTTCTTGAAGGATGATTTTTTGGAATATTCAATGCATCAAAATTGTAGTATTCATCTTCTATTTCTGGACCGTAAACAATAGAAAAACCTAGATTAAAAAAATATTTCTTTACTCTATGTATGATTGAATTAATTGGATGAATTGTACCAATTCCTTTTCTGCATCCAGGCAATGAAATATCTATATCTTCTGTATGAATTTTTTTATTTATTTCTAATCTTGATAAAGTTTTTTTTCTTTTGTCAAGTAATTTTTTTATATTTTTTTTTATAAAATTAACTTTTTTCCCAACTATAATTTTATTATCTTTAGATAAGATATTTAATGAAGAAATTATCCTAAATAAATAACTTTTTTTACCAATAAACTTAGATTTTATAATGTTTAAATCTGATAGACTATTTGAGTTTTGAATTTCAAGCTCTGCTTTTTTTAGAATTCTTAATAAATTTAGTTTTTCCATTTTTTAAAAAAAATTTAAGATAAAATTAAATAGTTTTGTTTTTTACTTTTTCAACTAAATTATTAAATACTTCTTTACTAGAAATAGAAATTTCAGATAACATTTTTCTATTAACTTTAATTGAGGACTTTTTTAACAAATTCATGAATTTACTGTATGTAATTCCGTGTTTTCTTACAGAAGCATTAATTCTAATTATCCAAAGTTTTCTAAAAAAATTTTTCTTTTTTTTTCTATCTCTATAAGAATATTGATATGATTTAATAACAGATTGTTTAGCCACTCTATATGATCTTGATCTGGCTCCATAATATCCTTTTGATAGCTTTAATATTTTTTTATGTCTAAAACGAGAATGAACTCCACGTTTTATTCGAGTCATCTATTCCTCCATTTAATAATATGCTCAAAATTTACTTATAAGGTAAACAAGAAGATATAGAGTTAATGTTATGATTTGAGATAACTACTTTTTTTCTAAGTTTTCTTTTTCTTTTTTTAGATTTTTTTGTAAGTATATGTCGTAAATTTGATTTTTTTCTTTTAAATTTTCCATTTGCGTTTCTTTTAAATCTTTTAGACACACTACTCACTGTTTTAATTTTTAGCATTATATTTAAATCCATTAGTTATTTTAAAGATAGTAAAATATTGTAAGTATTAAAATTTACTTCTTTGGAGATAATATCATTATCATTTGTCTACCTTCTATTCTATTTGAAAAAAAATCTATAATAGATAATTTATTTAGTTCCAAACTAATTTTTTTTAATACACTACTTCCAATGTCAGGATGTGTTATTTCTCTACCTCGAAATCTAACAGTAATTTTTACTTTGTCTCCATTATTTAAAAATTTTACTATGTTTTTAACCTTAACTTTATAATCTCCTTCTTTTATATTAGGTCTAAATTTTATTTCTTTAATTTGTATAGTTTTTTGTCTTTTTTTTTGTTCTTTAATTAGTTTATTTTTTTCATAAATAAATTTTCCGTAATCTATAAGTCTGCAAACTGGAGGAGAAGCACTTGAGCTAATTTCTACTAAATCAACTCCAGCAATTTTTGCTTTTTTTATTGCCTCTTTTAGATTCATAACACCAATCTTTTCTCCTTTTATTCCAATTAATCTAACTTCAGAGGCAAAAATTTCATTGTTAACTCTATTTTTTTTAAAAGATTGATTTTTTCTTCTGTTTCTAATAGCTTTTTCTCCTATATGTTTTTCCACTGATTATATCATCTTGTATCATTTTTATAAAATTTTTGATTTTAAATTTACCTAAATTTTTTCCATTACAAGTTCTTATAGAAATACAATCACTTTCTATTTCTTCTTGTCCGCATATTCCGATATATGGTATTTTTAGAATGCTATAATTTCGTACTTTTAATGCTACTGTGTTGCTCTTTAAATCTTCTTTTGCTCTAATTCCTATATTACATAGTTTTTTAACTAATTTTTTTATAAAATTTCTCTGTTTTTTGTCAGTATTAATAATTACAACTTGTACTGGAGACAACCAAGTTGGTAAAGAACCTTTATGATGTTCTATTAGAATTCCAATAAATCTTTCTAGTGATCCTATTATGGCTCTATGTATTATTACAGGGTTTCTTTTATTATTTTTTTTATCTATATATGTAGCTTTTAATTTTTTTGATAGAGAAAAGTCTAATTGTATAGTTCCGCATTGCCATGTTCTGTTTAATGAATCACAAAGATTGAAATCTATTTTTGGTCCATAAAAAGCTCCATCTCCATACTGATAATCAAATTTGTTATTTAATGCTTCTACTAAATCAGATTCTGCTTTGTTCCAAATTTCATCTGTTCCTATTTTATTTTTTGGTCTTGTAGATAATTTAGCTGAAATTTTTCTAAATCCAAATATATTATAAATTTTATAAATCATTTTAATACATTTTTTTATTTCGTTTAAAATTTGTTTTTCTGTGCAAAATATATGTGCATCATCTTGAGTAAATTCTTGTAGTCTCATTAGTCCATATAAAGAACCAGATGGTTCGTTTCTATAACATGTCCCAAACTCAGATATTCTGATAGGAAGATCTTTATAAGATGTTATTTTTTTCTTAAAAATTTGTATGTGCCCAGGACAATTCATTGGTTTTATACAATACTTTTTTTTTTCTTTTTTTAGACTGAACATGTTTTCTTTAAAATTATCCCAATGTCCTGTTTTTTCCCATAATATTTTTTTCATAATTAAAGGACTTTTTACTTCATGATAAGAGTGTTTTTTTAATTCAGATCTAATGAATTTCTTTATTTCATGAAAAATGGTTAGTCCATTTGTACTCCAAAAAACCATTCCAGGAGATTCATTTTGGAAATAATATAAGTCTAGTTTCTGTCCTATTTTTCTGTGATCTATGTATTTTATATTTTTTCTTTTATTGATAGACTCACTATTCAAAAAAATTTTTTCGTTTTGTTTATGCATTAATTTCTTTATTTAACTATATTAATAAAAATTTTGAATATTTTTTGAATTTGCATAACTAATACTTAAAAGTTCATTTAATATCTTAAATATGTGTGATTCAAATTATACTTTTAAAAATACTAAGTTTGAAAATTAATTTAATTCTACTATTGTAGAATCAATAGTAAATAGTTAACTACTATGAATTTCTTAAAGTTCATAATATATTGTAAGGTTTTATAAATTTATAAATTTTGTATAAAATAATAATAAATTATTGATCGATTATTTTGATAGATTTTAGAAACTTTTAAAGTTTATAATTATTTCATTCATGTACGTTGACCCAATTCGTGATTTTATTATTAATATTTTAGTTTTAATCAATTATGTTGATAAATTTAAATATTCTTACAGATAAGATTTTTGTCTCAACACTCTAAGATTAATTTTTTATGAAAGATTTCACAATAGTAAAACTAGTTTTTTAAGATTAATATTATTTAGTTTTTAATAATTTATTTTATTTTTTCTGTATATGTTAACCAATTAGTTTAAATTATATTAATTAAATCTATATATAAATTGATTTTATTTTAGATATTATATATCTTTTTATTTTTTAGTAAAAATCTTTTATATGATCTTTTCTAAAGATTTATATTGAGTTTTAAAACTGGATTAAATTTTATGACTGCGAATGGACATGTGTTTTTTTCAATTTCTTCTTTATTATTTTTTAGTAGATTATTTTGTACAAATGAAATTATTCACGGAGATTTGTTGCATGTTATTTCAGGGGTTTTAATTGGGTCTTTAATTCCAGATATTGATCATCCTAACTCCTTTTTCGGAAGATTATTTAAATTTGTTTCTACTTTTTTAAGTAGAGTTTTTGGACATAGAAAGTTTACACATAGTTTATTAGGTTTAATTTTTTTTGTATTGTTTTTTAGTAGATTTATTATTATCTCTAATAATTATAATGATTTTTTTTATTCTTTTTTGATAGGATATTCAAGTCATTTAATAGGAGATATGTTAACTGCAAATGGAATACCTTTATTTTGGCCTTTAAAAATTTCATTTTGTTTTCCAATCCTTAGAAAGGATTACAAAAAAAAAAAGGAATATTCTATCTCTATATTTTTGATTCTACTATCAATGTTAGCTCAGAAAGATAGCCTTATATTTATAAGGATGATATTTCATAGTATATCAACTTTTCTATATTTGAAATAATTTATAATTACGAATTAATAAAATATTTAGTTAAATAAAAGTAATTTTTATTCAATATAAAATTTTTCTATAATTTTTTTTAGTTAAATGTTATATTATACGAAATAATTCTTTTCTATTTTTGAATATAAATAAAATTTAAGTTTATTTCAGTTTGAAATTGAATTATGAATTCGTTTTTGTTTAAATCTGTTATTACAATAGGTTTTATAACATAAATTTTTAGATTTTTGTTTTAAAATTAGTGTTTTTATTTTAAAGGTAATTTGAATGTCTAAAATTAAAGGTAATGTTAAGTGGTTTAATGAAGCAAAAGGTTTTGGTTTTATAACTCCAGAAGATGGTAGTAAGGACGTTTTTGTGCACTTTACAGCTATTCAATCAGAAGGGTTTAAAACGTTGTCAGAGGGACAGAAAGTTGAGTTTGATATTTCTAATGGAGAAAAAGGTCCATCTGCAATAAACGTTGTTGCTATTTAAACTATTTAATTTTGTCAAGAGCCCACTTAAGTTTTTTAGATTTTAATTGGGCTTTTGCTTTTTTTAATTGCTCTGAAGAGAGATATGATGATCTAGCTAAAGGATTACAAAGAACTTGTAAGAATCCTATTTTATATGCTTCTTTCTCTATGAAAGAAAATTCTTTTGGAGTAATGTATTTCTGTATATTTAAATTATTTTTACTTGGCTTTAAATATTGACCTATTGTTATCATTTCAACACCATGATTTTTCAGATCTTTCATAACTTCTATTAACTCTTGTACTTTTTCGCCTAACCCGACCATAATACTTGATTTAATTATTGCAAAAGGATTATGATCCTTAAATTTTTTTAGTATATTTAAAGAATTTAAATAACTTGAACCTGGTTTTACTTTCTTGTAAATTCTTGGAACAGTTTCTATATTATGACTAAAAATATCTGCAGGATTTTTCTTTAATATTTCAACTGCAATGTCTGCACAATTGTGAAAATCAGGAACAAGAATTTCTATTATTACATTTTTAATTTTTTTTCTAATTTCTTTGATACATTTAGCAAAATGTTCTGCTCCTCCATCAGGAAGGTCATCTCTGTTTACAGAAGTAACTACAACATGATTAAGATTCATTTTTTTGATTATTTTTGCAAGTCTCTTTGGTTCAAAATAATCTACTTTATTTGGACTTCCATATCTAACATTACAAAAATTACAACGACGAGTGCAAATGTTTCCTAAAATCATAAAAGATGCAGTTTTTTTTTGAAAACATTTAAATATGTTTGGACAAGAAGCTTCTTCACATACTGTGTTTATTCTGTACTTTCTTAAAAGTTTTTTTAACTCTTTGAAATTGTTTAAAGTAGAATCAATTTTTATCTTTATCCATTTTGGTTTTTTTAATATCTTTTTTTTCATGTTAACAAAGTTTTATCTATAAATATTGTCTTGATTAATAAGAAAGTTTTTCTAATTTATTTTTTGAAAATTAAATATTCTACAAAAATTTTTAACCAAAATTTTTTCAACTATACTCATTCTAATATCAGGTATAAATTCTCGGATCTGTGTCATGTTTATATCAAAATTTCCACATGGAACAATCTCATTAAATGGAGACATATCCATGCTCACGTTTAATGCTAATCCATGCATAGAACAACCATTATGAATTTTTAGTCCAAATGAACAAATTTTTTTACCGTCTACATATATTCCTGGACTTCTTTGATTTGTTTGTGAATTGATGTTTAAATCTTTTAGTGTTGAAATCACAGTATCTTCTAAAAGATATATAAGATTCCTAATCTTCAAACTATTTCTTTTAAGATCCAATAGAACGTATAGTATTTGTTGTCCGCTTCCGTGATATGTTATAGATCCACCTCTATCTGTTTCTATAATAGAAATCTTACTATTTTTTGGAATAGAAATTTTTTTAGTAGATCTTCCAACTGTAAAAACAGAATTATGTTCTAGTAACCAAACTTCGTCTAATGTATTTTTTTTTCTGTTTTTTGTAAAAAAATTCATTTTGTTAACAGTATTTAAATAATCTTCTATTCCAAACTTTCTTAGTATAATGTTTTTTTTATCAAACAATTTAAACATCCAAAATTATAAAAAGATCTTTATAAATATTTTATTACTAATTATCAAAATGACAAGTAAGTTTTAATAAAATTCTTAATTAGTATAAAATACAAGTTAAGATCTGTTTAATTATTTATATTTAATAATATTCTATCAAAGTTTATTGATTTGAAATTTAAAGATTCATCTTTTTAGATAAAACATGTTATTTTTATGTATTGATGTAACGATACCAAATTTTATCATTGTAATAACAAAAGATGATCCTCCGTAACTTACTAATGGTAATGGAGTTCCAACTATTGGCAATAATCCACTAACCATCCCAATATTAATAAATACACAAATAAATATGTTTGTCATAAAATTGCTAATTACAATTTTACCAAATGTACTATTTATTTTTGTAGCAATAATTAACCATCTTAATGTTAGAGATAAGTACAGAAAAATTAGAAATAAAACTCCAACAAATCCTGTTTCCTCGGCTAGGACAGCGAAAATAAAGTCAGTATGTCTTTCTGGAAGAAAATTTAATTGAGATTGTGTTCCGCAAAATAATCCTTTTCCAAAAAGACCTCCTGAACCTATAGCAATTTTAGATTGTATAATATGATATCCAGAACCAAACGGATCTATTTCTGGATTAAATAAAGTTATAATTCTATTTTTTTGGTAATCATGCATGAAAAAGATCCAAAATACTGGCAATAAAAGAAAAATAAAAGTAATGGAAGATAAGATTATTTTCCAATTTATTCCAGAAAAAAACAATCCTACAAATCCAGATATAGCTATTAAAATTGAAGTCCCTAGATCTGGCTGTAAGGATATCAAAAAAACAGGAAAAAGAATAATTAAAAATAGTAAGATAATTTTAAAAGAACTAAAATGAAAATTTTCTTGATTGACAACCTTTGCAATTAGTAACGGAATAGAAATTTTAGAAATTTCTGACGGTTGAAATCTGATTATTCCAATATTTAACCATCTTTTTGCTCCATTAGTTGTTTCTCCAAATACTTCTACAAGTATGAGTAAAATTAGACAAATAAAATATAAAACTAATGCTGAATTTTTATATGATCTAGCACTAATATATGTTGAAATTATCATAACTACAACTCCTATAGCAACTTGAACAAGTTTTTGTGTTATGATATGTATGTTTTTTTCTGATGCGCTTAAAGTTATTAAAGTTCCATATGTGACTATAATAGTAATTATTAAAAAAGTCTTGATATCAATGAAAAGTTTTTTGTTTTTA
Source organism: Candidatus Riesia sp. GBBU (assembly GCA_002074035.1). GTDB lineage: Bacteria > Pseudomonadota > Gammaproteobacteria > Enterobacterales > Enterobacteriaceae > GBBU. The sequence continues at coordinate 41,919 of CP012849.1, read as the reverse complement.
TGCATTATTTTAGAACTTTTGTAAAAAATTAATTTGAAAAACTGTTTTTTTTAAGTACAACATAATCAAATATGTTTCTAACTAATTCACCTATTGAAGTATTTGATTTGTGATTTTCCAATACAGCTACTACAGAAACGATTGGATTATTGTATGGAGCGAATCCAATCATCAATTTATGATCTAATAAATTGTCTGTTATTTTCTTGATATCATAAGTCTGATATCCAAAAACTTGAGCTGTTCCTGATTTAACAGCAGCTTTGTAAGACAAATTTAAAAAGTTTTTATGAGCTGTTCCATTTGGAAAATGTGCTACACCATACATTCCATATCTTACTAAATTCCAAAAATCTGAGTTAATTTTTGAGAAATGACTAATTTTTTTTTGTTTATAATAATAAGATTTTTCTCTAGTTTTTCTTTTAAATAATATATGTGGTATTTTTATATCTCCGTTGTTAATTAGAATCATTAGTGCTTTTGAAATCTGTATTGGAGTTGCTGTCCAGTATCCTTGACCAATTCCTATTGGAATAGTATCTCCATGATACCAATTAATGCCATATTTTTTTTTCTTCCAATCTCTTGTTGGCATAACACCAATTTTTTCTTCTTTTATGTCAATTCCAGTCGTTTCTCCAAATCCAAATTTCTTCATCCAATTTGAAATTTTTTCTATACCCATATCATATGATATTTGATAAAAAAAAGTATCAGAAGATTCAACAATTGCTTTCAGTAAATTTATATTTCCATGACCATCTTTTTTCCAATCTCTATATTTTTTTCTGGAGTTTGGTAATTTCCACCATCCTGGATCAAATATAATAGATTTTGAATTAATAACTTTTTCTCCTAAAGCAGCAATAGCTATGAATGGTTTAGCTGTAGACGCTGGAGGATATAATCCCTGTATAACTCTATTAACAAAAGGATTATTATAGTTATCTAACAAATTCTGAAAATCTTTTTTAGACGTCTTGCCAATAAGAATGTTAGGATCATAACTTGGAGTAGAAACTAAAGATAAAATATCTCCATTTCTTGGATCAGTTACTATGACTGCAGCTTTGTTTGAATCTAAAAACTTTTCTATTCCGATCTGTAGATTTACGTCTATTGTTGTATATATATCAGATCCAGATTTTGGAAATTTTTTATAAACATTACGTATAATCTTATTTTTGTTATTAATTTCTATTTCATAACTTCCAATCTCACCTTGTAAAAAATTTTCGTAATATTTTTCAACACCGGATTTTCCTATTTCACTGTTTATGTTATATTTTTTGTTATCTCTATTTTTATAAAGATCTTGAATATCTTTTTCACTAATTTTAGATACATATCCAATAGCGTGAGTGAAAGATGAGCCATAAGGATAGTAACGATGATTATATTCTCTTAATAAAAAATTAGGAAATTTGTGTTGGTTTACAGAAAATTTAAAGATTTGAGTTTTATTCAAAAATCTTTTTATTGGAATAGGAAAAAACTTTCTTGTTTTTCTTAATTTTTTGTTAAAATTTTCTATTTCTTCGTCTGTGATATCAATAATTTCTTTAAGCTCATGTATTTTTTTATTTATATTATATGATTCTTCTGGAAGAATCTCTATTTGATAGAATTTTTTGTTAGTTGCAATTAAAATTCCATTTCTGTCGTATATATTTCCCCTTATACCAGGAATTGTAATATGTTTGATATAATTATTTTCAGATTTAGATTTATACTCATTGTAATAAACTATCTGAATTCGATATAAATTTATCAGTAAAATAACTGAAAGAAAAAATAGGAAAAACAAAATTGATAAAGTTCTGTTAAAGAATGTCTTATTATTTAGATTGTAATTTTTTGAATGAACAACGTTTTTTTTTTCATATTAAGCTTTAACTTTTTTTTTTAAAAAAAAGTCCATTATAATTATCACATATTTTCTATAATTAGATCATATTTTCGATAATTATTCAATAATAAATATTTTAAGAACATTTTTGTTATTATGATAATGTTTAATAATTTTCTTTATATTCTTAATACTAAAGTTTTTCTGAAAAATTTAAAATAGTTAATTGAGATTTTTGATATGTTTAATGATAGTTTTATAAGTCTGTTAAAAAATTTTAAATTTTTTAGTAGTTAGAGTAATATCATGATTCATTAGTTATGAATATAACTTTTGTATTCAAAATTTAAATGTTTTATAAAGTTATTGTAATATATAAGAGTAATTTTTTAGAGCAGTTCTCTAAAAGAGTTTTTATTGATAAATTTTATATTTATCAATGTAATATAACACTTTTTTTGGAAGCATTCCTGCACAATTTTTCTTGTTTTTTTTTCTAAATCGTATTTCTTTAGAAGAAAAAGGAAACAATTTAGTATTGGAAAAATAGATTATACCTCTTTTTTTAATTCTGAGTGAATCTATACAAAAAGATTGATATTTTCTTACCCATTTTCTTAGATCATCTTTAGGTTTCTTATTATGAATCGTTCTCTTACACACTAAAATATTACATAATTCTAATAGTTTTTCCCATTTAAACCAACTATCTATTGAATATATAGAGTCTTCTCCAAGAATAAAATTTATAGAACAATTCCATCCTACTTCCTTTCTGTAAGAAATTAAAGTCTCAACAGTATGAGAAAATTTCTTTTTTAAAACTTCTCTAGTATCTATCTTAAATAATGGATTATCTTTAATTGCTATTTTGATCATATTTATTCTTTGTTTTATTTCTGCTACAGTATGAGATTTATATGAAGGATATGAATTTGGTAACAATATTATTTCTTTTAATCCAATTCTTTTAGATAAATCTTCAACAGACAATAAATGTCCATAATGTATTGGATCAAATGTTCCTCCAAATAAGTTAAAAGATCTGCTTAAAACATTGTTATCTTGATTTTTTTTAATCATAAAAAAATTTTTTCAGTGAGTTTTTATATTTACCACATATCACTAAAGACAATTTTTCTAACTCTCTTTTAAGAATGTCTTTAGATTTCGTTTCAATATTCTTTTTAATTCTTATAATAATCGTTATAGCTAAATGTATATCAGATTCTTTTAAATATAATTTAGCATCTTCAACCAATCTTGTTTTTAAGTTACATATTACTGTTCTTTTCAAGAGGATATTTAATCTTTTACTGGAACAGTATTTTAGTAATGATATTAGTATTAAATATCTTTGAACAATTTTTAAAACTTTCTGTATAGTTTCTTTTTTAAACTCAATGTTTTCTAGTATACACAAACTTTTTTCTATATCACCAGAAAAGATAGAGTTTATCCATTGATAATAATTAAATTTAACTGATCTTTGTAAGAGATTCTCTATCTTGTTATTATATTTTATTCTATCTTTATGTAGTTCTTTTAAAAATTTAATTGATTGGTTAAACTCTGAGAAATTTCCTTCAAAATTGTAATATAATACATTAAATATTTTTTTATCTAATGAAATATTTATTCTTTTAAATTCCTGTTTTATCAAACTAAACGCTCTGTTTTTATTTGGAAAATTACAGTCTACGTAAATTATGTTCTTTTTAATTTTCAAAAACAATATACTATTTTGTTTTATAAAATTTTGTCTGTTACTTCTTATGATTAATAATATATTATCGTTGTATAAATTCTGAAAATGTATGAGATTATTTAAATTTTTTGAAGTAATATTTTTTCTAAAAAAATCTAAAAGTATAATTTGCTTCTTACTAAATAAATGAAATGATTGTATTAAATTATAAACTTTATTCCAGTTTATATTTTGATCTAAATCAAATTTATATGTTTCATTAAATTCAAATATTCTAGCAAGTTTTGTTATTTTTTTTAAGCTTTCTTTTAAAAAGAAAAAATCTTTTCCTATAAGTAAATAAAAATTAAACTTTTTTTTAAAAAAAATTTTCTTAATATCTTCTGGGTAAATAAGAATCATTTTAAGAATTATAAAATTATTGACAATTATTATATAAATTTAAATCTTAGTTTGAATTATTTTAATTTTAAATGAATGTTATCTTAATTTATTTAAAAATATATACAATTCTTTTATAGAAAGTTTTAAAATATTTTAATACTCAAATTATTTTGTAACTAAATTTATTAGTTTTTTAGGAATAAAAATTATATCTTTAATTTCTTTTTTACTTATATATTTAGAAATTTTTTTATTTTTTATTACTTTTTTTAAAATAGAAGATTTTGGAGTTTTCTCTTTGAAAACAAATTTATTTCTTAGTTTACCATCAATCTGAACTATTAATGTAAATAAATTTCCTGAAGTTTTTGTAATTTTTTTTAATTTTGGCCATTTAAATTCTTCAATATTTTTATTTTTATTTAAATATTTCCACATTTCAAAACATACATGAGGAATAATAGGATAAAGAATCAGAATTAAGATTTCTATTGATTCTTGCATTAATGAAAAATCACTTTCTTTCTTGTAAGAAATATTTTTTATTTGATTAACAAACTTCATAATTTTTGCTATAGCCGTATTAAAATAATATTTATTAATATCATTTGTTACATCTTCTAGCATTTTGTATAGATTATATCTAATATTAGACTGATATTTATTAAAAACAATTTTTTTAGAAATTTTTTTTTCTTTACTTTTCTGATGTTTAAAAACAATTTTCCAAATTTTACAAATAAATCTATATGATCCAGTTATATTTTTTTCTTTCCATTCAAAATTTAGTTTAGGTGGAGCAGCGAATATTATAGCTAATCTTACAGAATCTGCTCCATATTTTCTAACAATTTTTTCAGGATAAATTCCATTATTCTTTGATTTGGACATCTTTACTTTTCCTGCATATATAAGAACATTTCCATCATTATCTTTTGCCTCTAAAATATTTCCTTTTCGATCTTTCTTAATAAGTACGTTATCAGGAGAAACCCATACCTTATGATTTTTCTTATTTAAAAAATAAAACGTGTCTGATAAAACCATTCCTTGGCATAAAAGTTCTTTAGCAGGTTCATCTGTTTTAACAAGTCCCTCGTCTCTCATTAGTTTATGAAAAAAACGGAAATATAGTAAATGCATTGTTGCATGTTCAATTCCACCTATATATAGATCAATAGGTAACCAATAATTTGCTGAAGTTTTATCTATCATAGATTTTTTATAATTTGGACATGTATAACGAGCATAGTACCAAGAAGACTCTATAAAAGTATCAAATGTATCGGTTTCTCTGTGTGCTATATTTCCATTAACTTCTAATTTACTCCAGTTGATAACTAATTTATTTTTTTTTACTATTGGTGTTTTCGGAAGAATAATAGGAAGACTTTTTTCTTGTACTGGAATTGTTGATCCGTCTTGTAAAACTATTATTGGAATTGGAACACCCCAATATCTTTGACGAGATATATTCCAATCTTTCATTCTAAATGTTACTTTCTCTTTTAATATTCCTAAATATTTTAATTTTTTTTTGATTATTTTGGAAGCAATCTTACTTTCGATTCCATCGAATTCACCTGAATTTATCAAAATTCCATTTTTCATCATTGGTTTTTTAATAGATTGGTTTTTATCTCCAAGAACAACGAATTTTATTGGTAAATTATATTTTTTTGCAAACTTCCAGTCTTCATTATTATGGGCTGGTACTGAAAATATGGCTTCTCCATCTTTTATAAAGTTTACTATCCAGATTTGGATTTTATTTTTTGTTATTGGATGAATTGCAAATTTTTTAATGTTTATACCAATTTTTATAAATTTTTTGTTTGCTAAGTTTTTAGATTTTACTTTGATATCTTTAATAAGATTTTTTAATGTTTCATCTTTCTTAGAAAGAGTATTAACAATTTTATGAGAATAATGAACGGAAATGTAAGTAGATCCTATAAGTGTTTCAAATTTATCTATATAAACTAAGATCTTTTTTTTACTATTATATATATTTAACTTTATTTGAAATCTTTTTTTTTTTCCTATCCAATTTTTTTGCATATCTATTACTTCCTTTGGCCATTTATTCAATTTTTTTAATCCTTGTAAAAGTTCGTCAGCATATTCAGTTATTTTTAAAAACCATTGTTTCATTTTTTTACGTTTTATTTTTGTGTCACATCTCCAGCAACGATTGTTAGAAACTTGCTCGTTTGCTAGTACAGTTAGATCTTTTGGACACCAGTTAACTTCAGCTAAACTTTTGTATATTAATCCTTTCTTATATAATTTAATAAAGAACCATTGTTCCCATTTATAGTAGTTTGAATCACATGTAACAATTTCTCTGCTCCAATCATAACTAAACCCAAATTGTTTTAATTGTTTTCTCATTGAATTAATATTAGAATTTGTCCAGTAATCTGGACTTTTATTATTATCAATGGCTGCGTTTTCTGCTGGTAATCCAAACGCATCCCATCCAATTGGATACAGTACATTTTTCCCTAACATTCTTTTATATCTAGATATCACATCTCCAATCGTATAATTTCTTATATGTCCTATATGTAATTTTCCAGATGGATATGGAATCATAGAAAGACAATAATATTTTTTTTGTTTCTGCTCTTCTGAAACTTGAAATTTTTTTGTTTTTTCCCAATAGTCTTGTACAGTTTTTTCAATTTCTTTTGGATTATATGTTTCTTTCATAATTTATCTTTAAATTAAAATAACTATAAATTTAATATAAACAAAAGAATATTATCATATTTGAAAATAAAATTTATAAAAGTTTCTTAAAAAGAATTATTTAAATAATGTGAAATTTGTAATGAAATTTTATCTAATGTTTTTTATATTTTTTTACCGGCAAGTTAAAAAAAATGCAAATTATTGTCAGAATCCAAGTTGGATATTTTCCTAAAATAGAATAAGGGGTGAAACCAGAAAAAGAACTAATTTCAGAACATAGAGAAGAGTCAGTAAACTGAACTAGTTTAGATTTTACTTCTCCAACTTCTGAAATTATTGCAGTAATTCCATTATTAGTTATATGTAATAGTGGTCTTCCTAACTCAAGTGCTCTCATTCTTGAGATTTGAAGATGTTGCCATGGTTCTGTAGAATTTCCAAACCAAGAGTCATCTGAGAACACTAGTAGAAAATCTGTATTTTTTTTACAATTTTTTCTTATTCTTTCTCCAAAAGCCACTTCATAACAAATAATTGCACTAAATCTTATTCCATTGATAACTATTTGATCTTGATAATATTTTCCTTTTTTAAATGAAATAAAAGGGAATTTTATAAATGGAAAAATATAAGATATTCCTTTTTTGAGTGGTATGAATTCTCCAAATGGAACTAGATAATATTTTCTGTATACATTTCTTTTAAAGAATTCGTTTTTTTTATTTTCTCCAAGTAAAATAACACTATTATAAAAATGTTTCTCAAATTTATTCACTTTAATCTCTGTTATACCAGTCAACAAAATACTTTTATTAAGATAAAAAATACTATTTAGGTATGATAAAATTTTTTCATCTTTTTTCTCCAAAATTGAAATTGTTGACTCAGGCCAAATAATAATTTTTTTGTCTAAAAAATGTTTTTTAGATAGTTTTATGTATATATCAGTTATTTCTTTATTAGAATTTATTTTTTTTTTAATATTTCCTTGTATTAAAACTATCTTTGTTTTCTTTCTTTGTGTAGTCCATGTATAATTTTTTAGAAGACTCAGAAAAAATAGAATAATAAGTAAAATAGTTAAAAAAATTTTTTTTTTTGAATAATAAGAAAAGTTAGTAATCCACTAATAGATACTAGAATAAATGTCACCATCTCAACTCCAAAAATTGGTGCAATTATTTTTAATGGACCATCTATTTGAGTATATCCAAACTGTAACCATGGGAAACCAATTATAAGATTTCCTCTAATATATTCAAAAATCTGCCATAAAGCAGGAGAAATGAAAATAAATCTAAAAATATGCAATCTAAAAAAAAATCTATTAATTACATATGTATACATAGTTGGATAAATTGACAAATAAAAAACTAGTAATAAAAGTAAAAAAATAGATTTATATAACGATACGCAAGTAAAATTCATTATCCCAATTATTATCCAATATATTCCACTTCCAAACAATCCTATTCCCCAAAAGAAAGCTATTATGCACGTACGACGTAATAATGTTGAAAATATAAGAAATTGCAGTCCTGAAAACGATATGAAAGAAGCTATTTGAAAGTCAAATGGTGAAAATGAAAAAGCTCCAAGTGCTCCAAAACAAAAAGAAAGAAAAAAGGAATTTTTTTTTTATATGGTTTATATTGTGTTTCCATAACAAAAATGACAAATAATTTGTTGATTGCTTATAAATATTATTGAAATAATTATTTTTATGAAATTTTATAAGTTTTAAAACTAAATATCTTAATTTGATTAATTTTCTAAAATTTAGGATCTGTAAAATAAAGATGTTATCGAGCAAAACATAGTAGAATTTTATATTTCATGATAACTTCTTAAGAAGTTTTATGCATTTAATTAATAATAATTTATAAACATCTTAAAAAAAAATTAAAATTTAACTTTATATATTATCAAAAGTAAATCTTTCAAAAATTTCTTCTAAAAAGAATAAGAATACCCTAATATTTTTATAATTTTTTTCTCCATGTTTTTCATTCTAGTTTTTTGTAAATCATTATCATGACTGAAATTTAACAAATGAAGACATGAATGAATAACTATATTAGCCCAATAAGATAATGTAGGATGATTGAATTTAATAGATTCATTATAAACTATTTCCTGACAAATGATTATATCTCCAAGAAAACTTGAATTTTCTTTTATTTCAAATGGGAAAGAAAGTACATTAGTTGGCTTATTAATACCTCTATACCTAAAATTTAGTTCTTGAATTTCTTTTCTTTCAACAACTCTAATTGTAATTTCACTTTTTAATTTAAAAACAGGAACGAAAGAGCTTAACCATCTTTGAAATATTTCTTTATTTGGTATTTTTTTTTTGCAACTACAAGCAATTTGTAAATTTAGAATAACATAATTCTTTGTCATGTTTTGTATATTTTTAATATTTGATTAATCTAATTTTACTAAAAATCTTATTAATTAACTGTTTTACCAGTTAACTGGTATGAGTTAAATCCAGTAATTTTTATTTCAATTATTCTTCCAATCATTCTTTTGTCTCCATAAAAATTCACTGTACGATTATTATCTGTTGTTCCATACATTTTAAAAATATTTTTTTTACTTATTCCATTTACTAAAACTTTTTGAATACTTCCAATCATATTTTCGTTATGCTTAATAACTTGTTTTTTTATAATCTCTTGAATAATATGTAATCTTCTTCTTTTCTCTTTTTCGCAAATCTGGTTTGACATATTTTCTGCAACGGTTCCTTTTCTAGGAGAAAAAGCAAATATAAAACTCATATCAAAGTCTAGTTCATAAATAATCTTGATAGTTTTGTGAAAATCTTCTTCTGTTTCATCTGGAAAACCTACTATAAAGTCAGATCCTAGCATTATGTTTGGTCTAACCTCTCTTAGATTTTTAATAGTTTTTTTATATTTTGAAATATTATACGATCTTTTCATTTTTCTTAGAATTCTATCTGATCCGCTTTGTATAGGAAGATGTATAAAATTAACTAATTTCGTTGTTTCTTTATATAGTTGTATAATGTTTTTTGTAAATTTCAGTGGATGACTTGTAGTAAATCTAATTCGTTTTATAGATTTAATATATGATACTATCCTTAGTAGATCATGAAATAAATAAATGTGTCCATCTTTGTCTTTCCATCTATATGAGTTTACATTTTGTCCAAGTAAGTTTATTTCTTTAACTCCAAATTTTGTTATCATGTGAATTTCTTTTAATATATCAAATAAATTTCTACTAACTTCTTTACCTCTTGTATAAGGAACTACACAATATGTACAGTTTTGATTGCATCCTTCTATAATTGATATATCTGAAGAAAAATTCTTTTTTTGAAATCCTTTGAACCTTTTAAATTTTTCATTTGTTAAATTTTTAATATTAATAAGAAAATTTCCTTTTTTTTCAACCTCGTCGATCATGTTAGGTAATTTGTGTATTGTTTGTGGACCAAAAATAATATCAACTTGTTTAGCTCTTTTTTTAATTAAAACTCCAACATGTGAAGCAACACAACCTCCTACACAAATAATAGATTTTTTTTTTATATTTTTCCATTTTCCTAATAAATGAAATAATTTTTCATATGCTTTTTCTCTAACTGAACAAGTATTTAAAATTAAAATATCAGATTTTTCTGGGAACTTAGAAAGTTCATATCTTTCTTTTCCAAGAATATTTATAATATTCATTGAATCGTATTGATTTAGTTGACATCCCCAAGTTTTTATATATAATTGTTTTTTCTTCATATTAAGTTAATATAAATTTTGAGAATTTGTTAAAATACAATTCTCCTAACAAATTATAAAATGTTTTTGCAAAATATAAAAGAAAATCATTAAAGATTTTCTAACTTCAAATTGAATAAATATTCAAGAACAAATCGTATTAAGTATCATTGATAAAGCTATTTTAAAATCTTTAAAGATTCAGTTATATTTGATGTAATATAGAGTTTTATTTAAACAAATATATGTTTATGTATAATATTTATTAAAATATTTTAATTTATATTATCATAAAAAGATAAAAATATTTTCTATGATATTTTATATTTTATATTTTGAGTAACTTAAAATTTGTTATTAAATTTGTATTTTTTTAGATTTTAGTTTTATTTAAAGCTTAAATTATCATTCAATTAATTTGATATTTAAACATAAGTAGTTTTTCTATTATAGAAGTTATTGATTAACTTTGTATTTTGTACAAAAAGTTATTAACTATACATTTGTATTGTTTATGAAAGTTTGTGTAAACATTTTATTACGATAATTTTAAAATTTTCAGTAAAATAAAAGTTCTAAAAATGATTACTATATTAGTGAATAACAGAATAAACAAAGGAACAAACTACAGTAGGAAGTTAAGGAAAATAAACAAAATACCTGGAATCATATATTGCGTCTCTAAAAAAAAGTCAATACCAATTGAACTAAATTTAAGCGAAATAGTTCGTAAACTTAGTTTAGATGTTGGAAATGTTTTAAATTTGATTTTAAACAAAGAAATGTTTAAGGTAAGAATTAAATCAGTTCAAAGAAATCCTATAAATCTAAAGTTAATTCACATCGACTTTATGTCAGAAAATTTATCCTGAAATCTTCAAAAATCATAGTTCATTAAAGAACTGTTTTTAGCAATTCATATTTTATAGATAAAATATATTTAACTGTTTTAGATTTTAAATTTTTGTAGCTATTTTAGATACAAAATATGCCGGCTACCGGAATCGAACTGGTGACCTACTGATTACAAGTCAGTTGCTCTGCCTTCTGAGCTAAGCCGGCATAATTTAAAAAATTATATAAATCTGAAAATTCTTATATATTGAAATATAATATTTTAAAATTATTTAATAACCATAGTGTGTTTAATTTTATTATTTTAAATAATTTTGTAAGTGCACTACTCTTTCTTTTTCTTTGATTTTAATCAAAGTTACTCCTTTTGTATTTCTACTAACGGAATTTATTCCAGAAGCTTTAGTCTTTAATAAAGTTCCTAGGTTTGTTATTACAAACAACCTGTCAAATTTACTTATTTGAATTGCACATACAACGTTTCCATTCCTTTTATTTGTTTTTATTACTTTTACCCCGCTTATAAAGCGAGATTTTTTCTTATATTGATTTTTATTTGTTTTATTACAGAATCCGTTCTTAGTAACTGTTAAGATATCTTTTTCTTTATTTAAAACAATTAAAGAAACTATTTTTTCTCCATTTTTCAATTTCATTCCGTTCACTCCAGATGTCATTCTTCCTATCGGTCTCAGCTCATGTTCTGAGAAACGAACAGCTCTACCAAAAGAAGAAAATAACATAACTTCATTTTCTCCAGAAGTCAATCCTACACTTGCAATAGTATCCCCATATTTTAATTTTATAGAAATTATTCCATTTTTTCTATAATGAGAAAAGTTTCTTAATTTAGTTTTTTTAATTAATCCATTTTTTGTAGCAATTAGAATATACAAATTATCATTAAAATTTTGAATTGAGAAAATATTTGTTATTTTTTCATTTTCTCGTAAGTCAAAAAAATTTACTATTGGTTTTCCACGAGACTCACGACTATGTTCAGGTAATTTATATACTTTAGTCCAATATAAGCGACCAAGATTTGAAAAAAATAAAATTATTTTATGTGTGTTAGTTATTAAAAGACATCTTATAAAATCTTCATCTTTTATTTTAGCCGAAATTTTACCTTTCCCTCCTCTTTTTTGAATTTCAAAATTTGATAAAGGTTGATATTTAATATATCCATTATAAGAAATTGTTATAATAACGTCTTTTTTATGTATTAAATCTTCTATATTTATTTTAGAATATTTTTTTTGAATTTCTGTTCTACGAGAGTCTTGATATTTATCTTTAATACTCATTAATTCCTCTTTTATAATTTTCATTAATTTTTTTTGATCTTTTAGTACAGAAAACAAAATTAAAATCTTCTTTGATAATTGATGATACTCTTCTGTTAATTTTTTTTGTTCTAGATTACTTAGTTTATGTAGTTTTAAATCTAAAATTACTTTTACTTGATTTTCAGTGAATCTATATCGATTTAGTTGATGTTTGTCTGTAAGTTCTTCAGAATTTTTTACTTTTTTTGAAAAAAGATCTATATTTTTTGATTTCCATTTATTATTTAATAGATTTAGTTTTGCAGAATTTGTATCAGAAGATATTTGGATTATTTTGACTATCTCTTTTATGTTTTCTAATGCGACTATTATTGCTTCTAAAGAATGTACTCTCTCTTTTGTTTTTTTTAACTTAAAGTTTGTTCTTCTAGCTATTATTTCTTTTCTGTGATCTACGAAATATTTTATAATATCTTTAAGACTTAAAGTTCTTGGTTTGCCATTACATAGGGCAACCATGTTAATACAAAATGAAATTTGTAACTGAGTAAGAGAATATAAATTATTTAATACTATTTCTGACATAGAATCTTTCTTAATTTCAATAACTATTCTCATTCCATTTCTATCTGATTCATCTCTTAAAGAGTGAATTCCTTGTATTCTTTTATTTTTGACTAGTTCAATAATTTTTTCAATTAGTTTTAATTTATTTACTTGATATGGAATTTCTTTAACTATTAGCTTGTCTCTTCCATTTTTTTTGTTTTTTTTAATATCTACTCTTGCCCTAATACAAATTTTCCCATTTCCTGTTTTGTACGCTTTTTCAATTCCTTTCGTTCCTGAAATAATAGCATAAGTAGGAAAGTCTGGACCAGGAATATGTTGTAATAGTTCTTCTGTACTAATATTTTTATTGTCGATATATGCTATGCATCCATCTATTATTTCTCGTATGTTATGAGGAGGTATATTTGTTGTCATTCCTACAGCAATTCCAGAAGATCCATTTATTAACAAATTTGGAATTCTAGTTGGCATAATTTCTGGAATTTTCTCATTTCCATCATAGTTTGACACAAAGTTGACTGTCTCTTTTTCTAAGTCTTTTAATAGTTCATGAGCTATTTTTGTCATTCGAATTTCTGTATATCTCATAGCTGCAGCTGAGTCTCCATCAATGGAACCAAAGTTTCCTTGTCCGTCTATTAAAGCATATCTCATAGAAAATTTCTGTGCTAATCTGACTATTGTTTCATATACAGCATTATCTCCATGAGGATGATATTTTCCAATAACATCGCCAACTATTCTTGCAGATTTCTTGTATGGTTTGTTCCAAAAATTTCCTAAAATATTCATTGCATATAATATTCTTCTATGAACTGGTTTTAATCCGTCCCTAATATCAGGTAATGCTCTGCCAATAATCACTGACATTGCATAATCTAGATAAGAGTTTTTTAGTTCTTTTTCTATATCAATTGAATAATATTTTTTTCTCACATTTTTCATTTAACGTTTTCCTGTATAATCATTTGCAGTGAAATTCTAACAGTATTAGTTTTCATGAAATGAATTCATTCTTAGTATATAATAATTTATATTAAAAGGTAAAATGAAAGAGATTCAAATTTTTATAAAAGTATACAAACTCTATAGCATTTAGATAGTATTCTATAAATGATTTAGTAAAAGTTGTAAAAATTAATCTCATAATATTCTAAATTTGAAATATATATAAGAATACATAAAAAGAAATAAAATATTTGTAATTGACGTATTTAAAAAATTTATTAAAATAATTAATAAAAATTATTTTTGTTCAATTTTTCAATAAAATGTAATTTTTAATTAAAGTTCTTTTAAAAATAAAGCTTGTTTACGTAAATATATCTTAGAAAACTTTAGTTTTAGCTAAAAAAATAAAGATTTTTAAAATTATATACAAAAATATTTTATCGTTTTATTGTATCTTCAGCTTTGTTTTCTTCTTGTCTGGCAATATTAGAAATAATATTAAGTTTCTATTATCTATGAGATAAATTTCTATGATTTTTAAAATTTTAATACGTAAAAAGCTAACTATTGGGTGTAGCTTATCATGAATCAAAGTTGGTTAGTGACTAAACGAAATGGAACTAAGGAAAATATTGATTTAAGGAAAATTCGTAGAGTCATTACTATGTCTTCTAAAGGATTAAAAAAAATTTCTATAGATAAATTGGAATCAATTTTTCAAATTCAACTTTATAATAAAATTTCTACATCAGACATACAGGAAATTATTATAAAAGTAGCTGCAGATTTAATCTCTACTGAAACACCTGACTATCAATATCTCGCTGCAAGATTAGCTATAGCACATCTTAGAAAAAAAGCTTATGGGAATTTTAATCCTCCTGAATTATACAAACATGTAAAAAATATGGTAAATATTGGAAAATATGACAAATATCTTCTTAAGAATTATTCAAAAGAAGATTTTAAGAAAATGAATAGTTTTATTGATCATCAAAGAGATATGAATTTTTCATATGCTGCAGTTAAACAACTTGAAGGAAAATATTTGCTTAAAAATAGAGTTACTGGAAAAATTTATGAAAGTGCACAATTTTTATATATTCTGATAGCAGCATGTTTATTTTCTCTATATCCGAAAAGTATAAGATTAAATTATGTTAAAAAATTTTACGATGCAATTTCTAGTTTTAAAATTTCTTTACCTACTCCAGTGATGGCAGGTGTTAGGACTCCAACACGTCAGTTCAGTTCTTGTGTTCTAATAGAATGTGGTGATAGTTTAGATTCAATTAATGCTACTGCTAGTGCAATTACTAAATATGTTTCTCAGAGAGCTGGAATAGGAATAAATGCAGGAAGAATAAGAGCTATTGGAAGTCCAATAAGAAATGGAGAAGCGTTTCATACTGGATGCATACCTTTCTACAAACATTTTCAAACAGCTGTAAAATCGTGTTCTCAAGGCGGTGTTAGAGGTGGAGCGGCAACATTATTCTATCCAATTTGGCACTTAGAAATAGAAAACTTGATAGTGTTAAAAAACAATAGAGGAATAGAAGATAATAGGGTTCGTCATTTAGATTATGGAGTGCAAATTAATAGATTTTTTTATGATAGATTGATAAATGATGAAAAAATAACTTTATTTAGCCCTTCTGATGTTCCTGGATTATATTCTTCATTTTTCTCTAATCAAAAGAAATTTAAAAACTTATATCTAAAATATGAAAAAGATAAAGACATTAGAAAAAAACAAGTAAAATCTATTGATTTGTTTTCTCTGATAATGAAAGAAAGAGCTTCAACTGGAAGAATTTATATACAGAATGTTGATCATTGCAACACTCATAGTCCTTTTGATCCTAGTATTGCTCCAATTCGACAATCAAATCTTTGTCTTGAAATAGTTTTACCAACAAAACCACTAAATAATATACTAGATAAAAATGGGGAAATTGCTTTATGTACACTTTCTGCTTTTAATTTAGGAGCAATAAATTCACTAGAAGAACTAGAGGATCTTTCGTCTCTAATAGTACGTGCTTTAGATGAACTTTTGGATTATCAGCATTATCCTATAGTTGCCGCAAGAAATGGTTCAATAAATCGAAGGACATTAGGTATAGGAGTAATTAATTACGCATATTACTTGGCAAAGAACGGAGTTAAATATTCTGATAAAAGCGCAAATAATTTAACTCATAAAACATTTGAAGCTATTCAATATTTTTTATTGAAAGCGTCAAACAATTTAGCGAAGGAAAAAGGAGCATGTAGATTATTCAATGAAACAAACTATTCTAAAGGAATTTTACCTATTGATAATTATAAAAAATCTTTGGACTCATTAATATCTGAACCACTACATTACGACTGGAAAAAGTTAAGAAATGACATTATAAAATATGGATTAAGAAACTCAACTCTTTCTGCTTTAATGCCTTCTGAAACTTCTTCTCAAATCTCTAATGCTACCAATGGTATTGAACCACCTAGAGATTATATAAGTGTCAAAGTTTCTAAAGATGGAATTCTAAAACAAATAGTTCCAGAATATGAAAAATTGAAAGATTCTTATGAATTATTATGGCAAATTCCAGATAATACAGGATATCTTCAATTGGTTGGAATTATACAGAAGTTTATTGACCAATCTATCTCTGCTAACACGCATTATGATCCACTTAAATTTCAGAATAATAAGGTTCCAATGAATCAAATGTTAAAAGATTTATTACTATCCTATAAGTATGGTTTAAAGACACTTTATTATCATAATACAAGAGATGGAACAAAAATAACTAATATGAAATATAAAAATTTTTCTAAAATTTATAGAAATGATTGCAGTTCTTGTAAGGTTTAAATTTGAGGAATTTATGAATCGATATACAGTTTTTTCAAAAATAAAAAATGATCAATTAAAAGAGTCTATGTTTTTTGGACAACCGGTAAATATCGTTCGTTTTGATCAACAAAAACATTTAATTTTTGAAAAACTTACTGAAAAACAGCTTTCTTTTTTCTGGCGCCCAGAAGAAATAGATATATCTAAAGATAGAATTGATTATCAGTCACTTTCAAATCAAGAAAAACATATATTTATAAGTAATTTAAAATATCAAATTTTATTAGATTCTATACAAGGAAGAAGTCCAAACATTGTTTTTCTTCCTCTTGTGTCTCTTCCAGAAATTGAAACTTGGATAATAACTTGGTCTTTCTCAGAGACAGTACATTCAAGATCTTATACTCATATTATAAGAAATATTGTTAATGATCCATCAGAAATTTTTGATGATATTTTAGTTAATCAAGAGATTTTAAAAAGAGCAAAAGATATTTCGAATTTCTACGATAAACTTGTACAAACAACAAATTATTATAGATCTTTTGGAAATGGAAAGTATATTTTCCGAGGAGAAAAAATTGTAGTTACATTGAGAGAATTAAAAAAACAGTTATATTTATGTTTAATGAATGTTAATATATTGGAGGCAATTAGATTTTATGTTAGTTTTGCTTGTTCATTCGCATTTGGAGAAAGAGAATTAATGGAAGGAAATGCAAAAATTATAAAATTAATTGCTAGAGATGAAGCGTTGCATTTAACTGGAACTCAACATATGTTGAATTTAATGCAATCTGGTATGGATGATGAAGAAATGAAATTTATTTCTAAAGAAAATAAAAATTTTTGTTATGAACTATTTAAAAAAGTTGTTGATCAAGAAAAGAAATGGGCTGAATATCTTTTTGCAAATGGATCCATAATAGGTTTAAATAAAAAAATTTTGTTTAAGTATATTGAGTATATTGCTAATATTAGAATGCAGTCTGTTGGACTTAATCCAAAATTGGATACAAAAAAAAATCCAATACCTTGGATTAATTCTTGGTTATCTTCTGATAATGTTCAATTTGCCCCTCAAGAAGTTGAGTCTAGCTCATATTTGATTGGACAAATAGATTCTGAAATTAACTCAAATGAGCTTAAGAAAATTAAGTTATGAAATATAAAATTGTAGTCTTAAACTCTAAAAAAAAATTTTTTTTTATTCTAAAAAACATAGTAGTATATTGAATGTTTTAGAAGAAAGTTACAAAAATGTAATTTTTCAATGCAGATCAGGATTTTGCGGAATTTGCAAGTTTTTTTTAATAAAAGGTAAGATTAGCTATTATAAATACCCAATTGCGCTGATTAGGAAAAATGAGATTTTAGTTTGTGTTTGCAAACCGATTACGGATATTATGATTCAACCAGTTTTTAGTATTATTTAAAGTCATAGTTAATTTTTTAACAGTTCTGTAATAATTTCTGTCTAGATTTTCTTTAAAAAATTTAATAACTATTATATATTTTAAGAATTTTTTGATTGAAAATTATTTTTAGTATTTCTTAATTTTTTAGAAATAAAAATATGTTGAACTGATTTAGTTTATCTATATATTTATTTTTATAACTAATATAACACTTATGAATTATTAAGAACTAAAATTTATAAATATTTTTAATTGATCATTTTTAACTATTTTAAAAAATTTCAATAAATCTGTTTATAGAACTAATTTGTATAAATAGAAAGTTTATTATTTGTTAAGTTAAGATTATTCTAATAATAATCAATTATATTTATTTTTCATATAATTCAGTCACTGGTTTCTTTATGAAAGATTCATTTCTTTTAATTGATGGATCATTTTATTTGTATCGATCATACTATACATTTCAGAATCTAAGTAATGTTTTTTCTGAACCAATAGGTGCAATACATGGATTTATACGAACTTTGTACAATTTTGTTATGAAATATAGTTTAGTTAATATAATAGTAATATTTGATGCTCCAGGAAAAAACTTTAGAACAAAAATTTACAAACAATATAAATCTAATAGAAAACCTATGCCAAAGGATCTTATTAAACAAATTAATCCAATTTTCGATGTAATCGACTCTATAGGATTTCCTATAGTTCAAGTATCTGGCGTAGAAGCAGATGACGTAATAGGAACTTTAGTTACAAAAAATACCGATAATATAAATTCTCCTATATTAATTAGTACAATTGATAAAGATATGATACAATTAATAAACAATAGGGTTTTTCTTCTGCATCCTTCTGAAAAAAAAATTCTAAAATCAGAAGATGTAGTTTCTAAATATGGGTTTTTACCAAATTTAATGATTGATTATCTATCTTTAGCAGGAGATTCTTCAGATAATATCCCAGGTGTTCCTGGAATAGGGAAGAAAACGGCTTCTATTCTAATAGAAAAAATTGGAGATCTAAAAACAATATATAGAAAGTTGTCAAAAATAAAAGAATTGAAATTTCGTGGGTCAAACAGTTTATATAGCAAAATTGTACAATATAAAAAACTAGCTTTTCTTTCATATAAATTAGCAACTATTCAAACAAATTTAGATTTAAATTTTAGTATTCATTCTCTAAAAAAGAGAAGAACTAATTCGAAAAAACTAAAAGAATTCTTTATACGTTATAAATTAAAAAGTTTGTTCGAGAGTTTTAATAAAAAATTACTTTTCTATTTTTAGATAAATTTAAATTTTCGTATAGTTTTTCATAAATTTTAAGTTATTTTAAGTATTTTATTATAAGTTTGTAATTAATGTATTTATAACAAATTTATCATTACTAAACATTAGTAATAATTTTAAGAATTTGTTTTTATTTAAATTTAATTTATTAAAATAAATACATTTAATAATCTCATTTATAACAATGTTAATTTTATATAAAACGTTTAATACTTTAAATTTCTTAAAATATTGTTTTAATCTTTTCAGTTAACTTTCCATTTATAGAAAAAATTAATCTACAACAGAAGTTTAATTACTTTGTTTTAATACTAGTATGATATGATTCTAATAATAGATAATTATGATTCTTTCACATATAATCTTTATCAATATTTTTGTGAATTAGGTAAAAAAGTAATTGTTAAAAGAAATGATAAAATTTCTTTAAAAGAAATAGGGTATATTTCCCCTTCGCATATAGTAATTTCTCCTGGGCCAGGGAGTCCTAATAGTACTGGAATTTCATCAAATGTTGTGAGTTTTTTTTCAAAAAAAATTCCGATTCTTGGTATTTGTATAGGTCATCAAGTTATTGGACAAGTTTTTGGAGCATCTGTTATTAAAGCGAAAATTCCTTTTCATGGGAAAGCGTCTCTGATCTATCATAAAGATGTGGGTATAATGAAAAATGTTTCCTCGCCTATTAAAGGCGCTAGATATCATTCTTTAATTATTGATGCAAAATCAATTCCATCTGTTCTAGAGGTTACTTGTTGGACTATTAAAAAAGGAAAATTTGATGAAATTATGGGCATAAGGCATAAAAAATTACCAATAGAAGGACTACAATTTCATCCTGAAAGTATTCTTACTGAAAGTGGTCATAAATTATTGAAAAATTTCTTAGAATACTAATGTGAAATTAGTAATTTTTGCAAAGTTATTTTTTAGTTTAAATATTTGTTAACTTGAGTATTTATAATAAGTTAGAATTCGTTAGTAAATATTCTGCTATTCTACTGTCAATTAATAGTAATATATCGTTTTTTAGGAAATTTAAAGGGAATAAAACTAATATAATGATAATCTTTAAAAAATTCACTTGATTCAAAAATGGAAATATATTTTTTACTATATAAAGTAATGGTTCTAAAATTTGATTTAATATGAAGTTTATATCGCTATTTTGTTTATGAAAAAATTTTAAATTTATTTGTATTAATATAACCCAAAATATCAATTTTCCAATATAAGTTAGTAATTGAATAAAACATATTATTAATAAAGATAAATTAATTTTTGGAAATTCATCTTTAGTCCAAATTATAAATATAATACTTAAGACAGTGAAGATATAAGCGATAAAAAAACTCTTAAAATATAAAATATTATTTAGTGTTGGAATTTTATTTATTAATTTTAATATTGGATCTGTGATTTTAACAATCATTTGGAAACAATATGTATATTGACAAATTTTTATAAAATCGATCCATTCTCTTAGTAAGAAACAAAATATATATATCTGAGTAACAGTTAATACAATAAAATTTAGAAACTGCATTTTTTCCTCAAAATATTGAAATATTTGTTTTAAAAGTTTTTAGAAATCTTAAATAAGTTTATATAATTCTAAAAAGTTTTATCAAACATAGTTTACAAATTGTTAAATAAACTTTCGAAAAACTCTGGAATATCAGAAATAAAATTCTTCTATTAAGAAAAAATTAATATGAATTTCTTTAAAATATTTAATTACTTTTTGTAAGTAATGATCCTATTCTTAATAGATTTGATCCGCATGCTATTGCTATAGCGAAATCTTTAGATGTTCCTATTGATAATGTGTCAATTTTTTTATTTTTTTTCCTGAAATTTTCAAATATATTTTTTATTTTAATATAATTTAATATTTTTTTTTCTAAACTAAATTCTTTTTTTTGCATCATCATAAATCCACGAAATTTAAGTTTTTGGAAAGTTAAAATTTTTTTAACTAATTTTTTTAAATTTTTCAGAAATATTTCTACTTCTAGATCAAGACTTTCAGTCTGTATTTGTATTAAAACGTTTAAAGGAGTTTTATTCTTTGGTCTTTGAAAATTTAATCTTTTAGCAATCTTTATTCTATCAATTGTATGACACCAATCAAAATTTTCAGCTATTATTTTAGTCTTATTAGATTGAATTTTTCCTATAAAATGCCAAATTAAATTTTTGCTTTTTCTGAAAAAGAAGATTTTTTTTATTCCTTCTTGTACATAATTTTCTCCAAAATTTTTTTGTCCTTGATTTATAATTTTCTTAGTTTCTTTCAAAGAAAGATTTTTACTGACTATTATCAAAGTAATTTCATTATTTTTTCTATAAAAGAATTTCTTTGCCTTAAGTATTATTTCATGTACTTCTTTAACAGAACGTAAGTTTTCTATCGAATTAATCATAATAATTAAAATTAAAACTATAAATAAAAATTTATATTTTTTGTATTTTATTGAACCAATTTTCTAAGATTATTGAAGCTGACAAAGAATTTATTCTTTCGCATGTTAAATATCTATATCCTTTTCGTAAGAAAATTCTTTCTTTTGCCTCTATAGAGGTTAGTCTTTCATCTTGCATTATTGTAGTTATATTAAATTCTTTTCTTAAAGATTCAGAAAATCTTTTTGATTTTTCACCAATCTTTTGTTCAGTTCCATTCATGTTTAATGGAAGACCAACTATAGCAACTTTTGGATTCCAATCTTTAATGATTTTTTCAATATTTTTGAATAGATCTATTTTATTTTTTATTCTTAAGTTTGTTATCGGTGTAGCTGTGTTTGTTATATTTTGACCAATTGCGACTCCAATGTTTTTTTCCCCAAAATCAAATGAAATAAATAAAAATTTTTTCATTTATACGTGTCCAGTTTGATTAGAAAATTTTAGTATGTTAACTCCAATTAATTCTGCAGCTTTTTTCCATCTATCTATAATTGGAGTATGAAAGATTATTTTACTATCTGCCTTAGTTATTAACCAGCTATTTCCAAGCATCTCATTTTCTAACTGTCCCTTACTCCAGCTAGAATATCCCAACGCAATCAAAGTTTTTTCTGGTTGTTTTTCTGTTCCTAAACTTTCTAGTATATCTTTTGAAGTTGTAATCATGATTTCTTCAGATAACTTTAAAGTAGAGCTAAAACCAACTTTTGGAGAGTGTAAAATAAATCCATGAGCCTCTGCAACTGGTCCACCTGAAAAAATAGGCTGATTAAACATATATTCTTTTTCATGCTTGATGTTTAAATTTTTTAATATATTATATATCGAAACCTGTTCTATCGGTCTATTAATAATTAGACCCATAGCTCCTTTTTCATTGTGTTCACAAACATATATTACAGATTTTCTGAAATACGTATTTAACAATGTTGGTGTTGCTATAAGAAAGTGATTTTGTAAATTCATTTTTTGTAAAATATAAATTGTATTTCTAAAAATTTGCTACTTGATAATATGATTTTTTCTAGATTTTTGTATCTTCTCTTCTATCATATCAAAAATTTTTTTAGTAATTGAAAATCCAGGAACTAATCTTTCTATCTCTCTTATGCATGTAGGACTAGTTATATTTATTTCAATTAAATAATTACCTATTATATCTAATCCAGCAATAAGTAATCCATGTTTTTTTAGAATTGGAGATACTATATTTATAATTTTTTTTTCTTTTTTAGTTATTTCTCCTATTTTTCCTAATCCGCCGGTCGAAAGATTTCCACGATTTTCTTCTTTTTTTGGAACTCTAAATAAAAAATATTTAATTGGATTACCATTAATTATAAAAACTCTTTTGTCACCATATTTGATATCATTAACATATTTTTGCATTATGCAAGATCTTGTACCAAACTTTGTTATAGTTTCTAATATAACATTTAAATTTTTATCATTTTTTTTAATTCTGAATATGTATTTTCCTCCCATTAGGTTTAATGGCTTTAAAATTACATCATTATTTTTTTTATAGAATTTATGGAGAATTTTTATATTTTTTGTAACAATTGTTTCTGGAATAATGTTAGGAAATTCTATAGGAAATAGTTTCTCATTAAAATTTCTTAAACTTTTTGGATTATTAATTATTAAAATACCTTTTTTTTCTAATTTTTCTAAGATATAAGTATGATACAAATACTCATTATTGAATGGCGGATCCTTCCTCATCAAAATAACATTCAGATATTCTAGATTTATTGTTATTTCTTTTTCAAATTTAAACCAATTATTCGTTTTTTCATTTATATGTTTTAATTTTTTTACAATTGAATAAACTTCGTTATTTAATAAAAATAAATCTTTTGTTTCCATATAAAAAATTTCATACTCTCTTTTTTTTGCTTCTAACAACATCGCTAAACTACTATCTTTTTTTCTTTTTATTGATAGTATTGAGTCCATAATTATTCCTAATTTGATCAAATTTTTCTCCATTTATATTAAAATCAAATATTTTTATTAAAAATGATCTTGTGTACTTCATAAAATAAATTTGTAGAATGTCAACTATTCTAAATAATTGTTATTATACTAAATAATTTGATAAATTTTTTGTAAGATCGTAAAAATTTTTTATGAAAAAAATGTTATACTAAAAAAACTCACTTATTTCATAAGTTTTTAAGTTTATTAAAAATGTATAAAAATTTTATTTTAAATGAATTAAATGAATCAGTGTTGGTACTGAAAAAATTTTCTGATAAAGAAAGAAATTTTTTATTAATTGAACAAGCTGCTTTTATGATATGCAAATCATTTAAGCTAGGCGGGAAAGTAATTTCTTGTGGTAATGGAGGTTCAAATTGTGATTCCATGCATTTTGCTGAAGAATTAACAGGAAAATATCGAAATTATCGTTCAGCATATCCAGCAATATCTATTTCTGATTCTAGCCATATTTCTTGTGTAGGAAATGATTTTGGATATAGATATGTGTTTTCTAGATATGTAGAAGCAATTGGGAAAAAAGAAGATATTTTAGTTGTTTTTTCTACTTCTGGAAATTCTGAAAATATTCTAGAAGCAGTACAAGCTGCAAAGTTAAAAAATATTCAAGTTATATCTTTCACTGGAATGAATGGAGGAAAATTAGGAAAGATTTCTGATATAGAAATTAGAATACCACATCATGGATATTCTGATAGGATACAGGAAATGCATGGGAAAATAATCCACATATTAATAGGTTTAATTGAAAAAAATATAGAAAATAAATCTAAATAAAAATCTTTCATAAATTTATTAACATAAGTTTAAACATCAATTTTAAATTTATTGATAATCGTAAAATATTTTAAACAAGATATCTTTTAACGTTATATTAAATACATTTTTAAATTCCAAATCAGAATATTTGAGAAATTTTAGAAAAATTTCTAAAGAGATATGAAGTACTTATATAAAATAAATAATTTTTATTTCATTCTTATATTACCTGAACTTTTATAAAAATATAAAATAAGATGAATATTAAAGAAATTAAAAAAAAATCTCTGGATACTATCCTACTTAAAATTGAAAGACAATTTGGAAAAGGTTCAATTATGAGATTAGGAGAAAATCGTTCTATGAATGTTGAAACAATTTCTACAGGATCTTTGTCTTTAGATATTGCATTAGGAAAGGGGTTACCATTAGGTAGAATTGTAGAGATTTATGGTCCAGAATCGTCAGGAAAAACAACACTAACTTTACAAATTATTTCATCTGCTCAAAAAGAGAATAAAATTTGTGCCTTTATTGATGCAGAACATGCACTAGATCCTAATTATGCCAGAAAATTAGGTGTTGATATTGATAATCTTCTTTGTTCTCAACCAGATACTGGAGAGCAAGCACTTGAAATATGTGATTTGTTAATTCGTTCTGGAGAAGTAAATGTTATTGTAGTTGATTCTGTAGCTGCACTAACACCAAAAGCTGAAATCGATGGTGAAATTGGAGACTCGCATATAGGACTAGCCGCTAGAATGATGAGTCAAGCAATGAGAAAATTATCTGGTAATCTAAAACAATTTAATACTTTGTTAATCTTTATTAATCAAATAAGAATGAAAATTGGTGTTATGTTTGGAAACCCTGAAATTACAACTGGAGGAAATGCATTAAAATTTTATGCTTCTTTAAGACTTGATATCAGGAGAATTGGCTCCGTAAAAATTGGAGAAGAAATTATCGGAAGCGAAACTAGAGTTAAAGTAGTAAAAAATAAGGTAGCTGTTCCATTCAAACAAGCTGAATTCCAAATTTTATATGGAAAAGGTATTAATATCTATTTAGAAACTTTAGAGTTAGGAATTAAAAGTAAGATAATAGAAAAATCTGGAATTTGGTACAGTTATAATGGTAAAAAGATTGGACAGGGAAAAATTCAGGTAACAAATTTTTTTAAGGAAAACAATAAAGTTTTTACTGAAGTAAATGAAAAAATCAGAGAGATTTTAATTAAAAAAAAATAATATTTGTAAAAGTTTCAGATGATTTATGTAAAAAACTTATTTATTTTTTAGTAAATTTCTCAAAGTTTTAGATTAGTTAGAAATTTATAGATTAATTTTATATTGAAAGAAATATATAACATTTTATGAAAAAAAAAAAACTTAATGAAATACGTCAAGAATTTTTAGAATTTTTTAAACTAAAAAATCATAAAATTCTTCATGGAAGTTCCATAATTATGGAAAATGATCCAACTTTACTATTTGTTAATTCTGGAATGAATCAGTTCAAAAATATATTTTTGGGTACAGAGAGGATAATTTATCCGAAGGTTGCTACAGCACAAAAGTGTATAAGAACAGGAGGTAAACATAATGATTTAAATAAAATTGGATATTCTAGAAGACACCATACATTCTTTGAAATGCTAGGAAACTTTAGTTTTGGTGATTATTTTAAAAAAGAGGCAATTGAATTTTCTTGGGAACTGTTAACTAGCAAAGAATGGTTTAATATATCTAAAGAAAGATTCTTGATCACAGTTCATAAAGATGATGAAGAATCATATAAGATATGGAACAAAATAGTTGGAGTACATGAATATCAAATTTTAAGAGTTGGAAAGGAAAAAGATAATTTCTTTGAATCTGAAAATTTTTGGAGAATGGGAGATTTTGGACCATGTGGTCCATGTACAGAAATATTTTATGTAGACAGAAATAAATCATTTAAAGATTCAAAAATTTTTATTTCACATAGTAAAGATTGTTTTGAAGTATGGAACATAGTCTTCATACAATACAATAAAGAAAAGAATGGAGAATTTCGAAAATTAAATAAATTTTTTGTCGATTCTGGTATGGGTCTTGAAAGAATATCTTCGATTTTACAAGATGTAAAATCTAACTATAGTATTGATATATTTAAAGAACTGATTAGTGAATTTCTAAAAATTTTTACTTTAGAAAAGTATAATATTAAATCATTAAATGTAATTATTGATCATATTAGATCTATTGTATTTTTAATTAATGAAGGAGTGAATCCTGGAAATTTAGGAAGAGAATATATTTTAAGAAAAATAATTCGACGTGCTTCTTATCATGGATATTTGTTGGGAATCAATAGCCCATTTTTATACAAGCTTGTCGATCCAGTAATAAATATTATGAGAAACATATTGATTATATCAAGAAATGATAGTATGCACATACAAAATGTAATTCTTAAAGAAGAAAGTAAATTTTTTAAGGTTTTATTAAAAGGAATTGACATCTTAAATGAAGAACTATCTAAAATAAAGAATAATGAACTTCCTGGTAAGATAGCATTTAAATTACATGATACATATGGATTTCCATATGATTTGACAAATGATTTTTGCAAAAAGAAAAAAATAAAGATTAATAAATTAGAATTTGATTCTCTTTTGAAGAGACAAAAATTTCTTTCAGAAAAACAGAAAAATTTTAGTTCTTATAATTTTTCATATTTTACAAAAAAAAAAAATTACACTAAATATATAGAATATGAATCAATGGATATATCGCAAAGTGTTATTGTATCGATTTTCTATAAGAATAAGATAAGGAATGAAATAAAGAAAAACGATTTTGGAGCAATTGTTTTGAATAAGACAGTTTTCTATCATGAATCTGGTGGACAAGTTGGAGATTCTGGAACCATTATTAGTAAATATGCTGTATTTGAAGTTAAGAATACAAAGAAAAGTAATGAATTAATCTTACATTTTGGACATGTTATAAAAGGATCAATTAAGGTAGGAGATTTAGTTGATATTAATGTTGATATTAAAAGAAAATTAAAAATAAGCAATAATCATTCTGCAACTCATTTATTACATTATGCTCTAAATAAATCTGTCAATAAAAGAATTATGCAAATGGGTTCATTAATAAATGAGAATTATATACAATTTGATTTTTCAAACTATTTTCCGCTAACAATTGAACAAATATTTCATATTGAAAACATAGTAAATTCTAAAATCCAATGTAATTATCCTATTGTTACTTCTGTAATGAAACTTAATGATGCAATAAATAAGAATATTTTTATTGATCCTTTAAAAAAATATCCAAACAAAGTAAATGTTGTTAATATTTCAGATTTTTCATCTGAGCTATGCATAGGAACTCATGCAAATAGTACAGGAGAAATAGGATTTTTTAAAATTGAAAAAGAATTTGGAATATCTTATGGAATTAGAAGAATACGAGCAACAACAGGAGAAAAATCTGTAGAAAATGTTCAAAAAAAGATTTTTATCTTAGATAAGATAAGAAAAAAGATTAATTGTAATTATTCAGAAATTGAAAGTAGGGTTAATAAAATTTTAATTGAAAGAAATATGTTAAAAAAATCTGTGTTTTATATTGAAAAAAACATTTCTTTAAAAACCACAAGAAAGCTAATAGAAAGAATAAAAAGATTTAAAAACTTTAGTTTGTTAATCTATCAATTAAATGATATACATAGAAGATTTTTAAAAAGTATTGTAGAAAAAATTAATAGTTTAGAAAAATCTTTAATTATTGTTCTTCTTGTTAGAAATAATAATGAACTGAATTTAATTTTTAGTGTTACTGAAGATTTATTACATATAATATCTACAGATGATTTATTTGATAACATATATGAAAAACAAAAATGGAAAAGATGGGGCAATAGAAAAATAATGCAAATTTATAAAAAAGAAAATAATTTAAAAGATAATTGTTGTGAATTATTGTCACTAATACAAAACTCGGTAGAAAAGTTTTTTTTATTTAATGATTAGATTTTAATAATTTTAAGAAATTTAGTAAATTATATAAAGTAAATATTGGAAATTTAAATCGGATATCTATTAGATATTTAATCATTAAAAGGAGAAAACAATGTTAATTCTCACTCGTCGAATAGGCGAAATGTTAATTATAGGAGATGAGATAACTGTAACTGTTTTAGGAGTTAAAGGAAATCAAGTTCGTATAGGAGTGAACGCACCTAAAAAAATTTCTATACACAGAGAAGAGATTTACCAGAAAATTCAGGATGAAAAAAAAAATAATTCAGATTAGTAATTTTTGTTAAATATTATAAATCAAAAATCAATTAATTTGATAAATTATTTAACTTTTAAGTATATTAAATGTATTAAGATATATTTTAAAACATATGTTAATTTAATATAAAAACCTGATAAATTTTACAAACATTTTAAGTATTTGTTTTATTTTAATGTTTCTTTAAATATAGAAAACTTTTAATATATAAACATCTAAAAATTAAAAACTTTAATTTGGTGAGATGGCCGAGAGGTTTAAGGCGCTCTCCTGCTAAGGGAGTATGTGATTTTATTACATCGAGGGTTCGAATCCCTCTCTCACCGAATATTTGCGCATCCATAGCTTAGTTGGACAGAGCACTCGGCTACGAACCGAGAGGTCGGAGGTTCGAATCCTTCTGGATGCGATTCAAATACTTTTATATTTATGAATAAAAATTTTGTTAATGCAAGACAAATCTAATAGTTAAAATAATTACATAAAAATCTATTAGTAAATTGAGAAATTTATATGGTAGTAGATTTTCCTAATATATCAAAATCAATTCAAAAATTAGAAAGTAATCCTAATGTTTTGCTTGAGTTATATAGAGGAATAGAAAGAGAAACATTAAGAATTAACTATGATGGAACTATTGCTAAGTCGAATCATCCGGAAAATTTAGGTAAGCCTTTAACACATTCTTGGATTACAACAGATTTTTCTGAGTCTTTATTAGAATTTGTGACTCCGGTAAGTAAGAATATAGAATATGTTTTATCTTTTTTAAGAGATTTATATCGTCATACTGCAAAAAACCTTAAAAAAGAACTAATGTGGCCATTTAGTATGCCATGTTATGTAAGAAAAAAAGAAGATATTCTGTTAGCAAAGTATGGAAGCTCTAATATTGGAAAGTTTAAGACTCTTTACAGAAGAGGATTGAGAAGTAGATATGGTCCTTTTATGCAGATAATATCTGGCATACATTATAACTTTTCTTTTTCTAGAAAGTTTTGGAAAACTATTATTGAAGCTCAAAATATAAAAAATAAAAATACTAAAATATCATACGGATATCTTTGTATGATAAGAAATTACTATAGATTTGGTTGGATAATTCCATATTTATTTGGTTCTTCTCCAGCGGTTTTTAAATCTTATTTGATTGAAAATAAAATAAATTTTCCTTTTAAAAGAGCTTCTAATGAAACGTATTATTTACCATATGCAACATCATTAAGGATGAGCAATTTTGGGTACAACAAAATTAAATTAAAAAATGATTTGAAAATTACGTTCAATAATTTGGCAAATTATGTGAAATCTGTAAAGAAAGCTACAGAAAAATCTTCTCCAGAATTTGAAAAGATAAGTCTCTTTGACAGAAAAGGAAATAGATTGCAAATCAATACGAATATTCTACAAATAGAGAATGAGCTTTACATTCCTATTAGACCAAAAGGCATTCTATCAAGTAGAATATCCACATTAGACTCAATTTTAAAAAAAGGTATAGAATATATTGAAATCAGATCTTTAGATGTTAATCCTTTCAATCCAATTGGAGTAGATAAATTACAAATTTATTTTTTAGATTTATTTTTAATTTGGTGTATACTTGCAGATTCTCCTTTCATGAATGAAAAAGAATTAAATTGTTGTTTAAAAAATTGGAATCAAGTTACTCTTAAAGGTAGAAAACCAAAAAAATCAATATTAATGAACTGTGGCACGAAAAGGATTTCTCTGCAAGAAACGAGTCAAATGTTGATGAACGATTTAGTTAAGCTAGCAGATTTGCTAGATAAGATAACAGGTGATATTCAGTATAAAAAAACTTGCTTTAATTTAATTGAAATGATCAAAGATCCAACATTGACATTTTCTGGTAGAATTTTACAAAATATCCAGAATGGAATGAAAGAGTTTGGACTGAATTTAGCAATGAAATATCATGAAAATTCTATTAATGAGTATTATGAAATTATTAAGGAATCTGATTTTATCACAGAAAGAAATAAATCTGTTTTTAAACAAAAAAGAATTGAGAAAGAAGATAAGATTAGTTTTAATGAATTTCTAAAGAAAACGCAAAGATCTAGTAGTACATAAATTTTATTTTCAAATTAACTTTGTATCTTTTAAAAAGATAAGTGTTGAATTTTTGTATTATTAATTAGTTTAACGATTTTGATAAATATTTTGAATTTCATTTAATTGGTATTTTTTTGTTAAAAATCTAATAAGTTTTGTAGTCTTAATTAATCGTTTGATATATTAAAAATTTTTCAGAACATTCGAAATTATTTGTATTATCATAATGTTTCTATAATAGAAATTAAATTTATTTATTTAATGAAAATTCATATTAGGTTTTTAACTAAAAGATTAGTGTTTCAAAAATTAATTTTTCTAAAAATAATTTAATAGAATTTGTTTAATTTTTGAATATATTTATGTTAATTTACATGAATAATTATACAAATTTTTTTCTAAAATGACGTTTATGGAGAATAAAATATGTTAAAGATTCGTCTATCAAGATTAGGAAGAAAAAAAAGACCATTCTATAGAGTAATTGTAACAAATAATCTTAATTCAAGGGATGGAAAATTTATAGAAAAAATAGGATTTTTTGATCCATTAAAATCAAAAAAATCAGGAATTCAATTAAACATTAAAAGATTAAATCACTGGATAAATTTTGGAGCAAAAGTTTCTAAAAGAGTTTCATATATAATTAAAAGAAATATTTCTAAGGATATAAATGAAAAGTAAATCAAAGAAAATAGATTCTGTAAATTTTTTAATTACTATCGGAAAAGTAGTTTCTTCATATGGTATAAAAGGATTAATAAAGATTATATCATATACAGAGAAAGATGATGAAATTTTTAATTATAAATATTGGATAATAAAAAAAAATTTTTTAATTTTATAAAAATTAAAAAATTAACTAATAGCAAAAAAAATTTTTTTCTAGTAAAAATAATAAATATTGATGATAGATGCTCTGCCTCTAAACTTATGAACTCTAGAATCATGATTAAAGAAAAAATGTTACCAAAATTAAAAGATAATCAGTATTATTGGAAGGATTTGATAAATTGTAAAGTTTTTGACGGTTTAGGCAGATATATAGGTATAGTTAAATATTTGATTGAAACAGGTTCTAATGATGTTTTAGTATTAAAACATGAGTTTTCTAACAAGAAAAAGGAAATTTTGATTCCATTTTTGATTGGTAAAACAATTAAAACTGTTAATATCTTATCTAAAAAGATAATAATAACTCATAATTTGTAATAAATGATGAAAAATGAAAATTGGAATTATCAGTTTTTTCCCAGAAATAATTACTAATTTTGTAAAATATGGAATAGTAAAAAAATTAATATGTTCTGGACACTTAGAAATATATAATTTTAATATTAGAGATTTTTCTAAAAAGAAAAATAGGATGGTTGATGATCGTCCATATGGCGGAGGACCAGGGATGGTCGTTATGATCGAACCGGTTTTTCACGCAATTAATGTAGCGAAAAAAAAAATTGGAAATGATACTATTGTTGTTTACTTATCTCCTCAAGGTAAACTATTGAATAGCAAGAAAATAAAAAATTTTATTAAAAAGAAAAGAATTATCTTTTTATGTGGAAGATATAAAGGAATCGATGAAAGAATTATAGATAATTTCGTAGATGAAGAATTATCTATAGGAGACTACGTAATTAGTGGAGGTGAATTAGCTGCGATTATATTAATTGATTTAATTTCTAAAGAACTACCATATTATTTTAATAACAGTAATTCAAGAGAGCAAGAATCTTTTTTTAATTGTATGTTAGATTATCCAAATTACACAAGACCTAGTATATTTAATGGGATTAAAGTTCCAGAAGTTTTACTGTCTGGAAATCATAAGAAGATACTTTGCTGGAGAAAGAAACAAGCACTTAAAAACACCTTAATTAAAAAACCAAATTTGTTGAAAACTTTAAATAAAAAATAAATAATCTATTGTTAAAATATTCATAGATTTTAACTAAGTTTTAGGAATTCATAAATATGAAAAATCAATTTATTTATCAAATTGAATTAGATCAAATTAAGAATATACGTGTTCCTGTTTTTCATGTTGGTGATACGGTTAATGTTAAAGTTTGGATAGTAGATGGATCTAAAAAGAGAATACAGACATTTGATGGAATAGTTATATCAATTAGAAAAAAAGGTATAAGTTCTTCATTTACAGTGAGAAAAAATTTTGGATCTGAAGGTGTAGAAAAAACTTTCAGTACTTACTCTCCGGCTATTAAGGAAATCTATGTCAAACGTTCAGGAATTGTTAGAAAATCTAAGTTATATTTCTTAAGGAATGTAAGTAAAAAACTTATCAAAATTAAAGAAAAAATAAATTTTAATAAAAATTCTAATAAAAATACTACAAGATAGAAATTAATAAATTTAACTGTTGAAATTTTCAATCTATTATTCACTTAAATGAATTTATTATATTTTATGAAAATTATGGAATTTTATTTTAATGATTTATTTAATTGTTTGAAATATTTATGATATTTTGAATTTTTCATTTTTTAACTAAAAATTTTATACTTAAAATATGTAAAACTTTTAAATAAAATGTTTATTTTATAAAAAATCAAAAATTTATTCATAATTTTTATTCCTATTTTAGAAAAAAACTTAGTTTTTAAAAAATTGTTATCAATATGTGTTATTTGCTAAATTTTAGAAAAAAAATTTTTTTTAAAAAAGGTAAAAACAGATTGGACAAATATTTATCTGAGTTTTTACCTGAATATTCTCGTACAAGAATAAAAAATTGGATATTAAAAAATAAAGTTAGAATAAATCATAAAATTATTAATAGTCCAAAAAAAAATATTTCTGGAAGTTTTCTAGTTGAAATAAAAGTAAAAAAGAAACGAGAAAAATCAATAAAAGCCAAAAAAATTCCAATAAAAATTATTTATGAAGATAAATATATATTAGTTATAAATAAACAATATGGAATTACTGTACATCCAGGACATAAAAATGAAGAACATACTTTATTAAACTCAATTTTGTATTATTATCCTGAAAATAAAAAAATTTTCAGAGGCGGTATAGTGCACAGATTAGACAAAAATACTACAGGAGCGTTAATTATAGCAAAAGATTTAAATTCGCAAATGAAACTAATTGAAGATTTCAAATTAAGAAAAGTATATAAAGAATATGAAGCTATAGTTGAGAAAATAGTTTGTTCAGATGGGATAGTTAATAAAAGAATTTTAAGACATCCAATAAGAAGAACAAAAATGTCTATTCATCCTAATGGAAAATCATCAATTACTTTTTACAAGGTTTTGGAATATTTTCTAAATCATACAAGATTAAAAATAATACCGAAGTCTGGAAGAACACATCAAATACGTGTCCATATGGAGTCAATTGGTCATCCAATTGTAGGAGATGAAGTTTATAATAGATTCTTCAATAATAAAATTTATTATTCTGATATATTTAGAAAGTTAGCGCTTCATTCTAAAAAAATAGAATTTTTTCATCCGATCAAAAAAAATAAAATTATATTAAAAGCTAAATTACCTGAAAATATGTTGTCTCTGATATCATTTTTAAGAAAAAATTCATAAAGCATATTAAATTTTTCTTAAATTCTATTTTAGTTGACTAATTACTTTACAAAAAATTTCTTAAACTTTAATTTTTAAATAGGATTATAATAAAATGCTCAAGCAATATATTATAAATTTAAATAGAATAGAAGAAGAAGGAAAATTAAATTCTGTAATTATATTAAAAAAAGAGATAGAAGATATTATTCAAATTTTTTATAGAAAAACAAAAAATAATCCGATACTTATTGGAGAAAATGGAATAGGTAAAAAATCTATTGTTTACGGACTCGTAAAAAGAATTATAGATAGGAAAGTCCCAAAAGAACTAATAAATAAAAAAATTCTTTATATAAAATTAAACGATATACTAAAAGAAATAGAATATTCTAAAAAACTTTTACATAAAATAAATAGAATTCTCTCAAAGATCAGAGGAAATACAAATGTTATTATTTTTATCGAAAATTTACATGAAATATTCTACAAAAAAATTAGTAAAAATTTGAAGATTATAAAAAAATTAAAGAGCAAAATTGATAAAAGACATGTGTATTGTATAGGTACAACTTCAAAAAGTAAATATATAAGTTATATATTACCAGATTCTATATTAGATAGAAGGTTTCAAAAAATATATATAAAAGAACCTACAGAGAAACAAACAGTTTCCATATTGGAAAATATGAAATATAAATATGAATTATTCTATAATGTTCAAATAACAAGTTCAGCAATTTTAGCAGCTTACAATTTTTCTAATCGTTTTATTAAGGATAAAGTTTTACCTGGTAAAGCAATAGATTTAATTGACAGAGCTAGTGCTATGGTAAAAGTTAAAATAGATTCTAATCCGAAGTTTTTACGTAAAGTAATAAATAAAATTGAAAAATTAGAAATGAAGAAAGCTTTTCTAGATCACACAAACAATAAAACAAATGAAAATAAAGTAAAAAATATTATAAAACAAATAATACAAAAAAAAAATGAACTTTTAGATTTAAGAAACAAATTAAAAAAAGAAAGAGAAATAATTCAATATGTTAAAACCATTAAAAATAAAGTAATAAAACTTAAAAATAAATTGGAGCTAGCTAAAAGAAACAAAAGTTTCTTTAAAATTTATGAATTACAAAAAAAAATGATTCCTTTATTAAATAAAAGAATCTCATACATACAAAAAAAAGAAATTAAATGGAAAAAACTATTAAATAATAAGGTAACAAAACTTGAAATAGCAAAAATTATTTCTAAAGACGAAGGAATACCAATTAATCTAATATTAGAAAATGAAAAAGAAAAATTAACTTTCATTGAAAGAGAAATAAGAAAAAATATTATTGGACAAAATAATGCAATTGTTAGAGTTTCGAATACAATTATTAGAAATCAAACTTTTTCATCAAGTTCGAAGAATAAAATTATTTCATTTTTATTTCTTGGACCAAAAGGAATTGGAAAAACTAAATTATGTAAAATACTTTCAAGATTTTTGTTTAATAGTGAAGATACTTTAGTAGAAATTAACATGTCAAACTACAGTAATGAAAATTCAATATATGACTTTATAGGAAGTAAATCTAAGTCATTAAATAATAAACGTGGAATTTTAATAAAAAAACTTGAAATATATCCTAGTTGCATAATTCTATTAAAAAATATTGAACAAGCTGATAAAAATATTATTAATTTTCTTATGAAAATATTAAAAAATAAAAAATTTGTTGATCTTGACGATAAGACAATAAATCATTCAAATATAATAATAGTTATGGAATCAAATATTATCTCTTATATAATAAGAGAAAGATTTAAGCAATCGAAATACGACGAAATTCGGGAAATTTCATTAGACTCTATTCTTCATATTTTTGATGTAGATTTTATTAAAATAATTGACGATATTGTAATTTTTAATCAACTTAGTAATAATCAAATTAAATATATAGTGAAAAATAAGCTTACAAAAATACTTAACAAAACAAAAGAACTTGGTTATAAAGTTTTACCACTATCTTCTGTAATAACAAAATTGAGTGAAATTGGATTCGATAAAAACTTTGGATTAAAAAATTTAGATAAAGTAATACAAGAAAAAATAATGAACTTATTATCCAAAAAAATATTGTCGAAAGAAATTAAAAAAGATAGAATACTAAAAGTAAGAACAAGAAAAAACAAATTTTTTCTTACATATTAAATTTTTTGGATTTACTAGATAGATTTTAAAATTTTGAGCACTTACTAGAAGTATAGAAGTAATATCTTAATAGATTGAATATAATGTTGTTTAATTATATTACAATCTCTTTAAGAAACATTTTGAAGAGTTTGATCATGGCTCAGATTGAACGCTAGCGACAGGCTTAACACATGCAAGTCGTGCGATATCAGTAATTTTTTCTTACTGAATAGCGGCGAACGGGTGAGTAAAATGTGAGAATCTGCCTAAAGATGGGGGATAGCTATTGGAAACGATAGGTAATACCGCATAAATACTCTCAGGAGAAAAGTGGGGACACTAAACTTTTTTAGCCTCACGTCTTTAGATGAGCTCACACGAGATTAGCTAGTAGGTAAGATAATGGCTTACCTAGGCTACGATCTCTAGCTGGTCTGAGAGGACGGCCAGCCACACTGGGACTGAGACACGGCCCAGACTCCTACGGGAGGCAGCAGTGGGGAATATTGCACAATGGGCGAAAGCCTGATGCAGCTATGTCGCGTGTATGAAGAAGGCCTTTGGGTTGTAAAGTACTTTCAGTTACGAAGAAACCAATATAACTAATAATTATATTGCATGACGTTAGTAACAGAAGAAGCACCGGCTAACTCCGTGCCAGCAGCCGCGGTAATACGGAGGGTGCGAGCGTTAATCGGAATTACTGGGCGTAAAGGGCGAGTAGGCGGTAAATTAAGTTAGATGTGAAATACCTAATCTTAAATTAGGAACTGCATTTAAAACTAGTTTTCTAGAGTTTTGTAGGGGGGAGTAGAATTCCATGTGTAGCGGTGAAATGCGTAGAGATATGGAAGAATACCAGTGGCGAAGGCGACTCCCTGGACAAAAACTGACGCTGATGCGCGAAAGCATGGGTAGCAAACAGGATTAGATACCCTGGTAGTCCATGCTGTAAACTATGTCGATTTGGAGGTTGTAATGCAAGTAAAATTATGGCTTCCGTAGCTAACGCGTTAAATCGACCGCCTGGGGAGTACGGTCGCAAGATTAAAACTCAAATGAATTGACGGGGGCCCGCACAAGCGGTGGAGCATGTGGTTTAATTCGATGCAACGCGAAAAACCTTACCTACTCTTGACATCCAAAGTAGTAAACAGAGATGTTTATTTGCCTTAGGGAACTTTGAGACAGGTGCTGCATGGCTGTCGTCAGCTCGTGTTGTGAAATGTTGGGTTAAGTCCCGCAACGAGCGCAACCCTTATCCTTTGTTGCCATCGATTAAGTCGGGAACTCAAAGGAGACTGCCGGTGATAAATCGGAGGAAGGAGAGGACGACGTCAAGTCATCATGGCCCTTACGAGTAGGGCTACACACGTGCTACAATGGTATATACAGAGAGAAGCAATCCTATAAAGGGAAGCGGAACTCAGAAAGTATATCGTAGTCCAGATTGGAGTCTGCAACTCGACTCCATGAAGTCGGAATCGCTAGTAATCGCGAATCAGCATGTCGCGGTGAATACGTTCTCGGGCCTTGTACACACCGCCCGTCACACCATGGAAGTGAGTTGTAAAAGAAGCAAGTAGCTGAACCAAATGGACAGCACTTACCACTTTATGATTCATAACTGGGGTGAAGTCGTAACAAGGTAACCGTAGGGGAACCTGTGGTTGGATCACCTCCTTATTTTTTATACAGTAAGTGCTCATAGACATATTAGAAAAAACAGTAAAAGATATTATGGTTTGTCTTCATGTTTATATATTTTAATAAATTGGGGCTATAGCTTAGACGGTAGAGCATCTGTTTTGCAATCAGAAGGTCAGCGGTTCGATTCCGCTTAGCTCCATAAAAAATTTTAATTTTATGCTCTTTAACAATTAGAACAAGCTAAATACACGCATCATAAAGATTTATTAGTATTCTTTATCGAAAGATTTTAAAGATCTTTTTATTTTAACGATAAATAGAAAGCGTGCATGGTGAATGCCTTGGCAATCAGAGACGATGAAGGACGTGCTAATCTGCGAAAATCATTAGTAAGCTGATAAGAAGCGATATAGCTAATGGTATCCGAA
Organism: Candidatus Riesia sp. GBBU; assembly: GCA_002074035.1. Classification (GTDB taxonomy): domain Bacteria; phylum Pseudomonadota; class Gammaproteobacteria; order Enterobacterales; family Enterobacteriaceae; genus GBBU. Next base: position 2,865 of record CP012849.1, on the reverse strand, counting down.
TGGGGAAACCTAACACTTACGTGTTATCGTTTAATGAATATATAGTTAAACGAAGTAAACCGAGAGAATTGAAACATCTTAGTAACTCGAGGAAAAGAAATCAAAATGAGATTCCCATAGTAGCGGCGAGCGAAAAGGGAACAGCCCAAAGTTTAAAAACAATAAAAGATTTTAAAAAATAGATCTGGAAAGACTAGCGAAAAAGGTGATAGCCCAGTATTTAAAAACTTTATTTGTAGAAACTTGATGAGTAGAACGAGACACGTGTTATCTTGTTTGAATATAGGGGGACCATCCTCTAAGGCTAAATACTACTGATTGACCGATAGTGAACTAGTACCGTGAGGGAAAGGTGAAAAGAACCCCTGTTAGGGGAGTGAAATAGAACCTGAAACCATGTACGTACAAGCAGTAGGAGCTTTAAGTAAAAGAAGATTTCTTTGAAAGAAGTGACTGCGTACCTTTTGTATAATGGGTCAGCGACTTATATTCTGTAGCAAGGTTAACTTTTTTAGGGAGCCGCAGGGAAACCGAGTCTTAACAGGGCGAGTCAGTTGCAGGATATAGACCCGAAACCCGGTGATCTAGCCATGAGCAGGCTGAAGATTAAGTAAATCTAATTGGAGGGCCGAACCGACTAATGTTGAAAAATTAGCGGATGACTTGTGGTTAGGGGTGAAAGGCCAATCAAACCGGGAGATAGCTGGTTCTCCTCGAAAGCTATTTAGGTAGCGCCTCATGTTTTCATCTTCGGGGGTAGAGCACTGTTTCTGATTAGGAAATCTTGTGGTTTCCTATTCTGATGCAAACTACGAATACCGAAGAATGTGATCATGGGAGACACACGGCGGGTGCTAATGTCCGTCGTGGAAAGGGAAACAACCCAGATCATCAGCTAAGGTCCCAAAATTGTAATTAAGTGGAAAACGAAGTGGAAGGGCAAAAACAGCCAGGATGTTGGCTTAGAAGCAGCCATCATTTAAAGAAAGCGTAACAGCTCACTGGTCTAGTCAATCTGCGCGGAAGATGTATCGGGGCTTAAATTACATACCGAAGCTATGACAGTAGTTACGTAATTATAACTACTGGGTAGAGGAGCGTTCTGTACGCCGTTGAAGATAAATTGAAAGATTTGTTGGAGGTATCAGAAGTGCGAATGCTGACATGAGTAACGATAAAGTAGGTGAAAAACCTACTCGCCGAAAAACTAAGGTTTCCTGTCCAATGGTAATCAAGGCAGGGTTAGTCGATCCCTAAGGCGAGGCTGAAAAGCGTAGTCGATGGAATACGGGTTAATATTCCCGTACTAATGTTAATCAGTGATGGGGAGACGAAATTGGTTAGACAATCCGGGTGACGGATATTCCCGGTTTAAACATGTAGATAGATCGATCAGGAAAATCCGATTGATCTTAGATATCGAGATGTGAACACGAGTCATTAACTTGACGAAGTTTGTTGATTACCAGTTTCCAAGAAAACCCTCTAAACGTAATGATTAACTTTAATCGTACCACAAACCGACACAGGTAGTTGGGTAGAGAATACTAAGGCGCTTGAGAGAACTCAGGTGAAGGAACTAGGCAAAATAGTGCCGTAACTTAGGGAGAAGGTACGCTGAAATTAGGTGAAAAGCTTTTCGCTTATAGCTGAAATCAGTCTAAGATACAAGCTGGCTGCAACTGTTTATTAAAAACACAGCACTGTGCAAACACGAAAGTGGACGTATACAGTGTGAAGCCTGCCCGGTGCTGGAAGGTTAATTGATAGTGTTAACTAATTTTAGTAAAGCTCTTGATTGAAGCCCCAGTGAACGGCGGCCGTAACTATAACGGTCCTAAGGTAGCGAAATTCCTTGTCGGGTAAGTTCCGACCTGCACGAATGGCATAATGATGGCCAGACTGTCTCCACCTGAGACTCAGTGAAATTGAAATTGCTGTGAAGATGCAGTGTACCCGCGGCAAGACGGAAAGACCCCGTGAACCTTTACTATAGCTTGATATTGAATATAAGATATGGATGTGTAGAATAGGTGGGAGGCTGAGAAATATGGTCGCAAGTCCATATGGAGCCGTCGTTGAAATACCACCCTTTTATGTTTTATATTCTAACTCAAATCCGTTATCCGGATTGAGGACATTTTCTGGTGGGTAGTTTGACTGGGGTGGTCTCCTCCTAAAATGTAACGGAGGAGTACAAAGGTTGGCTAATTACGGTTGGAAATCGTAAGGTTAGTGCAAAGGCATAAGCCAGCTTAACTGCGAGCGATACAACGCGAGCAGATACGAAAGTAGGTCTTAGTGATCCGGTGGTTCCGAATGGAAGGGCCATCGCTCAACGGATAAAAGGTACTCCGGGGATAACAGGCTAATACCGCCCAAGAGCTCATATCGACGGCGGTGTTTGGCACCTCGATGTCGGCTCATCACATCCTGGGGCTGAAGCAGGTCCCAAGGGTATGGCTGTTCGCCATTTAAAGTGGTACGCGAGCTGGGTTTAGAACGTCGTGAGACAGTTCGGTCCCTATCTGTCGTGGGCGTAGGAAGATTGAGAAGAGCTGCTCCTAGTACGAGAGGATCGGAGTGGACATACCAATTGTGTTCAGGTTGTCATGCCAATGGCATTGCCTGGTAGCTACGTATGGAACAGATAACCGCTGAAAGCATCTAAGCGGGAAGCTTACTTCAAGATTAATCTTCCCTAACCTTTTATGGTTGTAAGGGACGTTCTAGATCAGGACGTTGATAGGCCAGATGTGCAAGCATAGCGATATGTTTAGCTTACTGGTACTAATTTACCCGAGAGTTTATCTTATATTTAAGAATACTGTAGTAAATTTTTTATGAAGCTAATTTTAGCTTGTT